>CAZCHU010000085.1:0-14810 GCA_964498215.1 uncultured Mycobacterium sp. | reverse complement strand
TGACGGTCGGATCCTCGGTGTAGTCGTACACATCCTTGGTCGGCGAATTCCAGAGATGCTCGAGAAACCCGGTTTCCACCGCACGCCCCCACACGTTCTGGTCGATGGAGAACGGTGATCGTTTGGTGACGTTGATCGGAATCGCGTTCTCCTCGGCAAACGCGATCGCCTTCTCACGGGTCCATGCGTAGTCGCGTACCGGGGCGAGAACCTCCAGATCCGGTGCTAGCGAGGCAAATCCAACCTCAAATCGAACCTGGTCGTTTCCTTTACCCGTGCATCCGTGCGCGACTATTCCGCCGCCATGGTTGCGGGCGGCCTCCACGAGGTGCTTGACGATCAGAGGTCGGCTCAGCGCGGACACCAGCGGATAGCGATCCATGTAGAGGGCGTTGGACTGAATTGCCGGCAGGCAGTACTGCTCGGCGAACTCGTCTTTGGCATCGACAACGATCGCCTCGACGGCGCCGCAGTCCAAGGCTCGCTGCCGCAGGACCTCCATGTCTTCGCCACCCTGGCCAAGATCGATGGCGACCGCGACTACCTCGCGGCCGGTCTCCTGACCGATCCAGCTGATCGCCACCGAGGTATCCAGACCTCCGGAATAGGCGAGGATCACGCGCTCGGACATTGCAGAACTCCTTCTTTCGGGTAGCTGCGTCAGGCTCTAGCGAGCGTGAGCGAGGTTTTCGACCGTGGCGGCCAATTCGGCGCCGGTCATCGGTTCACGAGCGACCACCAGGATGGTGTCGTCGCCGGCGATCGTGCCGACCACGTACGGCAAGGCCGCACGGTCGATGGCGCTGGCCAGATAGTGGGCCGCGCCGGGCGGTGTCCGAAGTACGGCGAGGTTACCGCTGGCATCGGTGGACACCAGCAACTCAACCAGCAGTCGCGACACTCGCTCTGTGCCTCCGGTGACGCCGCGCACCGGGCTGCCGTCCTCGGGTACGACGTACACGCCCACGCCGCCGTCGGCACCCCGAAGCTTGACCGCGCCGAGTTCTTCGAGGTCACGCGACAACGTGGCCTGCGTGACGTCGATCCCCTCATCGGCCAGTAACGCAGCCAATTCGGTCTGACTGTGAACTGCGAGGGTCGACAGCAGCGCGATGATCCTGGCCTGCCGTCCGGCACGGGTAGCGGCGCTGGTCACTTCCCACCCCCCTCCAGCAGCCACGCCAGCAACGCTTTCTGGGCGTGCAACCGGTTTTCCGCTTCGTCCCACACCGCGCTCTGCGGGCCGTCGATGACCTCATCGGTGATCTCTTGACCGCGATGCGCGGGAAGGCAGTGCAGCACCACCGCTTCGCTATCCGCATGTGTGAGCAGTGCAGCGTTCAATTGGAATGCCCGAAAGGGACCCACCCGATCCAAGCCGTCGTTCTCCTGCCCCATCGAAGTCCAGGTGTCAGTGACCAGCACGTCCGCGCCAGCAGCCGCCTGGGTCGGATCCTGGGTGAGGGTCACGCTGGCACCGGTCATGTCGGCACGCGCCCGGGCGGCGGCCACGAACTTCGGGTGAGGTTCGAAACCCACCGGGGCCGCGATGGTGACGTGGATACCAGCGGTGGCTCCACCCAGCATCAGCGAGTGCGCCATGTTGTTGGCCCCATCGCCGAAGTAGCTGAGCCGCAGTCCTTTCAGAGCTCCCTTGCGTTCGGCCAGCGTATGTAGATCGGCCAGCACCTGGCACGGGTGAAACTCGTCAGACAGGGCATTGACGATCGGCACGGATGCACCCGAGGCCATCGAGCTGAGGCGTTCCTGCGCGAAAGTCCGCCACACGATGGCCTCGACGTACCGGGACAATACCCGGCCGGTGTCCTCCAACGTCTCCTCACGGCCCAGTTGCATGCTGTTGGCATCGACCACAACGGCGTGCCCCCCCAGTTGCGCAATCCCCATGTCGAACGAGAACCGGGTGCGCGTCGAGTTCTTCTCGAAGATCACCGCGACACCTCGCGGGCCGTCCAGCGGGCGACGGACGAACGGAGCCTGTTTCAGCTCCGCGGCCAGCGCCAATACATCTGCCTGCTCGTCTGGAGTGAGGTCGTCGTCTCGCAAAAAGTGTCGGGTCATGACCTGCTCGCTCTATCGAGGATGGTGGGCAGCGCCGACAGGAAAGTGTCGATCTGGGCCTCAGTGATCACCAACGGTGGGGCCAACCTGACAACGTCGGGGGCTGCCGCGTTGACCAGGAAACCCGCGTCTCGCGCGGCGATCTCGACGGGCTTTGCCCGCTCACTGGTGAGCACCAGCCCCAGCAGCAGACCACGGCCGCGGACGTGGTCGATCAATCGATGACCCAGCGCTTCAGTCCTGTGGCAGATGGCTTTTCCGAGTGCCTCGGCCCGCTCGACCAGGCGCTCCTCGGCGAGCACACCGAGGACCGCCAAAGCGGCGGCCGTACAGACCGGATTACCCCCGAACGTGCTGCCGTGCAGGCCGGGGGTGAGCAGGTCTGCGGTCGCACCGACCGCCAGACACGCCCCGATCGGTAATCCTCCGCCCAACCCCTTGGCGAGCGTTACGACGTCGGGGGTGATCCCGTCATGTTGATGGGCAAAAAATGCGCCGGTGCGCCCGACACCCGTCTGAACTTCGTCGAGCACCAGTAAGGCGCCATTTGCGGCGGTGATCTCGCGTGCGGCGACCAGGTATCCGGCGGGGGGAACCACAACGCCGCCCTCCCCCATGATCGGTTCGAGGAAGACTGCGGCGGTGTCCGTGTTCACCACCCGCGCAAGTTCTTCGATATCCCCGTAGGGCACGTGGGTGACCTCGCCGGGCAGCGGGGCGAACGGCGCACACTTGGATGGCTGACCGGTCAGCGCGAGCGAACCCATGGTGCGGCCGTGGAATGCGCCCTGGGCGGCAACGAGTTTCGTCCGGCCGGTCAGACGGGTGATCTTGAAGGCGGCCTCGTTGGCTTCGGCACCCGAGTTGCAGAAGAACACCCTTGCCGGAGCGCCGAGGAGTCGCACCAGTGACTCAGCCAGCGCGACGCCCGGCTCGGTGGCGTACAGGTTCGACGTGTGTCCCAGAACGTCCATCTGGCGGGTCACTGCGTCTCGGACCGCCGGATGTCGGTGTCCAAGGACGTTTACCGCGATGCCACCCAGCAGATCCACGTAGGAGTTGCCGTCCACATCGGTGACCACTGCACCGTCTCCGCTGGCCAATGCCAGAGGAGGGGTCCCATAGTTGTTCATCATCACCGTCGACCACCGGTCGAGCAGCGGAGCTTTCGGGCTTTCTCGAGTCACCGGTACACCACCTTCGTACCGACCCCCTCGTTGGTGAACAGTTCGACCAGGACGCAGTGTTCGATCCGCCCGTCGATGATGTGTGCGCTCGGCACCCCGCCTCCGACCGCGCGCAGACACCCTTCGATCTTGGGCACCATGCCTTCCTCCAGGGTGGGAAGAAGCTGTGTCAATGCGGCGACGTCGATTTCGCTGACCAGGGATCCACGGTCGGGCCAGTTGGTGTAGAGACCCTCGACATCGGTGAGCATGAGCAGCTTCTCGGCGCCAAGAGCCTCGGCCAAAGCGGCCGCGGCGGTGTCGGCGTTGACGTTGTAGACCCGACCGTCGCTGTCGGGTGCGATCGTCGACACGACAGGTATTCGGCCGGCGTCGATGAGGTCCAGCACGGCGTCGGTGTTGACCTGCGCGACGTCACCCACCAGTCCGATATCGGTGGTGATGCCCTCAACCAGAACGGTCCGGCGCACGGCGGTGAACAGGTGCGCATCTTCTCCGGTGATCCCTACTGCGTAGGGGCCATGGGCATTGATGAGATTCACCAGTTCCCGGCCCACCTGGCCGAAGAGCACCATGCGTGCGACGTCGAGTACCTCAGGGGTGGTGACGCGGAATCCTCCTTTGAAATCACCGGCGATTCCGAGCTTTCGGAGCATCGCGCTGATCTGCGGGCCGCCGCCGTGGACGACGACCGGATGGATTCCGCAGTTCCGCAGGAAAGCCATATCGGCAGCGAACGCCACCTTCAGCGTGTCGTCGGTCATGGCGTTGCCGCCGTACTTCACCACCACGATCTTGCCGTGCAGGGCCTTGAGCCACGGCAACGCCTCGGCGAGAACATGCGCCTTGACCGACGTCGTCACCGTCATGAGCTGTACGCCGAGTTCTCTTCGACGTAGGCGTGCGAGAGGTCGGTGGTCCGGATCTCCGCTGACGCAGTCCCCACACCCAGATCCACGCTGACCGTGATGTCCTCACCTGAAAGGTCGACCTCACGGGCACCCGGTGCGCCCACGCTGTCGATGCATACTGGGAAGCCGTTGAAAGACACTGTAATCCGTTCGGGGTCAAGGTCTACCGGCGCCATGCCGACAGCCGCGAGCACCCGTCCCCAATTCGGGTCGGAGCCGAACAATGCGGTCTTGACCAAGCTGTCTCGCGCCACCACCCGGGCAGCGGTCACCGCGTCGTCCTCGCTGGCCGCACCGTTGACGGCGACGACGATCCGCTTGGTCATGCCTTCGGCGTCGGCCTGCAGTTGTGCGCACAGGTCATCGCATACCTTCCGTACGGCATCGTCGAGATCGGTTTGGCTGGGCGCGATCCCGCTTGCCCCCGAGGACAACAGCAAGACGGTGTCGTTTGTCGAGCAGCTGCCGTCGACATCGAGCCGATCGAAGGAGCGCGACACCGCTTGCTGCAGAGAGTGTGCCAGGGCGGACGCGTCAGCAACGGCGTCGGTGGTGATGACGCTGAGCATGGTGGCCAGTGACGGTGCGAGCATGCCCGCGCCCTTGGCCATTGCGCCGACTGTCCATTTGTCATCGTGGTGCAGCGCAACCTGCTTGGGCACGGTATCGGTGGTCATGATGGCCCGGGCCGCCTGCTCGCCCCCGGTCAGGCCGCCCGCCATCTCGTGCACGATCTCTTCGACCCCGGCCAGTAGCTTGTCCATGGGCAGACGGTCGCCGATCAACCCGGTCGAGCAGACGGCCACCTCGACCGGACCGGTCTCGGTACCCCATTCCGATAGAGCGGCCGCCACGGCCTCGGCGGTAGCGTGGGTGTCCTGGAACCCGCCCGGACCGGTGCAGGCGTTCGCACCGCCGGAGTTCAGGATGACCGCGCGTAGGCGGCCGGCGGTCAACACCTGCTGGGACCACAGCACCGGGGCGGCCTTCACCTTGTTGCGGGTGAACACGCCGGCCGCAGAGTAGTCCGGTCCCTCATTGAACACCAGCGCCAGATCAAGAGCCCCGGATGCCTTGATGCCGGCGGCGATCCCGGCCGCCCGGAAACCTTCCGGCGCGGTGACACCCTGGGTACGCAACATCCGGGTCATGGAGCCACCCCCACGGTTGAGAGCCCCTCAGTCTCGGGCCACCCCAGAGCCAGGTTCATTGACTGCACCGCGGCGCCGCCCGTCCCTTTCGCAAGGTTGTCGATCGCTGCGATCGCGACGAATGTCTGAGCGTCCTCGTCGACGGCAATAGCGATCTGGGCGGCGTTGCTGCCGATTACTGCACCGGTCTTGGGAAGCTGTCCATCCGGCAGTAGATAAACGAAAGGCTCTTCACTGTAGGCTTTTTCGTAGGTTGCGCGCAGTTCCTGCAGTCCGGCGGAAGTCCGCGCCGTGCAGGTCGCCAGGATGCCACGCGAGGCCGGGATCAACACCGGGGTGAATGACACCGCGACATCGCCTGTGGTGACGCCGCGCAGGCCCTGCGCAATCTCTGGGGTATGGCGGTGCTTTCCGCCGATGCTGTAGGCACGTGCCGAACCGATAACCTCAGACCCCAGCAGATCCGCCTTGGCCGTCCGGCCCGCGCCTGATGCGCCACTGACGGCGACCACGTTGACCGCGGGCTCGACGAGGCCCTCGGCAAGCGCAGGCCACAACGCGAGCAGTGCCGCGGTCGGATAGCAGCCAGGCACGGCGATGCGCTTGGCACCCCTGAGTCGGTCGCGGTGACCGGGCAGCTCAGGCAGCCCGTAGGGCCAGCTGCCGGCATGCTCGGAGCCGTAGAACCGTGCCCAGTCGGCGGATTCGACGAGCCGGAAATCGGCTCCGCAGTCGATGATGAGTGTTTCCGGCCCAAGTTCGTTAGCCAGTGCCGCCGAATGGCCGTGCGGCAGTGCGAGGAACACCACGTCGTGGCCGGCCAGCACTTCGCGCTCGGTGGACTCCAGCGTCCGGTCTTTCAGCGGCAACAGGTGTGGTTGGTGTTCGGCCAGCATGGTGCCGGCGCTCGACGCGGCGGTGAGTGCGCCGATGGTCAGCCTGCCCTCCGCGTACGCCGGATGACCGAGAAGCAGTCGCAGGATCTCGCCACCGGCATAACCGCTGGCACCGGCGACCGCAACGGATGTCATGGCGCAATGATGCATGGTTATGCACTACGTTGCAACTCCATCAACACGATGCGTTCAGTATCAGGATCGCAATAGCGCACCGACACGCTCGGCGGCAGCCGCCACGGCCGCATCCCGCGCCGCGCTGGCCTCTTCCTCGGTCAGCGTACGATCGGGCGCGCGGAACCGCAGCGCCAGCGCCAGCGATTTGCGCCCGTCTCCGATCTGCGGGCCGGTGTAGACGTCGAAGAGCCGAATGTCCTCCAGCAACTCTCCAGCGCCGGATCGCACGGCCTCGATCACGCTCTGGGCGGCGATGTCCTCGTCGACGACCAGGGCAATGTCCTGAAAGACCGCGGGAAATGGCGACACCGACGGCACCGGCAGTCTCTCGGTGATCGGCATCGCGTCAAGGTTCAATTCGACCGCGCACACACCTTTGGGCAGGCCACAGCGTTCGATCACTGCCGGGTGCAACTGGCCGGCGTAACCCACGACCACCGAGTCCCCCGGACCGCCCAGCACAACCTCTGCGCAGCGGCCCGGGTGCCACGGTAGACGCTGGGCCGGCCGCAACGTCAACTCCGCGCCCGCGGCGCGGCCGATGATGCGCACCACCTCGAAAGCGTCGGAAGGCTGCACGGTTCGCCCCGGGCCCCAAGGGCCTGCGGGCTCGCGCAGGCCGGCCAAGACCACCCCGGCATGCTGGGGCTGGGCGGGCAGCGAGGCGTCGAGTAAGGCGATCTCTTCCTCGGTGGGCCGGCGATCGTTCGGTATACGTTCGACAGCGGAGGCTCCGGATGCGGGCTCGACAACCTGGGCTACGGCGAACAGTGCGACGTCGACCGCACCTCGGGATACGTTGCGTGCCAGCGCCTCCAGCAACCCGGGCAGCAATGTGGTCGCGAGCTCGGGGCGATCGGACTCCAGCGGGTTGAGCACCCGGGTGGTCCTTCTGCGACCATCGTCGGAGGGCAATCCCCACTGGTCGAAGATGCCACCGGCAAGGAACGGGGTGGGCAGGATCTCGACGTAGCCGCTGAGCGCCAACGATTTTCCGATTGCCCTGCGTCGTTTCTGGGCAGCGGTCAGCCCGCGTCCAGCCGGGGCAGGTGGCAGCACCGACGGGATGACCTCAAGACCCTCCAGCCGCATAACCTCCTCGACCACGTCCGCCGGCTGACGAATGTCGGGGCGCCAGCTAGGGGGTGTGACGATCACCCGATCACCATCGACAACGACGTCGGCACCGATTTGCGTCAATCGCTTCTGGGTCGCTCCCTGCGGATATTCGACGCCTGCCGTGCGATCAGGAAGGTTCAGCGGCAGGCCGACCGGCGGGTGGGACCAATCCTCAACAGGCGGGTCGCCCCGCCAGTCGGTGAGCGTGGCTTCGACCGAGCCGCCCGCGATCTCAGCGAGCAGCGTGGCGCAACGGTCGAGCGCCGCAACGGAGATAGCGGGATCGACGCAGCGTTCGTAGCGTCGGCCTGCCTCGCTGTGCAGGTGCAGGCGCCGCTGGGTTCGTGATACAGCCGCGGGATCCCACACCGCGGCTTCGAGCAGCACCTCAGTCGTGCTGTCACGGACCTCGGTGGTGCCCGCGCCCATCACACCTCCGATCGCGGCGGTGGCGGTGTCGTCGACGATCAGTACATCGCCGGGATCCAGCCGACGCTCCACGTCATCGAGGGTCACCACCGTCTCCCCCGGGCTAGCGAAGCGCACCCGGAACCCGCCGGTGATCAAGCTGCGGTCATGGGCGTGCATCGGATGGCCCAATTCAAGCATCACGTAGTTCGTGACATCCACCGCCGGCGCGATGGCACGTATACCGCTCAACAACAGCCGACGTTGAATCCACCATGGCGACAGAGCATTTGGATCGATACCAGTCACCGGCCGCAAGCCAAAACGTAGCACGCCGGTACCCGGCGCGACGGCCAACGGTAGCGCCTCCCCACTGACCGGTAACGGCGCAATTTCAGCGGGGTCAACGTAGTCGAGGTCGTAGGCGTTGGCGATTTCGCGGGCCATCCCGCGAACCGACAGGCAATAGCCGCGGTCGGGGGTGATCGCCAGGTGGAATACCACATCGTCGAGGCCGAGCACTTCGGCGGCGGGGTCGCCTGGCTCGGCCGTACCTGGCGGCAGGACAAGAATTCCGGAATGGTCGACACCCAGATTGAGCTCGGACGCCGAGCAGATCATGCCGTCGGAGATGCGTCCGTAGGTCTTGCGTGCCGTGATCCTGAAGTCGTTCGGCAACACGGTTCCCGGTAACGCTACCGCCACCAGATCGCCGACGGCGAAGTTGGTTGCACCGCAGACGATGTCACGCGGCTGGCCGTCTACGTTCTGAGCGCCCACATCTACCTTGACGGCACGGATGGGCTTCTTGAACTCGGTGAGCTCCTCGATCTCGGTGACGCAACCGATCGTCAACGGGCCGGTGACGGGACCAACCGGGATGATCTCCTCGACCTCGTGGCCGATCGAGATGAGCGTGTGTTCCAACTCCTCGGCCGACACGTCCCAGCCCGGCGCCCCGGCCTGAACTACTTCGCGGAGCCAGCTGTAGGGAAGGCGCATCAGGCTCCCACCCCGAACGGCAGCGAGAAGCGCACATCGCCCTCGACCATGTCACGCATGTCGGGGATGCCGTTGCGGAATTGCAGGGTGCGCTCCAGTCCCATGCCGAAGGCGAAGCCTGAGTACACTTCTGGATCGATCCCGCAGGCGCGCAATACGTTCGGGTTGACCATGCCGCAGCCGCCCCATTCCACCCAGCCGGGCCCGCCCTTCTTGTTCGGGAACCAGATGTCGACCTCGGCGGACGGCTCGGTAAACGGGAAGAAGTGCGGGCGGAACCTGGTGCGCCCCTGCGGCCCGAACTGAGCCCGCGCAAAAGCGTCCAGGGTCCCACGCAGATTCGCCATCGTCAGATTCTTGTCCACCGCGAGGCCCTCAACCTGATGGAACACCGGGGTATGTGTGGCGTCTAGCTCGTCGGTACGAAACGTTCGGCCTATCGAGATGATGTACACCGGCAATTCACGTTCCAGAAGCGCACGGATCTGCACCGGGGAGGTGTGGGTTCGCAGCACCTGCCTCGACCCGTCCGGCGCTATGTGAAAAGTGTCCTGTTCGCTACGAGCGGGATGATCCGGTGGAAAATTCAGCGCATCGAAATTGAACTGCTCGGTCTCGACCTCAGGGCCTTCGGCCAGCTCCCACCCCATCGCAACGAAGGTGTCGGCGATGTTCTCGGCCAGGATCGTGATGGGGTGCCGGGCGCCGATCGGCTGCCGGGTCGAGGGCAGCGTGACATCGATGCGCTCTGCGACCAGGACCGCGGCATCCCGCTCGGCACGCAGGACCGCCAGCCGCTCATCGAAGCCGCTCTGAACATCCGCCCGTGCCGCGTTGACCCGCTTTCCGGCGTCCGCGCGGTCGGCCTTGGGCAGGGAGCCGAGCGCCTGGCGCAACTGAGCGATCGGCGAACGGTCACCGAGGTGCTCGGTTTTGGCGCGCGCGAGTTCGTCCAGGTTGGCGGCCTGGTCGAAAGCACGCCGGGCCGCGCTCGCCGCGTCGGCCAGCGCGCTCTCTGATAGGTCTACTGGCTGATCAGCCACCCGGCGATCATAGGCGATGCATTCCGGAGCGCTTCGCCTGCATTTGCAGTGCGCCGCGATACCCTCACCCCGTGCTGAACCGGCCCCTCATCGTTGCCGGCGTGTGGATCCTCGGGCTCGGGGTCGCCGCGCTGGCGCTAGAGCGCACCGATTGGTGGACATTGCCGGCACTGCTCCTACTGGCAGCGGGTGCGCTGGGCACCTGGGACCTGGTGCAGAAGAGGCACACGATTCTGCGGGTGTATCCGATTCTCGGGCACTTCCGATTCTTGATGGAGCGGATCCGCCCCGAGATCCGGCAGTATTTCATCGAATCCAACACCGAGGCAGCACCGTTCGACCGCGAGACCCGGGACATGGTCTACGAACGAGCCAAGGGCACCAAGGGTAGTGAACCGTTCGGTACCGAGCGCAATGTGAATGCGCTCGGCTATGAGTTCCTGCGCCACTCGCTGCGGGCGCGATTCGCCGACGACCTGAAGCCCCGGGTACGGCTGGGCGGCCCCGATTGCCGCCAGCCCTACGACATCGCGCTGCTGAACGTGTCCGCTATGAGCTTCGGGGCGCTATCGGCCAACGCGATCGAGGCGCTGAACGCGGGGGCGGCTCGCGGCAACTTTGCTCACGACACCGGCGAGGGTGGGATCAGCCCATATCACCTGCTGGGCGGCGACCTGATCTGGGAGATCGGTTCCGGCTACTTCGGGTGCCGTGACGCCGAAGGCTGTTTCGACCCGGTGGCGTTCCGCGAGAAAGCGACAATGCCCGCGGTCAAAGCCGTATCGGTGAAACTGTCCCAGGGTGCCAAGCCGGGGCTGGGTGGTGTGCTTCCCGGCGCCAAGGTCAACCGGGAGATCGCCGCCACCCGCGGGGTCCCGTTGGGGCAAACGGTGGTCTCGCCACCGGCGCACAGCGCTTTCGGGACGCCGATCGAGCTGATGAAGTTCATCTCGACGCTGCGCGAACTGTCCGGCGGAAAGCCGGTCGGGTTCAAACTCTGCGTCGGCGCGCGCACCGAGTTCCTGTCGATCTGCAAAGGCATCCTGGCCACCGGGGTCGCACCGGATTTCGTGATCGTCGACGGTTCCGAGGGCGGAACCGGTGCCGCCCCCCAGGAGTTCGAGGATCACATCGGAATGCCCCTCACCGAAGGGCTGATGTTGGTGCACAACAGCCTGGTGGGCACCGGGCTTCGGGACCGGATCAAGATCGGAGCGTCGGGCAAGGTGGCCACCGGCGTCGATATCGTCACCCGGATTTGCCAAGGAGCCGACTTCACGTTGTCCGCGCGGGCCATGATGTTCGCCGTCGGTTGCATCCAGGCCCTCAAGTGCAACACCAATCGCTGCCCTACCGGGGTCGCCACCCAGGATCCCGCCCGAGCTCGTGCTCTCGATGTCGCCGACAAGACCACGCGTGTCTTCAATTTCCAGCGCGAGACAGTCGCCAGCGCCGCACAGATCGTGGCATCCATGGGCCTCAACGGGTTCCGCGAGTTGGGCCCCGCAATGCTCAGCCGCCGCGTCGAGGGCCAGCTGACGAAGACCTACGCCGAGATCTACGACTGGCTGATGCCCGGTGAACTGATCGATTGCCCGCCGGAGTCGTGGCTATCCGACTGGATCGAGGCATGCGCTGACGAGTTCCGTTAAGGAGCGGTTCGGTCATTAACTGCACGACGACCTCATCAGGCGTTGTCATCGTTGTCACCGTCGTCGCCGACCTCCTCGCCGGGCAGCTGCCTATGGGTGCTCAACCGGTACATGGTGAAGTCTGCGGGCACGCCCTCCTGTTTGGCCCCGAAGAGCTGCTTGCGTAGTTTTTTCGCCGTCACTCCGAGCGCGGCCAAATCCTCCGGGGCGATACGCTCCAAAGTCGTCTGCGAGACGACAAGCTCCCCCCGCGTCGCGCGTTCCATCACCCGCGCAGCAATGTTCACGTCGATACCGAGCCAGTCCGAACCGATGCGCTGGGGACGGCCCGTGTGGATGCCAACCCGCATTCGCGGGGTATACCCCTCCACCTCAACGGAGCTGAGGGCTTCCCGGGCAGCGATTGCCGCGCGCACGGCGGTGGTCGGTTCAGCGAGCACCGCCATGATTCCGTCGCCCATCCTCTTGACGATTTGACCGCCTGATTCGAGCAGTGGTGGCTCGACTACCTGGGAAACACGGCGCAACAGCTTGAGGGTGGCGTCGTCACCCGCGCGCAGCGCCCATGACGAGAACCCGACGAGGTCGGTGAACACCAACGTCACCTCGGCATTGGCGGGCCGACCCGAGACTCGCTCGGTCAGTGCCTGCCAGATCTGCAGTGCCCCCAGGCTGACCTCCCGCGACGCCGCTTCCCGCTCCAAGATGCGATCGGCGGCCCGGGCGGCCGCCTGCGGCCCACCAACGCCGGCCGCCGACAGCGGATCGCCGAACTCCGGGTCGCCCGGCAGCGCATGGCGCGCACGCCGGAGGAACGAAATGACGGGCGGGCTGTGGTTGACGACTTTCAGCCATCCCATCGGCCCCGAGGACTGCCCCGCAACGTATTCACCGGGCGGGTCATCGTCCACGTGAGCCAGCGTAATCGAGCTGGATCTTGGGGATAAACCGGCAGGTCACGACCTTGTGGAGGGGTAGCGGCAGCTGCATAACACCGAAGTCCGAGCGGACCGAAACTGTAGACAACGACCGTTGTCAACAACTAGATTGAGCTGGTGCGATCAGTGACGATGGCAACGACGACGGCCGAGACTCCACTCGGTCCAGATTCGCTGACCTGGAAGTACTTCGGTGATCTGCGAACAGGCATGCTGGGCATGTGGATCGGCGCGATTCAAAACATGTATCCCGAACTCGGGGCCGGCGTCGAGGATCACTCAATCCTGCTGCGGGAACCCCTGCAGCGGGTGGCCCGGTCGGTATACCCGATCATGGGAGTCGTCTACGACGGCGACCGGGCCGCCCAGACCGGCGCTCAGATCAAGAGCTACCACACGTCGATCAAAGGCACCGACGCCGATGGGCGGCGCTACCACGCGCTCAATCCAGAAACGTTCTATTGGGCGCACGCCACCTTTTTCATGTTGATCATCAAGACCGCCGAATACTTCTGCGGCGGGCTCACCGAAGCGGAAAAACATCAACTCTTCGATGAGCACGTCCAGTGGTACCGGATGTACGGAATGAGCATGCGTCCAGTCCCGGAGTCCTGGGAGGCGTTCCAGGAGTACTGGGACCGCAAGTGCCGCGACGAGCTCGAGATCAACCCCGCGACACGGGACATCTTCTCGATACGCATCCCGAAACCATGGTTTGTGCTGATGCCCACCCCCCTGTGGGACCAGATGTTCAAACCGATGGTGGACGCACAACGCTGGATTGCCGCTGGACTTTTCGAGCCTGCGGTGCGGGAACGAGCGGGTATGCGGTGGACCGCCGGCGACGAGGTCCTGCTGCGTCTGTTCGGAAAGATCGTCGAGCTCGCGTTCGTTGCCCTGCCGGAGGAGGTCAGGATGCACCCGAGAGCGGTCGCCGCATATCGCCGGGCCGAGGGCAAGGTGCCGGCCGACGCTCCGCTGATAGAGGCTCCCGCGTTTATGGCCCCGCCACGCGACCGCAGGGATATGCCCATGCACTACGTGCCACCACACAAATCACTGCTCGACCGCGTCGGGTCCCTGGTGCACACAACGTTCTCATTGGCGGGCCTACGACCCGCCCGCGGCCGCGGTAAGGCAGCCTGAACCCATGCTCGAATGGTCTGACGTCGACCTCGCCGTGCGCGATGCCGTGCGCGAGTTCGTCGACAAGGAAATCCGTCCGCATGTCGACGCGCTCGAAAGCGGCGAGATGGAGCCCTACGGCATCATCCGCAAGCTCTTCGCCACCTTCGGCATCGCCGACATGGCGCGCGATTCCCTGGAGAAACGACTCGCCAAATTGCGCGATGGTGAAACGTCATCGGGGGCCAAAGCATCGTCGGGTGGCATGTTCGGCGGGTCCGGCGGAATGGGCTTCGTGGTGGTGAGCGAACTGTGCCGGGTGTCGATGGGTGTGGTCACCGGGATGGGTGTCAGCCTCGGACTCACCGTGCCGACCATCATGGGTCGCGGAACCCTGGCCCAGCAGGAACGTTGGCTTCCCGATTTGGTGACCTACGACAAGGTCGGCGCGTGGGCGATCACCGAACCGGATTCGGGGTCGGACGCTTTCGGCGGCATGAAATCCTATGTCGTGCGGGACGGGGAAGACTATATCCTCAACGGTCAGAAGACCTTCATCACCAACGGCCCCGACGCCGATGTTGTCGTTGTCTACGCCAAGCTGGACGAGGGCGACCCGAGCATCGACAAACGGGACCGAAAGGTTCTGACGTTCGTCCTCGATCGAGGGATGGACGGGTTCGTTCAGTCAAAGCCCTTCCACAAGATGGGTATTCACTCATCGCGAACCGGAGAGCTGTTTTTCAACGACGTGCGCCTCGGCCGCGACCGACTACTGGGCGAGTCCGAGAACAACGCGGCCGGCGACGGGCGGGACAGCGCACGGTCCAACTTCTCCGCCGAGCGGATCGGAGTGGCGGCGATGGCCCTCGGCGTCATCGAGGAATGCCTGCGATTGTGCGTCGACTACGCGAAGTCCCGCACGCTGTGGGGCAAGGAGATCGGCCAGTTCCAGCTGATCCAGCTCAAGCTCGCCACCATGGAGGTGGCGCGAATGAATGTGCGCAACATGCTCTTTCGGGTGATTGAGGCGGCGCAGACGGGTGTCTCGATTTCGCTGGCGGAGGCCTCGGCGATCAAGTGGTACTGCTCGCAGGCCGCCACCGACGTTGCGATGGA
>CAZCHU010000084.1:0-14913 GCA_964498215.1 uncultured Mycobacterium sp. | reverse complement strand
GCCACCAGGAACAGGAACGCGAACAACGGTGCGGTGTTGTCCAATGCCGGGAATCCGAACACGTGCACGCTCGCCCAGCCGCCCAGCCCGAGCGCGGCCAGCGCGCTCAATACGGTGACGGCAACGAGTATCAGCGGCGCCAGTGCCGAACGCAGCAACGCATACAGCACTAGCAGGACTACTGCGAGGATGGCGGGGGCCACGATCGCCCGGTCGTGGCCGGCCGCCGAAGCCGCGTCCCTCGCCTTGGCGTCGGAACCACCGACGAGGCCATTCGGGTCGGCCTGATGGACCGAATCACGTAGTGCATCAATTGTTTCGAAAGCCTCTTCTGAGGCCGGGGCGGCGGAGAGCACGACTGACCACTGGCTGAGTCCGTCGGGCGCGGCCACCGCCGGTGTCACCGACACCACACCGGAGGTATCCGCGATTGCTCTTCGCACCTCGGCGGAGCGGTCGGTCGAGGCGATCACGTGGGTGGGGTCGGTAAGCCCGCTGGGAAAGTGTGCCGCCAGGGTGTCATAGCCGGTCACCGATTCGGCCTGAACGCGAAACTGCTCCGTCTGTGACAAGCCGAGAGGTGTGCTGAGCAGTCCCGTACACAGCAGGGCCAGCGTTCCAATCGAGACGACGGAGACTCGAGCGGGTCGTCGCGCCACGGCAGCGGCCACTCGATGCCAGACCCCACTGTCGGTGAGGGCCCTGTCTCCTACCCGCGGGATGAACGGCCAGAACAGCTTGCGGCCGAAGATGTCGAGGAGCGGCGGCAGCACCAGCAGCACGAACACCGCCGCGACCACCAGGCCCGCGGCGGCCTGGACCCCCAGGCTGCGGGTACTCGGTGATGACGCCAAGAGCAACGTCAACAGCGCCAAAACCACCGTCGCGTTGCTCGCGATGATGGCCGGTCCGGCACGGCGGAGGGCGATCTCCAAGGCGTCCCGATGGGACGGGCTGCGGCCCAGCTCTTCCCGGTATCGGGAGATCAGCAGCAATGCGTAGTTGGTGCCGGCACCGAAAACCAGAACGCTGGTTATCCCCGAGGTCGATCCGTCCGGTGTCATGCCCACGGCGTCGGCCACCGCCGAGCCGACGACGGCAGCGACCCGGTCGGCGAAGCCGATCACGAGCAGCGGCGCCAGCCACAACACCGGGGAGCGGTAGGTGATGATCAGAAGCAGTGCCACCACAGCCGCGGTGACGATGAGCAGTGTCACATTGGCACCGGAGAACGAGTCGGCGATGTCCGCGCCGAAGGCCGGCCCGCCGGTGACCTCGGCCCGGAGATCGTCGGGCAGTTCCTCGGAAGCAGCCGTGCGCAGCGCCTTGACCGCATCGCTGAGTGCGAAGCCGGAGAGGTCGGCCTGCAGTGGGACCACCGCGATTGCAGCCCGTCGGTCGTCTGAGACCTGGATGGGAGCCCTAGCGTGATTCCCCGCGTCGGCGGCGGTGAACATGCGCTGGCGCGCCTGGTCAGCCGCCTCTAGTTCGGCTGGGGTCAACGCGCCACCGTCGCCGCGGCTGACCACAAGGATCACTGGAACGCGATCACCGCCGGGGAACAAGGCGCGCGCGGCATCAGCCCGGGCCGACTCCGCACCCGGAGGTATCGGCACCGGCGACTGCTCGGCTGAATCACCGCCGCCGAGGAGCCCCATCAACGCGCCCGATACGGCGATGACCACGAGCGCGAGCAACCACGAGACCCGACGCACCATCCGGACAATATTTCAGATAGCCGACCACCGGAAGCCGGGTTGCGCATGGGAAGACTCATCGGGCCACTGGTTCTGGCAGTGTGGACGGTCGAGGAGTGAACCAATGGACGGACCCAATGTGACTGAGCACACGGCGACGCAGCAGACCGCTCCGTCGGCCGTGGTGATGCTGCTGGGGGCTGAACAGCGCAGTCGGAAACTGGCCCTGGCATTCCAGCGTCTCGGTGCTGAGGTGATCGTGGTGGACCGGCACGCCGACGCCCTGACCGATCTGATCGACGCCCGGAAGCCGACCTACGTGGTGGCCTACGCCGGTGCGGTGGCCGCGACCGCGATGCGCGGGCTCCGATGACCGATCCGGCTGATTCACCGTCGGGCGGTGCCACCGCTGCGCCCTTTCTTGGCGCGCTGGCGATCGCCGTCGCCGTCGTGATCGTCGTTTGGTTGTTCAATGTGTTCTCCAGTGACGAACTCACCGACGAACAGCAGATCAGGCTTGCCGTGGTCGCGCAGAACGATGCCCTGCAACGCCAGGATTATGCCGACTTCCGGATCTACACCTGTGTCGATCAGCAAGGTATTGAACCAGGAATCATTGCTGGACAGCGAGATTCGGTCGCGAATAGGGGTGAGCGGTTCATCGACTCGGCGAACGGCATAGCGATCGATGGTGATCGGGCCACGGCCGAGGTGACCTACCACTTCGCCAATAATCCCGACGTCAAGGAGACGGTCGAGATCGCTTTCGAGCGCCAGGACGGGGCATGGAAGGTCTGTTCGACCGGCCCCAATTAGCTGTGGGACACTCACGACCGTGAGTTATGCAGGAGATGTGACGCCTGAGGAGGCCTGGAAGCTGCTGAGCGAAAACCCCGAAGCTGTCTTGGTCGACTGTCGTACTGAGGCTGAGTGGCGCTTCGTCGGGGTGGCTGACCTCTCCAGCCTGGACCGTGACGTTGTCTACGTGGAGTGGAATCGCGCCAACGGCGCACGCAACCACGGCTTCATCGACGATCTGGTGGCGTCGGGGGTTACCCCGGGCGACGGCCCGGTTGTATTTCTGTGTCGCTCAGGCAACCGCTCCATTCCGGCCGCCGAAGCGGCAACAGCGGCCGGTATTGCCCCGTCGTACAACATGCTGGACGGCTTTGAAGGCAATCTCGACGAGAAGGGGCACCGCGGGGGTGCGGGCTGGCGGTCCATCGGGCTGCCCTGGAGACAGTCGTGAGCAGTGCCGACCACTCGGTGCCGTCGGTGCGGATACCGGCCGAGCTGCCCGACGGTGTCGGCCAGGCGACCATCGGTGTGCGCGGCGGGTTGCTGCGATCCGGCTTCGAGGAAACCGCCGAGGCGTTGTACCTGACCTCGGGGTACGTGTACCCGACGGCGGCCGACGCTGAAAAGGCGTTCAGCGGCGAGATCGATCGTTATGTCTACTCGCGCTACGGAAACCCAACGATCTCGATGTTCGAGGAGCGACTGCGGCTGATCGAGGGTGCGCCCGCGTGTTTCGCGACCTCGAGCGGGATGTCTGCGGTGTTCACCTCGCTGGGTGCGTTGCTGAGTGCCGGTGACCGGCTGGTCGCTGCGCGCAGCCTGTTCGGGTCATGCTTTGTGGTGTGCGACGAGATCCTCCCGCGCTGGGGCGTGGAGACGGTGTTCGTTGACGGCGACGACCTCTCCCAGTGGGAGGAGGCGCTGTCGGTCCCTACCCAGGCGGTGTTCTTCGAGACGCCGTCGAACCCGATGCAGCAGCTGGTGGACATCGCAGCGGTGTGCGAGCTGGCGCATGCCGCCGGGGCGGCGGTCGTGTTGGACAACGTCTTCGCGACACCGATTCTGCAACAGGGGTTTCCGCTGGGCGTTGATGTTGTCGTGTACTCGGGTACCAAGCACATCGACGGCCAGGGCCGGGTGCTGGGCGGGGCGATCCTCGGTAGCGAGCAGTACATCGATGAGCCGGTGCAGAAACTGATGCGGCACACCGGTCCGGCGCTCAGCCCGTTTAACGCGTGGACGCTGTTGAAGGGACTTGAGACGCTGGAACTGCGCGTGCAGCACCAGAATTCGTCCGCCCACCGGATCGCGGAGTTCCTGGAGGCCAGCCCGGCCGTGCGGTGGGTGCGTTACCCGTTCCTGGAGTCGCACCCGCAGTATGATCTGGCCAAGCGTCAGATGACCGGCGGGGGCACCGTGGTGACGTTCGAACTTGACGTCCCCGAAGGTCGCGGCAAGGAGCGTGCCTTTGAGGTGCTAGACAAGCTGCGGGTGATTGATATCTCGAACAACCTTGGGGATTCGAAATCGCTGGTTACTCATCCGGCGACGACGACGCATCGGGCGATGGGCCCGGAGGGTCGGGCCGCGATCGGGCTCGGCGACGGCGTCGTACGGATCTCGGTCGGACTGGAGGGGGTCGAGGATCTGATCGCCGACCTGGACGGGGCATTGAGCTGAGTGTCGAAGCGGTCTGATGCGAAGAAGGCCCGTCGCAGAAAGCGGCAGGCCGCCCGGGCGCATACTGCGATTACGGCTGACCGCGAGGAACGGGTGGCCGAGATAGTCGCTGGCCTAGAGGATTTCGACGCTGAACTCACCGCCCGTGGGTGGGTGTTCAGCGAAGACGGCGCCGACCATACCGGTGTGATCTGGTTCTGGCCGCCGTCCTACGCCGAGGTTGAGAATCCTGATCTCGCCACGGCGACGGTGATCGCGCTCATCGAGGCCGAGGGCGGCGACATCGCGCACGTGGTGTTTGTCGGAAGCGATGACGACTATCAGTTCGGCCTTGACGAGCTGTTCGACTACCTCGACCTCGTCGAGGCCTATCGCGTGGGTGAGGCACTGCCGTCGTTTGCTTAGTCGGGGCTGCCCGGTGCCTCGACCACTCCCCGCGCGGACTGTGCTCGCCGCTCGTAGCCTTCGCGTGCGTTGCGATCGAAGTCGAGGAACACGGTGTCGTTGCCCATCTTGTGGGAAAGCCACCGCCTCGCCTTGGGCGCGAGGGTCGGCGTGATCGCACTGACGAATCGCAGCGCGGGGGGGACCGACACCAGCGTTGTCGGCTTGTCGAGCACCTTGACGATGGCCGCTGCGATGTCCTCGGGTTCCACCGGTTTTTGAGCGGGCGTTGTGTGGGTGCCCGTGATGAGGTCGGTGTTGGTGAAGGTCGGCATCACGCAACTGACGTCGACACCGGCAGCCGCGAACTCGTCGGCTATTGCGGTCGTCAAACCGACGACGGCGAACTTGGTCCCGGCATAGACGACCTGGCCGGGCAGGGCGAGCATGCCGGCCAATGACGCGATGTTGACGATATGGCCTCGTTGTCGGGCGGCCATTTCGGGGAGGACGAGCTGACACCCGGTGAGGACGCCGTAGAAATTCACCTCGATCGCGGACCGGATGGACTCTTCGGACTGTTCCAGGAACGGGCCGACGGGCATCACGCCGGCGTTGTTGATCAGTACGTCGATGTGGCCGTTGCCGTCGGTGCGGGCTTTGTCGAGGAAACCGGCGAACGATTCGCGGTTCGTGACGTCCAGTGGGTAGCCCGACACCTGGCCGAGCGCGCTCAGCTTGGCCACCGCCGACTCCTGTAGCGCTACCTCACGGTCGCCGATAACCACGTATGCCCCACGTGTCACAAGTGCCTCGGCGGTGGAATAGCCGATGCCTCGGGCTGCGCCGGTGATGGCGATGGTCTTACCCCGGATGTTGTCCATGCTGCCAAACTTTACACGTGTCAAGTTTCCCTGGGGGCTTCGGATGCGCACAGGTCGGTACGTTGGAGCAGGACGCGGGGTAGCCCAACACATATAGGCTTGCCTATGTGTCGGAGGCGACCGTTGGTTGGTTGATGCTGGCCGCCGCCGCATTGACTTTTCTGCTCGGCGGGCTGTCCCGGGTGTTCGTTGGCCGTCGGCGCGCCAGCAGCGCGGTCCGCCGCCTCGTGCACGCCTTCCGGCGCACCGGCATTGCCCATGTGCTGTTCGGGCGCTTCGAGGACGACGTGCTCGACGACGACGAACTCGACACGATGATTCTGATGCCCGCCATCGTCATCGCATCTGGGCTCTGCCTGACCGCGCTGTTCCTCCTCGGTTACGACACTCTCGCCTGAGCCTGTTCGACTGCCGTTCTGACCGGGCCCCGCCATACCGGACCGTGACCCGGTATCAGGACCTCGGTGTCAAGGGTCGCCAACGTCGCCAGGCTGCGTCGGCAACCAAACTGGTCGTGGTTGAACATCGCGGGTGGCAGTTGTGGTCCCGCATGGGAGGCCAGCGGGTGATCGGTGATCAGCGCGTCGCCGACGACGAGAACTCCGTCCACGACGTAGGAACAGTGCCCCCCGGTGTGCCCCGGCGTCGGGATCAACCGCGGCGCACCCGGCAGTCGCGCTGCTATCTCCTCGGTCAGTGGTGCGGTGGTCGGGATGCCGTCGCGCGTCAGGGCGCCTTTCCCGATGATCGAGGCCGACCACTTGAGCCACTTCGGCCGCCAAGCGTGCTTTGCCACTTCCGTCGGCGATGCCTGCTCGAGGTACTCACGTTTCGAGTGCCCAACCTCGTCGGTGTGACAGTAGACCGGCGTGCCGTGTTGCTGAGCGAACCAGATGGCCGACCCGAAGTGGTCGATGTGCGCGTGGGTCAACACAATTGCACGCACGTCGGCGACACCGAATCCGAGTTGGTTCAGCGAGTCCAGGACGTCAGCGCGGCTGCCGGGGAAACCAGCGTCGATGAGCAGGACGCCGGGGGTGTCCGCGTCGCTGCCGGTGACCACCGTCCAGTTGACCAGGTCGGTGTGGACGAAGTGGACGCGGTCGGTGACGGCGGTGAGGACCGGTGCCATCAGGCGAGTGTAGAAAGAAGTCATGGCTGAACTGAAACTGGGCTACAAGGCATCGGCGGAGCAGTTCGCGCCGCGCGAACTCGTCGAGTTGGCGGTCGCCGCCGAGGCGCACGGCATGGACAGCGCGACGGTCAGTGACCACTTCCAGCCGTGGCGGCACGAGGGAGGCCACGCACCGTTTTCCCTGGCCTGGATGACCGCAGTCGGTGAGCGCACCGAAAGGCTGGTCCTGGGCACCTCGGTGCTGACGCCGACGTTTCGATACAACCCCGCGGTCATCGCCCAGGCCTTTGCGACCATGGCATGCCTTTACCCCGACCGGATTTTCCTGGGGGTGGGAACCGGTGAAGCGCTCAACGAGATCGCCACCGGCTTTGCCGGGGAGTGGCCCGAGTTCAAGGAACGGTTCGCCCGACTGCGCGAGTCGGTGACGTTGATGCGCGAGCTGTGGCTGGGCGACCGGGTCGATTTCGACGGCCAGTACTACCGGCTCAAGGGAGCTTCCATCTACGACGTACCCGATGGCGGTGTGCCGGTCTACATCGCCGCGGGCGGTCCCCTCGTTGCCAAGTACGCGGGCCGCGCCGGCGATGGCTTCATCTGCACCTCGGGCAAGGGGGCAGAGCTGTACACCGACAAGCTCATCCCAGCGGTGACAGAAGGTGCGGAGAAGGCCGGCCGAACCCTCGACGACATCGACCGCATGATCGAGATCAAGATCTCCTACGACACCGACCCGGAACTCGCGCTGGAAAACACCCGATTCTGGGCGCCGCTGTCGCTGACCGCCGAGCAGAAACACAGCATCGATGACCCCATGGAGATGGAGAAGGCCGCCGACGCGCTGCCCATCGAGCAGGTGGCCAAACGCTGGATCGTGGCATCAGACCCCGACGAAGCCGTCTCGAAAGTCAAAGACTATGTCGACTGGGGACTCAACCATCTGGTCTTCCATGCTCCGGGACACGATCAGCGCCGCTTTCTGGAACTCTTCCAACGTGATCTGGAGCCGAGGCTGCGACGCCTGGCATGAGGCGGTGAATCTGGCGTGCTGGGCTTGGCGGTGGACATGACACGCGGTTGACGGCAGGCTTCACCTGTGTCCGATACGCCCCGTTCCCCCGTGTCCGCGACATACCCAGCCATCTACGTCGCCTCGCCGGAGGGCGACACCGGAAAATCGACCATCGCATTGGGCATCTTGCACCGACTCGCCGCGACGGTCGCCCGGGTAGGAGTATTTCGGCCCATCACGCGGGGCGATGGGCGCGACTACATTCTGGAACTGCTGCTGGACCACACCAGTGCGGGACTACCGTACGAGGACTGCGTCGGCGTCAGCTACCAGCAGTTGCACGACGACCCCGACGCCGCGCTGACTGACATCGTCGATCGATTCCACCAGGTTGCCGACCAGTGTGACGCTGTTCTGGTGGTCGGCAGCGACTACACCGACATCGCGACACCCAGCGAGCTGTCGATGAACGCCCGAATCGCGGCCAATCTCGGCGCTCCGGTCGTGCTTGCGGTGGGGGCCAAGAACCGCACACCTGATCAGGTCGCGCAGGTCGTCGCGGCGTGTGTCGACGAGATCGCCGCCCAGCACGCCCACACCGCAGCGGTGGTGGTCAACCGGTGCGATCCAGCCAGCATGGCCGAAGTCGCTGGCGCCCTGCAGCAAATGGGCCCAGCCAGCTACGTGCTGCCCGAGGAACCACTGCTGGGCGCACCTTCGGTGGCCGAGTTGAAGGCCGCGGTGGCGGGCACGCTACTGCGGGGGGATCCGGCACTGCTGACTCGCGAGGTGCTCGACGTTCTGGTGGCCGGCATGACCGCTGAGCATGTCCTGGAGCGGTTGACCGAGGGAGCCGCGGTCGTCACCCCCGGCGACCGCTCCGACGTCGTGCTCGCGGTGCTGAGTGCCCATGCCGCGGAAAACTTTCCATCACTTGCCTGCGTCATTCTCAACGGCGGTATACCACTGAACCCGTCGATCGACTCCCTGGTGTCCGGGCTGGGCCTGGGCCTACCCATGATCGAGACGACGTTGGGTACCTTCGAGACGGCCAGTCGGGTGGCAGCGACCCGCGGCCGGGTGACGTCCCAATCCCATCGCAAGGTCAACACTGCGCTCGCACTGATGGACACCTATGTCGATACCGAAGAGCTGTTGGCGCACCTATCCATTGCGGCCCCGTCGGTGGTGACGCCGCAGATGTTTACCTATCAGCTACTCGATCGGGCCAGATCGGACCGCAAGCGCATCGTGCTTCCGGAGGGTAACGATGACCGCATCCTCAAAGCGGCCGGCAGGCTGCTGCTGCGCAGTGTCGCTGAGCTGACGATCCTCGGCGACGAATCCCAGATCCGCGCCCGTGCCGCAGAACTCGGAGTCGACCTGTCACAAGCTGTTGTCCTGGATCCACAGACCAGTGGACTGTGCGATCAGTTCGCAGAGCAGTACGCGACCTTGCGCAGCCATAAAGGGGTCACCGTCGAGCGGGCCCGCGAGACCATCCACGACGTCTCCTATTTCGGCACGATGCTGGTGCACAACGACATGGTGGATGGGATGGTTTCGGGAGCCAGGCATACGACGGCGCACACGATCAGACCGGCTTTCGAGATCATCAGGACTATTGAGGGCGTCTCAACGGTGTCCAGCATCTTCCTCATGTGCCTGGCTGACGAGGTGCTGGCGTACGGCGATTGTGCGATCGTGCCGGACCCGACGGCCGAGCAGCTCGCCGACATCGCCATCTCGTCATCGCGTACAGCTGAACAGTTCGGCATTGCGCCGCGGGTGGCGATGCTCTCGTATTCGACAGGTACCTCGGGATCGGGTGCCGACGTCGAGAAGGTAAGGAAGGCTACCGAATTGGTCCGATTCAGGGATCCAGACCTGCTGGTTGAGGGGCCGATTCAATATGACGCCGCCGTTGAACCTTCGGTGGCGGCCACGAAGATGCCCGACTCGCAGGTTGCTGGCCGCGCCACGGTGCTGATTTTCCCTGATCTCAACACCGGTAACAACACCTACAAGGCGGTCCAGCGCAGCGCAGGGGCTATCGCGATCGGGCCGGTTCTGCAGGGCCTGAAGAAGCCTGTCAACGATCTGTCCCGGGGAGCGCTGGTCGAGGACATCGTCAACACGGTGGCGATCACCGCGATCCAGGCTCAGGGCTGAGCCCGATGACACCCTCTGTCCTGGTACTCAACTCCGGGTCGTCGACGGTGAAATACTCAGTGGTGCAACCCGAGTCAGGTAGGACTGTGGTCGATGGCGTGATCGAGCGCATCGGCGAAGTCGAAGAGGGCTCAGGGGAGTCAGCAGTCGCAGATCATGCTGCGGCCTTGCGCCTGGTATTCGCCTCGTGCCTCGCTGAGGGTCAATCCCTCGACGATCTCGGACTCGTGGCGGTAGGGCACCGGGTGGTGCATGGTGGACCGGACTTCTACCGGCCCACGCTGGTTGACGATTCCTTGATAACGCGTCTCGAGGAGCTGGCTCCGCTTGCGCCACTGCACAACCCACCGTCTGTCCTGGGTATCCAGGTGGCTCGGCAGGTGCTACCACAAGTACCTCACATAGCCGTTTTTGACACCGCGTTCTTCCACGACCTGCCGGCTGCCGCGGCGACGTACGCCATCGACCACGAGATTGCCACCCGGTGGCAGATCAGGCGTTACGGGTTCCACGGCACGTCGCACCAGTACGTCAGTGAGCAAGCGGCACGCTTCCTCGACGTGCCGCTGACATCCCTCAGCCAGATCGTTCTGCACCTCGGGAACGGCGCGTCAGCGTCCGCGATCGTCGGCGGCCGGCCTGTGGAGACTTCCATGGGGCTGACCCCGATGGAGGGGCTGGTAATGGGGACACGCTCCGGTGACATCGACCCAGGAGTGATCACTTATCTGTGGCGGACGGCCGGAATGACCGTCGAGGACATCGAGTCGATGCTCAACCGACAGTCGGGCGTGCGTGGTCTCGGCGGCGAGGTCGATTTCCGGTTGCTTCACCAACGCATCGAGTCCGGTCCCGAACCTGACCGGGCGGCGGCCCAATTGGCTTACGACGTCTACATTCACCGGCTTCGCAAGTACATCGGCGCGTATCTGGCGGTTCTGGGTACGGCCGACGTCATCACGTTTACCGCAGGTGTCGGAGAGAACGACGCCGCGGTGCGCCGCGATGCTCTATCGGGGTTGACGGCATTCGGCATCGAACTCGACGAACACCTGAATGACAGCCCAGCGTCTGGGGCCAGAAGGATCTCGGCCGACGGTTCACCGACGGCGGTGCTGGTCATCCCCACCAACGAGGAGCTGGCGATCGCTCGGGCTTGTGCGCAGGTACTTTCCGGCTAGACGGTCCTGCTTAACCGGTAGCTCACCGGCCGGGTCGCAGATCCACAGCAGTCGTTGGACGTGCGATCCAACGAGCAGCGACCACGGGACGCCGGCGCGCGCGCAGATCACGTCGATCTTGAATAGCGTGGCAAACCCGGACGCTGCGAAGAACTGCACGGTCTGGAGGTCCAGGACCAGCCCACACGACCCGGTGACCCGGCGTTCGACGTAGTCGGCGAGTGCGCGACTGTTCGATGCGTCGATGTCACCGTGAATCGTCACCAGCACTCTTGACGTCGGCAGCTGGTGGGCGGAGAAGGTCGCCCGATGGTGCTCTTCACGCAGATCGAAAGACCGCGGATCCGGACGGAATACCCGCTGCGTGCTTGGCGCAGCCATAGGTTCTGAAATTGACATCGTGGCCTCCGTCAGCCGCAACCATCGATTCATTATGTGGCTGCCGTCAGGGGCTGGCCCTAACTATTGCGCCGATGACGTCACCATTCATCTGGCTGACCCATCAGCCAGATGAATGACAATACTACGGAATCAGTGGCGTTACCATATCTTTGTCAGATCTGCTACCTGGGCCGTTTAACAGGGGTTTCGGCCCGTCCGTCAAGCTGCAGCGGCTACCCCTGCGGGACAAATCCGCACTATTTGACCTTTCAGCAACTAATTCCGCAACGCCAGCAATTTCGTGGCACCGGCGGACACTGTTAAAACGTCGACATCGGCCGGACGCTGTTGGCCAGATCGACGAGCGCGTACCGGTGTGCTTGGGTGGGCGCGACCCGGGCGAGGTTGCGCAGCGAGGCCTCGACACCCAGCTGGAGGCCATGCTCGGTGAACGGAAACCCCAGGATGTGGTTCGTGCTGGCGGTGTTGTCGGCGAGCCAATCCATGGCTGTGCCCAACACCAGAGCCCTGATCTGCAACACCCTCGGTTCGGTGTCGGGCAGTGCCTCCACGCGGCGGGCCGCGCTGCGGATGTGCTGCTCGGTGATCTCACTGGCCGACCTTCCGGACAACAGGGTCACTGCGCTGGTTAACCGTGCAGTCGTGAAATGCCGTGAGGTTGCGGGCACTTCGTCCAAGGTGCGGACCGCCGCGTCACGCTCACCCTCGGCCGACAGGGCACGCGCCAGGCCGAAGCTGGCCGAGATGACACCACGGTCGGTGGACCACACCGTGTCGTAGAACTGATGCTCGTCGGTGTCTCCGGCCAGTTCGGCGGTGGCGGCCAGCGCCATCTTGGGCGCCAGCTCACCGGGAAGGGTGTTCAGCACCTCGGTGAAATGTGTCGTCGCCGATTCGTAGTCGGCTGTGAGTAGTTCGGAGACAGCGCGGAACCAGACCAGCCGCCACGGCCAGCCCACCCGGTCGGCCAGATCCTCGAGCTTGCGGGTGGCCTTGGCGACATCGCCGAGGTCCAGCAAAGCGCGCACCTCCATCAGCGGAAGCTCGACCGACTGGGACAGGTCGAGGCCTTCGGAATCCAGTGCCCCATGCCGGGCAGCGCGCAACGAATCCAGCGTCTGCACGGGCTCACTGAGCACGGTCGCCGAGATGACGGTGGCGCCGACATCGGACGGGTCCACCAGGGGAACCTGGAGCGCCTTGACGATCTCCTGGGCGGTGAGCTTCTCCGAGTGGACCTGGCCGTCCAGGTAAACGTCGGTGTGTGCGACATGCAGATCCACCCCGAATGTCGACCGCGACGGACTGAACACCGTCGATAGGCCGGGGCGCGGAACCCCGGTGTCGTGAGCGACCACCTCGCGCAACACACCGAGCAGCTGGCTGGTCATCTCTTCGGCGTTCTGGAAGCGCCGCTGTGGGTCGGGATCGATCGCCCGTCGCAGCAGCCGGCTGAACGAGTCGTACTCGGCCAGCACCGGATCATCGTCGGGAAGCCCGTCGACGTATCGACCTTTGTGAGTTGGCAGTTGCAACGTCAACGCAGCCAGGGTCCGGCCCACGGTGTAGATATCGCTGGCGATGGTGGGGCCGGTGCGCACAATCTCGGGCGCCTGATAGCCGGGAGTCCCGTACAGGAAGCCGTACGAGTTGATGCGAGAGACCGCGCCGAGGTCGATGAGCTTGAGCTGATCCTCGGTCACCATGATGTTCTCAGGCTTCAGATCGTTGTAGACCAGACCGTTGGCGTGCAGGTAACCGAGGGCAGGAAGAATTTCGAGGGTGAAGCCGATAGCCTCGGCCACCTGCAGCCGCGAACCGGCGCTCTGTTTGAGGCGGGTCGCCTGCTTGAGCGAAGATCCGCCCACGTACTCCATGACGATGTAGCCGACCGGGCTGCCGTGCTTGTCGTCGTGCTCAACGAAATTGAAGATCTTCACGATCCCGGGGTGGGTTACCTCGGCCAGGAACTGTCGCTCGGCCATCGCGATCGCCTGAGCCTCGGCATCGCCCGAATGCACCAGACCCTTGAGCACTACCGGACGGTCGTTGACGTTCTTATCGAACGCCAGGTAAATCCAGCCCAGGCCGCCATGCGCGATGCAACCTTTGATCTCGTACTGATCGGCCACGATGTCACCCGGGGCCAACTGTGGCAGAAAGGAATACGCGCTGCCGCAGTGCGGGCACCAGCCCTCCGACTGGGCCCCCCCTTCCTGTGACGACCTGCCGACCGGCCGCCCACAGTTCCAGCAGAACCGCTTGGCCTCGGCAACGACGGGGTCGGTCATCAGCGCCGCCAGCGGGTCCACCTCGGGCACCCGCGGGATCTCCACCAGACCGCCCCCGAGCCGCCGCGTGCGTGACATCGTGCGAGTCATCGTCGTCGCGTATTCCTGCGGTTCGGTGTCGCCGGTGCGTTCCGGTTCGCTGACGTCGTCGTCGAAATTCGGGCGGAACACCGCCTGAGTTGCCATCGGACGCATCGTCGAGATCGAGTCCACCTGCAGATCAGCCAAGCTGGCCGGCTGGGTTCCCGGGTCGTCGTCGTGCTCGGTCATCAGTCCGAATACCTTGCCACCGGCGGCGAGGGTGCCGGCCCCAGCACCGTCAACCATTTGCGGTACAACGTGTTCCAGGTGCCATCGGCACGGATGCGCGCCAGGGTTCCGTTGACGAATCGCACCAGACCGGTGTTCTCTCGATTGATGCCGATTCCGTAGGGTTCGGCACTCAGCGACGGCCCGACGATGCGCAGATAGGGATCCTGGGCCACCAGCCCGGCCAGTATCGAGTCGTCCGTGCTGACGGCATCGACCTGACGCTGCTGCAGCGCGACCAGGCAATCGGCCCACGTCACTACGCCGACGATGATCGGAGGCGGGGTGATTTCCTGTATCCGCTCCAGAGAGGTGGTGCCCTTGGCGACACAGACGCGTTTGCCCGATAGATCGGCCGGCCCCCGGATCGCCGAATCGCGCGGAACCAGAATCCGCTGGTTGGCCATCAGGTAAACCGTGGAGAAGTTCACCAACTTCTTGCGCTCGCAAGTGATGGTCATCGTCTTGACGACCACATCGACCTCGTTGTTCTCCAACGCCGCGACGCGATCTTCAGACGACAGAATCCGATACTCCACCTGAGACGGTGTTCCGAAGATGTCGCGGGCGATCTCGCCGGCGATATCCACATCGAAGCCGGTGATTTCGCCGGTGATCGGGTCGCGGAAACTGAACAGGTTGCTGCCGATGTCGAGCCCGACGATCAATCGGCCACGGTCCTTGATATTGGCGACGGCGGCCTGCGCCTCGGCCTCGGTGTCGAACGGCCGAAGGCTTGCCGTCAGGTCGCAGTCATCTTCGTCCGGCGCTGCCGGATGTGCCGGCTCGGGCGGCAGTTCTTCCATCCCCGCGGGCGTCGGCGGGGCCAGTGTGAGGCTGGGGGTGGGCTCCAACGGTTCTGAATGTGCGCACCCGCCCAGCGCCAGCACCGCCACCGCAAGCGCGGTGCCCCATCGCCTCGCGTAAGCGCTCATCGGCACCCTCTGTTCTTCGCGCAAGCGCTCATC
>CAZCHU010000083.1:1769-14975 GCA_964498215.1 uncultured Mycobacterium sp. | reverse complement strand
TCCCCCACCGATTGCAGACGAGCCACCGGAGACGGCGCTGGTAGCGCCGCCTTGGGCCGCGACTGTGGGCTGGGGCTGCGGAGATGGAGGGGGTGTCGGCACTTCAGGAGTTGGAGATGGCGTCTCGGGCACAGGCGCGAGATATGCACCACCGCCAGATTCGCTACCTTGCCGATGGTCGCCCGTCGAAGTCAAATAGCCAGGATTGGCGATCGACGGGGCGAAGCCGCCCCCTCGGAAGTCCTCGTCCATCGAGTGAGTATTGCTCTCTGGGGTAACTGGTAGTGCACTCCCGCCGGGCAAATTCCCGTCAGCACCCAGTGTTCCACGTGCGACCCCGATGTTGCCCGCAAGCTCGACAGTATTGGTCGACACGACTACCGCATTGTTCGCGAGCCCCTCGGCAATCCGTGCGTCTATCAATACCGCCTGCGCCTCCGATGAAAGAGTTCCATCAGAAGCGATCGCCTCACAGTCACATTGCACCTGTTCAGCAGTGGAATTTACGATATTTTTCGTCTTTGCCAGGGACCATTCCATGGCGCGAAGTTTTCTCGCGACATCATCGGCAGCAGTTGCAGTCGCTTCATGATTGTCGATAATCGCGCTAGCTTCGCTACGTGCAGCCTCCGCTCCCCCGCCGTCCCATGCGTCAGACAAAGCCATCATCTGGGCCCGCAGCCTAGGGACTACCGACGTTCGAATATGGCTAGCGAGCGTTTCGAACGCTTCCGCGGCCTCGGCTAAGACCTCCTCATCGACCTGCGGCCATGCCGGTGGAACAACCGTTAGTCCTCCGTATTCGCCATTGTGCGGTTCAGTATTCAACCAACTCACAGCTTGGCCTTACATGCGGCGGTCAAACCACCGCCAAGCGAGGTGACCGTCGTCCAAAGCAGTGCGTCATCCTCCGTATACGTGGGAATCTTGTCGGCGAACGCTTGCATGTATTCAGCTCTCGCAACGAGGAGATCAGCCATGATAGGGCTCTCTGCGGACTCGGCGATTGCGCGCAGGTCAGTTATATCGCGTGCGATCACTTCCCGGGCCGCATTGTTCAGAGCTCGCTGTCCAGAAGTCCATTCGCTAGCAGCAATGGTTGAATCAGCCGCTGCCCAACCACTAAGTTGCGACCTCTGGCGATCGATCAGTTCCACAGTTCTTGCGCAAGCCGGATCACCGTCTACGACGAATGGCGTCAAATCGGTGGGATTTGGCACTGAGGAGCGCGTTCTGTTATTGCTGCCGCTCGGGGTCGGTAACAGTGGCACTACGCTACACATATACGTGACCGCGGTCCCGAAGTTACCGGCGACTCCAGCGATCAGGCTGTCGGCCTCTACGTAATTCGGCACTTCCTGGACGTATGAGCGCAGGTAGACAATGGTCTGCGCAACCAACTCTTGAACTAAAATATTTCTCGCTTTTGGCAGCAGCGACTCGTATTTATCGGCCGCCGAGTCCATGGCCTCGCTTACACTAGAAAAAATCTCACGTTGCTCAGGCGACCAAGCAGTCGCGGGAATCCCTCTGTTAGACGCAGCCCACCGCTCCTCCTTTGAAGCTAGTTCATTCGAGACCGCAATCCACTCGTCGCACACGGGATCCTTTTCCCGAAGTACCCCGACCGTGCGATCAACGTCGCCGTCAGAAGCGGAGCTTGGACCACCCGAACCATGGTCCGACGCGTTCCAGACCACCAAGCCGAGAACGACAGCAACAATTACCGCCAGAGACAAACCGAGCATCATCCACCGGCGGCGATTGAAGAAGGAATCCGGCGATGGCGGCCGATCCTGCGGCCACCGCGGCGAGCCACTCCGGGGTGGCGTTGGCGGCGCCGTCATCGACTACCTGCACCGTCGCCCAACCAACGGTTCGACATGGTTGCGATCCTACCGAGCGGCGCTCACGCCCCTCTTCATGAAGTCTTGGAATCCGGGCAGCGGCCATTTCGATGCAGGACACCGGACGAGCAAAGCCGAAACATCCTCACCCAGCGAAATGCACGCCCAGATCAGCCGAGTTCGATGGAATCCCCTTGCACGGTGATGGCTTCAGCGTTCAAGGGTCGCGCCGCCGGTCCATTGACCACCTCACCGTCGAGGCTGAACTTGCTGCCGTGGCACGGGCAGTTGATGGTCCCGTCGGCCACCTCGCTGATCAGGCAGCCGGTATGGGTGCACACCGCGGAAAAGGCTTTAAAGTCCCCCGCCTCGGGCTGGGTCACAACCACCGTGCCGACCACGACGCCCGAACCGACAGGCACCTCACTTGTCTTGACCAGGACGCCGGGCGCCGTGGCAACCGAGCCGGAACCGGGATTAGCACCGCGTGAACACGCGGCCAGCGCGGCTGCCGCAAGGCCGACCCCGGCACCGGCGATTACCGTCCTGCGTGGGACTTCATCGAAATTCACAGGCAGCCCTTCCCTGGCAGCACGAGCAGCGTCAACCTGGCAGCACCGGCAGCGCACCGGCCACCATCAGTGGCCGCACCTCGGTCCACCCTGGGTCGCCCTCCCCGCCCGAACCGGATAGTTGAAGCACACCACGCCCGTCGGCGACATAGACGGCCGAGGGGTTGGCCACCACCGTCGTCACCGGCATCAACAGATTGTTGCTCGGGCCATCAGAGTTGACCCCGTCGAGGTTGACATAGGACACGGGAGTGCGGCCGTCGGTTCGGCTGACGACGATGTCGTCGCCCGTTCGCCACGACAGGGACACCACCGTGTTCTGCAGCCCGTAACCCAACCGCCGAGGGAAGGTCAGCGCGTAGCCGCCGCCGGGAGTCTGTTCGACACCGGCCAGAATCACCCGTCCGTCGATCACCAGGGCCGCGCGGGTGCCGTCGCGAGAGAGCTGCAGTTCGGTGATGTCGCCGGGGAATCGAGTCGATACGGCGATGGAGTCGACGGGAATACGAGCGGGCTGCCCCGAGGCGTCCTGGATGACACGGACTACGTTGATGCCGTCGACGACGACCCAGATCGCATCGTCGAGCGACCAGGTGGGCCGGGTCAGGCTGCGTCCCTCAATGGCCTGGGAAGCATCGCCGCCCAGCGGTCCGACCCACAGCGACGACTCCATGTCCGGCGCTCCAGGGCGCAGGGTGACGATCGAGGCAACCTGCTGGCCGGTACGCGACAGCGCCGCAGCCGTCTGCCCGGGCATCTGCCCGAACGCGCCCGCCACCGGGGACGACCGCAAGCCGTCCAGCCTCACCAGCGACCCGTCGACGAGTGCGTGCAGACCTGCTGCGGCACCGTCGGCTGCTCCCGGGTCGGTGGCGGCGACGTCGGCGGTGTTCCATCCCGCGGCGAACCGGTCGTCGAGCGCGGCGCCGTCGGCGTTGATCACATAGGGTCCGTTGATACCGGCTCGGGACAGCGTCCAGATCAGTTGCGCTGCAAGCAGTTGCCTGCTGTGCGGATCTGTCGTAGTGAGGTTGTCCAGTTCGATACGGGCGCCGCCGTAGCCGCGCCCGATGCCGGTCTTACCGCCGTCGGCGCGCGTCACCGGTCCGCGCAGGCTCAGCGGCGGCTCGAGCAGGTTACGCACCGTCGCGACCATCTCGGGGCGCGGACCGGCGATCAGCTTGCTGACTAATTCGGTGGCCAGTTGGTCGGGGTCGGAGACCGCGACATAGCGCGGGTCAGGCACCACCGTCTTGCCGGTCGGATCGGCGAAGTAGAGGGTGCTGCGCTTATAGGTGTCCTGGAACTGCTCCCAGTCCAGGAAGACCCCGTTGGGCAGACGGTCAATGCGCCACCCCTCCGACGTCTTGACCAGTTCGATCGGGCCCGGGTCGGGCAGCGCGCCTTCACCCGTTTCGAACACCCCCACGTCCGATAGCGAGCCCAAGATGTCCGCACGCATCGAAACCGAAACCCGGTCGGTGGTGCGGGTCTCGACGAACACCACGTTGTCGATCAGCAACGCACTGCCCGCGTCGTCCCAGTCGTTGGATGCCGACTCGGTGAGGAATTGGCGGGCGGCCAGGTGCCGGTTCGCCGGATCGGCGGTCGCCTTGAGGAATTCACGCAGCAGAATGTCGGGGTCCATCCCCGGAGTGGGTTTGGGCAGGCTCGGTGGCGCTGGCCGCTCGACGGTGCCGATAGCCTGCGGCGACGAGGAGTTAGGCACACCGGCACAGCCGGCGAGGGCCAGTACGACCACCGACAGCCACAACGCGGCCACGAGGCGTGTCATACGCTCTCCTCCGCCGGTTCGCGCGCCGGTCGTCGCCCCGGTGGACCCGCCGGCTTCTCGATTGGTTTGACGGGCAGCGGGCTGCTGGTGACTTTGTGGCCGCGAACCAGCGGCAGCGTCAACCGGAAACAGGCACCTTTGCCGGGCTCGCCCCAGGCCTCCAGCCTGCCCTGGTGAAGCCGCGCGTCCTCGATGCTGATGGCCAGACCCAGACCGGTCCCACCGGAGCGGCGGACCCGGGACGGATCGGCCCGCCAGAAGCGGCTGAACACCAGCTTCTCCTCGCCGGGGCGCAGACCCACGCCGTAGTCGCGGACGGTCACAGCGACGGTGTCCTCGTCGGCGGCCATCCGTATTCGCACCTCTTTGTGCTCGGCGTGGTCGATCGCGTTGGCGATCAGATTGCGCAGGATTCGTTCCACGCGGCGGGCGTCGACCTCGGCGATGACCTCATCGGGGGGCAGGTCGACGATCAGTTCCACGGTGGCAGATTCGGCAAGGTGACCGACGTTGTCTAGCGCGCTCTTCACGATGGACCGAAGGTCGACGGCTTCGACGGCCAACTCGGCGACACCGGCGTCGTGGCGCGAGATTTCCAGCAAGTCACTGAGCAGCGACTCGAACCGGTCCAACTCGTTGACCATCAGCTCGGTCGAGCGCTGCAGCGTGGGGTCGAGATCCTCGGCGTGGTCGTGGATCAGGTCCGCGGCCATCCGCACCGTCGTCAGCGGTGTGCGCAGTTCGTGGCTGACGTCTGAGGTGAAACGGCGTTGCAGGTTGCCGAACTCCTCAAGCTGGGTGATCTGGCGTTGCAGGCTTTCGGCCATGTCGTTGAAGGACAGCGCCAGCCGCGCCATGTCGTCCTCGCCGCGCACCGGCATACGCTCAGCCAGGTAACCTTCGGCGAACCGTTCCGCGATCCGCGATGCCGACCGCACTGGCAACACGATCTGCCGGGACACCAGCAGCGAGATCGCCGCTAGCAGGCCGAGCAGCACGACCGCGCCGGTAGCCAGCGTCCCACGCACCAGGGTGATCGTGGATTCCTCGTTGTTCAGCGGGAAGATCAGGTAGAGCTCGAGGTTGGCCACCGGTGACGGCGTCGGGCTGCCGATGATCAGCGCCGAGCCGGAGAAACCGTCGGTGTGGACAGTCGAGTACTGGTAGCTGACCTGTCCGGCGTTGACGAAGTCGCGCAAGGTGTTGGGGATCTGGTCGACCGGGCCGGCGGCGGTCGCCGCGCGGGGACCGTCACCGGGAACGATGAGCACCGCATCGAATGCGCCCGCCAGGCCCGCGCCGGAATCGGCCTTGCGGTCGATCAACGTGTTGCGGGCCAGCTGCAGGCTGCTGTCCAGCGAGCGGGTTTCTTCACCGCCGACGATTCCGCTGACCACGGGCCGGGCACGCTCGATTTCCTCGGTCCCGGCACGCACCTTGACGTCCAGGATGCGATCGGTGATCTGACTCGTCAGCACGAATCCGAGCACCATGATGACAGCGAGCGACAATCCCAACGTCATCGTGACCACGCGCAGCTGCAGCGAACGCCGCCACGCTAGGCCCATCGCCCGACCCAGCGCGCCCAGGCCGCGGGCTAATGGTGCAGACCGCCGGTGGATGCGCCGCCTTGAGCCGAAGATCACGACCACCGCCGAGCGGTTGAGGTCACGGAGGTCCGGCCTTGTATCCCACTCCTCGAACGGTGAGCACTACCTGCGGGTTCTCCGGGTCTTTTTCGACTTTGGCCCGCAGCCGCTGGACATGCACGTTCACCAAACGGGTGTCGGCGGGGTGCCGGTAGCCCCACACCTGTTCGAGCAGCACATCACGAGTAAACACCTGACGGGGTTTGCGTGCCAGCGCCACCAGCAGGTCGAACTCCAGCGGGGTCAGCGAGATCTGCTCACCGAGCCGGGTGACCTTGTGGGCGGGGACGTCGATATCGACGTCGGCGATCGAGAGCATCTCGGCTGGCTCGTCCTCGTTGCGACGCAGCCGAGCCCGAACTCGTGCCACCAATTCTTTGGGTTTGAAGGGTTTCATCACGTAGTCGTCGGCGCCGGATTCCAACCCGAGCACGACGTCGACGGTGTCGGTCTTGGCGGTCAGCATCACGATGGGCACGCCGGAGTCTGCGCGCAGCACCCGGCACACGTCGATGCCGTTCATGCCGGGCAGCATGAGATCCAGCAGCACCAGATCGGGCCGAAGCTCGCGCACCGCTGTCAGCGCCTGGGTGCCGTCGCCGACGACCGCGGTATCGAAACCCTCCCCACGCAACACGATGGTGAGCATCTCGGCGAGCGAAGGGTCGTCATCGACGACCAGGATCCTTTGCCTCATGGTGTCCATGGTGTCACCAGAATGGAATAAAGCTCGGATACCACACCGGGCGTTTTGCGTCGCCTTGGGGCCGAAACGGCATTCGGGCAGGCTCGCACTCGTTCTTCTGTGGCCGGAACGCGGCTTCGGCGGCAACTCCGGTTGAGACGGCGCGCCGCTAAGGAGCGATGTCTTGCTGGTTCAGCAGCGTGTACTCCGCGCCGATCTGCCGGATCTGGGCTCCGATCGCGTTGAGCTCCGCGTTGGATTCGGACAGGATCGCACGGAGCCGGCCCAGACCGCTGGACACGGTGAGCATCAATTGTCCGGCCTGGTTGGCCGGCACCGACGACGCAGCGGTGATGACCCAGTCGCGGAGGCTGTCGAGTTGGGCACGGCCGACTGTGACTACCCGAGCGGACTTGTCGATTTCGGCGGCCAGCCTCGCGTCGAGGTCGCCCAGCTTCCCCAACATCTGCGCCTGCTCGGTGTTGGCCGCGGCGTAGGCCGTCGCCGCGTCGCCCCGCCAGAGGTCTCCCGGTGCAGCGGACTGAACCTCGGCCTGCAGCCGGCGAAGGACAGCACTGCCGTCGAACTGCGATCCGTCGGCGGGTAGCCCCCGTCCGAACGTCTGCCGTGCCTGCGACCACGTCGCCAAGAATCCTTCGAGCGGACCCACGGGATTGACGGTACTGGCTCACCGAAGGCGGGCGTGCAGCGGTCTTGGCTCTATAACAGTCGACCTGCTAATTCAGCGGCGTCGACGTCGGGACCGGCCACCGCCCATCGGCCGCCCCAGTCAGCGGCGGCCAGCTCGGCGTAGACGGCTGACGTGCGCCGCTGCAGACCGTCGTCGCGTTCGTAGGCGTCGCGGGCGCGGGCGGCGTCCGCGGCGGCGCGATCGACGGCGCGCCGTGCCGCCACCTCTGTCGGCACGTCCAACAGCAGCTGCCATTGCGGGGCGGGCAGCCGCAGCCGTCCGTACTCGAGGTCCGACACCCAGGCGGCAACATCTCCGTGGGCTCCCTGGTGGAGGCGGGCCGCGCTGTAGGCGGCGTTGGAGGCGACATAGCGGTCGAGAATGACCACGGAGTGGGTCGCGGTGAGGTGTTCGATCTCATCCTTCGCGCCGGCCCGGTCCATGGCGAACAGCACCGCCATCGCGTACACCGACTCGGCCAGATCACCGTGGCTGCCGCGCAGAGCCTCCGCGGCCAGGTCAGCCGGCAGCGACACCCCGTAGCGCGGAAAGGCCAGGTTGGCGACGGAGTGGCCGGCGGCCTCGAACGCCGCCCGCAGCCCGTTGGTCAAGGTCCGCTTGCCCGCGCCGTCGACCCCCTCGATCACGATGAGCACTGGGCGAGCCTAATGGACTCACCGGATGTGGCGCGGTGAGGCAGCCCTCAGCTGGCGAGGCTGGACTGCAGCACTACCGTGTCGCGCGGCGGATCCAGAAACACCCGGGTGCTCCGACGTTCGGCGCCGAACACCATATTGAGCTCGACACCGGTCCGGAACGGCCCTGGCGGCAGGGCGGATTCGAGTACCTTCTGCACCGCAGGCCGATGCCCGGAGTCTTCTGACTCATACTGATTCACCAGCGAGTTCATCGTCGCGGGCGTGACCTGCACGACGGCGTCGATCCACTCCAGTTGCAGCGTGGATGACTCAGTGCGCGTACCGGTGTTGTCCCAGGTGATCCACGACGCCGATACCGGGGCGCCCAGCGCGGGAAAGGTCGCCGCGAGCGCCTCGGTGTCGTGGCGCACCGCCGGCGGTGGCGGCGCGGTGACCTCGGGCTCCTGCTGCTGTTGCTGACACGCGGTCAGCAACAGCGGGAGCACCAGCGGCACCGCGCGGCGCCAACCAGCGAATCGGGCGCGATAACCGACCGTCAGGGTGGGATTGCGCGCCCGATCCGCCCTCATCAGTAGCGGTAGTGCTCCGGCTTGTACGGGCCGTCGACATCCACCCCGATGTACTCAGCCTGCTCCTTGGTGAGACGCGTGAGAGTGCCACCGAGCGCTTCCACGTGGATCTTGGCGACCTTCTCGTCGAGGTGCTTGGCCAGCCGGTAGACCTCGTTGTCGTACTCGTCGTTCTTGGTCCACAACTCGATCTGCGCGATGACCTGGTTGGAGAAGCTGTTGCTCATCACGAACGACGGGTGACCCGTCGCATTACCCAGGTTCAGCAAGCGTCCCTCGCTCAACACGATGATCGAATGCCCGTCCTTGAATGTGAACTCGTCAACCTGCGGCTTGATGTTGACGCGGCGCACGTCGGGATCCTTTTCCAGCCGGGCCATCTCGATCTCGTCGTCGAAGTGACCGATGTTGCCCAAGATCGCCTGATGCTTCATCGACTTCATGTGCTCGAGGGTGATGATGGCCTGGTTGCCGGTGGCGGTGATGACGATGTCTGCCCAGCCGATGGCCTCTTCGACGGTCTTGACCTCGAAGCCGTCCATCAGTGCCTGTAGCGCGTTGATCGGGTCGATCTCGGTAATCGCGACGCGGGCGCCCTGCGCCTTGAGCGCCTCGGCGCAACCCTTGCCGACGTCGCCGTAGCCGCAGACCAGCGCCGCCTTGCCGCCGATCAGTACGTCGGTGCCGCGGTTGATTCCGTCGATCAGCGAGTGCCGGGTGCCGTACTTGTTGTCGAACTTGCTCTTGGTCACCGAGTCGTTGACGTTGATGGCCGGGAACAACAGTTCGCCGGCGGCGGCGAACTGGTAGAGCCGCAGTACACCGGTGGTGGTCTCCTCGGTGACGCCCTTGACCGACTCGGCGATCGTGGTCCATTTGGTCTTGTCGGTCTCGAAGCGCCTGCGAAGCAGCGCCAGGAACACCTTGTATTCGGCGGAGTCGTCGTCCTCTCCGGGCGGAACGACGCCGGCTTTCTCGAACTGGGCGCCGCGCAGCACCAGCATGGTGGCGTCTCCGCCGTCGTCGAGGATCATGTTGGCGGGCTCGTTCGGCCAGGTGAGCATCTGCTCGGCAGCCCACCAGTACTCCTCGAGTGTCTCGCCCTTCCAGGCGAACACGGGGGTGCCCTTGGGCTCCTCCACCGTGCCGTTGGGGCCGACGACGACAGCCGCGGCAGCGTGGTCCTGGGTGGAGAAGATGTTGCACGACGCCCAGCGCACCTCGGCGCCGAGGGCCACCAACGTCTCGATGAGTACCGCGGTCTGCACGGTCATGTGCAGCGACCCCGAAATGCGGGCGCCTTTCAGCGGCAATACCTCGGAGTATTCGCGGCGCAACGCCATCAAGCCCGGCATCTCGTGCTCGGCAAGCCGGATCTCTTTGCGGCCGAAGTCGGCCAGTCCCAGGTCGGCGACCTTGAAGTCGATGCCGTTTCGGACGTCAGCGGTCAGCGTCGGTGCAGTCATGTAGAGCCCCTTGTTGGTAGAGGTTTGCCTATGGGCGCACAGATGTGCGCGCGGCGACACCCATGCGGGACACCCATAGCCTGCGGGCTCGCGGGACAGGCGCGTGCGGCGCTCTGCCGGCTAAGGGGTATCTAGCACACCGTAGCGTTCGGCGAACGGCGACATCAATCGGGCCAGGTCTCGCGCCACATCGTGGTCGGCCTCGGGCGGCATCGAGACGTAGCTCATGGCCAGCCGGACGATGGCCCGGGCCAGCACTCCGGCGTCCTCCTGGCTGGTCGCCACCCAGCTGTCCATGAACGATTCGGTCAGCCGGGTCGAGCACCGGGAGATGATCGGCGCACTGTCGGTCGTGATGATCTGCAGCAGGTCCGGCTTCGAGGAACCCGACAGCAGCGAGATCACCAGCGGGTCTGCCGCAGACTCGGTGAAGAAGTCGCGGAACCCCTGCAGGAAGGCGGCGTGGACGTCGCCGACGTTGTCCTTGATGGCGTCGTTGATCTGGTCGACCAGCCGGTCGGCCAGCCGCAGCGCATACCCCTGGGCCAGTCCCTGCCGAGAGCCGAACTCGTTGTATATGGTCTGGCGGCTGATTCCGGCGGCCCTGGCGACATCGGACAGGGTGATCGAGGACCAGTCGCGGGTGAGCAGGAGCTCACGCATACCGTCGAGAATGGAGTCCCGCAGCAGCACCCGTGACGCCTCGGCGTACGGGATGCGCTGAGCGATCCTTCGGTCGTTGGGGCGGCCCACACGCGCGACACTATCGCTTTCGGGGCGAGTGCCCGCCCATGCTGTCCTGGTCACAGTGCCCCTTCCTGGCGAGCGCGCGTGTCTGTACCTAGCTGCTCGGCGTGTTGCACGCATTTGGGCGCGCTCGCCGAGGATGAGTGAGCGGTCATGACCGGGAGACCTCGACCATCTCGAAGTCCGACTTCGCCGCACCGCAGTCGGGGCAGCTCCAGTCGTCGGGAATGTCGTCCCACCGGGTGCCGGGCGCGATACCGTCCTCGGGCCACCCCTTGGCCTCGTCGTACTCGAAGCCACACTGGACGCAGACGAACAATTTGTAGTCGGCGGCGGTCATTTCATTGCTCCAATCTGTTCGAAGTCGATCTTCTCGAGCACGGCACAATCAGGGCAGCACCAGTCATCGGGGATGTTGCTCCACACAGTGCCGGCCGGAAATCCTTCTCGTGGCGCGCCTTTCGCCTCGTCGTAGACGTAGTCACAGCCGGGGCAGCGGAAGGTGCTCACGCCTGGGCTCCACTGTCTACTCCTTGCTCTTGCTGATCGCCGTACTTGGCCAGCACCTTGTCGCGCACCCGTGGGTGGATGTTCACCCTGGTGATGTCGCCGTTGTAATGCTCGAGCACCCGATGGTCCATGACCTTGCGCCACAGCGGCGGAAAGTAGGTCAGCGAGATCATCGAGGCGTAACCGCTGGGAAGGTTCGGTGCGCCCTCCATGCTGCGCAGCGTCTGATAGCGGCGCGTCGGGTTTGCGTGGTGATCACTGTGCCGCTGCAAGTGGTAAAGGAACAGGTTGGTGACCAAATGGTCTGAGTTCCAGCTGTGTTGCGGTGCGCAGCGCTCGTAGCGGCCGCTGGCGGTCTTCTGACGCAGCAGGCCGTAGTGCTCGAGGTAGTTGACCGTCTCCAGCAGCGCGAAACCGAACACGGCCGAGATCACGATGAACGGAATGAGAGCGAGCCCGAAGACCGCGATCAGAATGCCGTAGAACACGATCGACATCACCCAGGCGTTGAGCACATCGTTGGACCAGTGCCATGGGCTCTTGCCCTGACGGCGCAACCGTGCGGCCTCCAGCTCCCAGGACGACGTCAACGCGCCCCATACGCTGCGCGGCAGGAACTCCCAGAACGTCTCGCCGAAGCGTGCCGAGGCAGGATCTTCGGGCGTGGCAACCCGGACGTGGTGTCCCCGGTTGTGCTCGATATAGAAGTGGCCGTACCCGGTCTGGGCGAGGGTGATCTTGGCAAGCCAGCGTTCCAACTGGTCCTTCTTGTGACCCATCTCGTGCGCGGTGTTGATGCCCACCCCGCCGAGCACACCCACGGAAAGCGCCAGGCCGATCTTCGCCGGCCAGCCCAGCGAGCCGTCGAATCCCAGCCAACTCAGATTCGACGCGGTGAACAGATAGGCGCCCAGGATGACGCTGGCGTACTGGAGCGGGATGAAGATGTACGTGCAGTAGCGGTAGTACTTGTCGTTCTCCAGCCGCTCCATCACTTCGTCGGGCGCATTCTGGCCGTCAGGGCCGTACCGCAGATCCAACGCGGGTAGCACAAGGTAGAGCAGGATCGGCCCGATCCAGAACGGCGCCTGCGCGGCCGCGTGCCAACCCAGCTGGTTGAGCGCCCACACCACCGGCAACATCACGAACAGGGCCGTCGGCACGATCAGACCCATCAGCCAGAGATAGCGCTTCTTGTCACGCCACTGTTCGACGTCAACCTCGGAACTTCTGACGGTCTCGGGACTTTCTGACATTCCTGCGGTCACCCCAATGCCTCCTCGGTGTGAGTGTGGTCACTTGCTTGGGTTTACTATATCGACAGTTTTGTCGCCTGTCTAGACAGAACGCTCTGTTTTGTAAATCCCCAGCTAGTGGCGGATCGGGCGCGCGAAACGACGCTGGCGGTGCCTTAGCGCGCCGAAATCGCGGCGCGGATCACCGCGATGACCCGCTGTGGGTACTCCGTGAGATCCAGCCAGGTGAAGCGCAGCACCTGCCACCGCAATAAGACGATGTCGTTCTGCCGCAGACGGTCGATCTGGAACTCATCGGCCCCGCTGTGGAACGCGAATCCATCTACCTCGATGGCGACCTTGTCCCGAGGAAAGCCGACGTCGACGCGATAACCGCCGACGCGGTAGTTGGCCTTCCAGCCCCTGATGCCTGCGTCGCGCAGCAATTTGTGTAGCAGCCGTTCGGCTTCGGACCGGGCGCCGTCGGAGGCCGCCTGAAGTAGCCGACGAGATCGGGGTGCACCCGTACGCCCCTTGTTACGCAGGTGCGTACGCCACAGGCTGTTGAGGTCGACGTGCCGCTGCAGGGCGCGGTCCATCAACTTGGCGCCACCACCGCGTTGCACGGCCGCCTCGACGACTGTCAGCGGCAGAGATGTGACGCGCATGCCCTTCAACTCGACGACGTCGGCCGGATCCAGGTCCCGCCGCCTCAATCGGCTACCGGCGTGGCGACGGCCATGGCTGTCCCGAGGCACCGTCACTTCCGGCAGGTCAGGAG
>CAZCHU010000083.1:0-1669 GCA_964498215.1 uncultured Mycobacterium sp. | reverse complement strand
GCGTGGCGACGGCCATGGCTGTCCCGAGGCACCGTCACTTCCGGCAGGTCAGGAGCGAACCTGGTCAGGCCATGCCACCATGCCGCGGTCAGGCCGCTTGCCGAGGCGCGGGAACCGTATCCCCACACTGCTGCCCTGACGCGAGCCGCGTCGGAGAACGGCCGGTCGTCGGCGAAGTAGACGCCCCGTGCGCATCGGATCCACCGGCCCGATTGCACCCGTCGCTGCACCGCCCGCCGGCTGAGCCCCGCCTCATTGGCCTGTTGCAAGGTGATCACGCCGTCGTGGCGGCGCAAGTATTCGCTGAGCATGATCTGACTGACGCAGCAGCCAGCCGGACGGTTCCCTTAGCCGCGAATCAGGCGCGAAACGCGACCGCCCCGGTGCTTCAGCGCGCCCGATTCGCCAGCACCGAGTGCCTGCGCCCATAGCAGAAGTAGACGATCACGCCGATGGCCATCCAGATGCTGAACCGGATCCACGTCAGCCCGGTCAAGTTCAGCATCAGCCACACGCACGTGATGATCGCCAGAATCGGCAGCAACGGCACCCACGGCGTGCGGAAGCCGCGCTTCAGGTCTGGCCGAGTGCGCCGCAACACCATCACCCCGGCCGACACCAGCACAAAGGCGAACAGTGTGCCGATGTTGACCATCTCCTCGAGCCTGCCGATCGGGAAGACGCTGGCGGTGACTGCCACCACGACGCCGACAAGCAGGGTGATCCGCACCGGCGTACCGCGGCCGCCGGTCTTGGCCAACTGGCGCGGCAACAGCCCGTCGCGGGACATCGCGAACAGCACCCGCGTCTGGCCGAGCACCAGCACGATGACGACGGTGGTCAGCCCAGCCAGCGCGCCGACCGAGATCACCTTGGCTGCCCAGCCGACCCCGTTGAGCGCGAACGCTGTCGCGAGGTTGGCCGATTCGGCGTCGCGAAGCTCGGTGTAACTCACCATGCCCGACAGCACGACGGACACTGACAGGTACAGGACCGTGACGATGCCCAGCGACGCCAGGATTCCGCGCGGTACATCGCGCTGCGGATTCTTGGTCTCCTCCGCGGTGGTCGCCACGATGTCGAAACCGATGAACGCGAAGAACACGATCGATGCTCCGGCCAGCAATCCGTACCAGCCGTAGGTGCTGCCTTCAGCACCGGTCAGCAGTGAGAACAGTGACTGTTCAGCCCCCGAGCCAGCTTCGCCGCCGGGCGCGGCGGGCGGGATGAACGGCGTGTAGTTCGCGGTCTTGATGTAGAACGCGCCGACGGCGACGACCAGAAGCACCACCGAGACTTTGATGGCGGTGACGGCCAGGCTGACTCCCGCCGAGAGCTTGGTGCCCAGCGCCAGGATGGCGATGACGAACCCGATGATCAGGAGGGCGCCCCAATCGAGCTTCAGTCCGGCAACGTCGACGACGCCGCCGCCGAACCCGAACACGGTGCCGAGATAGCTCGACCAGCCCTTGGCGACCACGGCTGCGGCCACCGCGAACTCCAGGATCAGGTCCCAGCCGATGATCCACGCGACGAACTCCCCGAACGTCGCGTAGGAGAAGGTGTACGCGCTTCCCGCAACGGGCACTGTCGAGGCGAATTCCGCATAGCACAGCGCGGCCAGGCCGCAGGCAATCGCCGCGACGACGAAGGAGATGGAGATCGCCGG
>CAZCHU010000082.1:0-15040 GCA_964498215.1 uncultured Mycobacterium sp. | reverse complement strand
CGGTGTGGTTTCACCGGCCGTTCCGGTTCGACGACTGGGTGCTCTACTCGACGACGTCGCCAGTGGCGGCGGATTCTCGTGGACTAGGGACCGGGCATTTCTTCGACCCGGCCGGCCGGCCGTTCGCCACAGTCGTGCAAGAGGGGATCGTGAAGCACTTCCCCGGGCGGGCTACGGCGTCGGAGTGAGTGTGATGGAGAACTGGTCCTCCACGCGCTGAGTGAACTTATCGGCGCATTCCTGTACGGCCTGTTGATCCGATCCGGCCCGGCTCAGGCACTCGACATAGTCGGTGCCACCGACCTCGTTGAAGCCCCATATCGCGATGCCGATCACCACGATCGACAAGATGATGCTCAGCACCCCCAGCACGATCCCGGCGATCGCGATGCCACCGTTGTTGGCCTCGCCGCGCTTGACCCTGCCCCGGCCCAGAAATCCGAGGATAATTGCGACAACCCCGAGGACGACGCCGCCGACGACCGAGAACAGGGCGATGATGGCGACGACGAGTGACGCCACGCCCAGGCCATTCTTCGGGGTGGCCGAGCCGGGCGGGGGATAGCCGGGGTAGTCGCCGTACTGGGGCGGAGGCGGGGGATAGCTGCCCGGGTATGCGCCGTACTGGGGAGGCTGCGGCGGTTCGCTCATGCTGGTGAGGTTACTCGCCGAACAGTGATGTTGACGGTGGTACAAACAGCTTCATCGAGCAGATTCTCGGGCAGGTGGTGGGTGGCGACGACGACAGTGCGATCCGCGGAGAACAGTGCCCCGGGGGTGAGCAGGGCCGCTAGAAGCTGGTCAGCGTCGGACGCATCGAGGTGTTCGGTCGGTTCATCGAGCAGCACCGTGGTGGCCGTTGAGAGCAGCGCTCTGGCCAGCAGTAGTCGCCTGCGTTGGCCCGCCGACACCGCCGCCGCGCCACCCACCAGCACGGTGGAAAGCCCCGCGGGTAACTCGTTGAGCCACCGCTCGAGTCCACTTCGGTGCAGGGCTTGTGTCAGCTCGCTATCGGTGGCATCGCCGCGGGCAACCAGCAGGTTGTCGCGCACGGTGGTGGAGAACAGGTGGGCGTCTTCGGCGAAGAACACTCCTTGCGGGGCTTCCGAACCGGGTAGCAGTCCCGCTGCCTGCATGAGCAGTGTGGTCTTGCCGCAGCCGCTGGGCCCTACCACGGCGATGCGGGCCCCTGGATGTAGATCGAGCGGCGCCACCGGTGGGCGGGGGGTGTCGTCATCGACTTCAGTGAGCGCGAGTAGACGCCGCGCGCTGATGCGGGCTCGCATCAGGGCGATCGCGGCACCGGGTAGTCCGACAGTGGCCTCAAACGACGACAGCGGCAACAACATCAGGATCGCGACCGTGGTAGGGGCCACGGTATTGGACAGTGCCACGGCCGCGATCACGGCGCCCACGACACTCACTCCGATGGCGGCGATCGGTGCTGCCCCAGCTACGGCGGCCGGTGCGGCCGCGCGGTCGATGGCGCGTCCCCAGCGGCGTTGTTCCGTGCCGGCCTCCGCGATAACGTCTGCCAGCCTGCCGCTGACGCGCAACTCCGGTGCGTGCTCGAGAGCTAGCATTGTGGCGGTATCTCGGCGCGAATGATGCTGAACAGCAAGGGTTTCAGCTGCCATGGCGGCACGTGCCGCGACCGCGGGTGTCAGCAGGCCTGCGACAATCAGGCAAACTGCCAGCAGCCCCGCGGTCGGAGGTGAGATTACGGCGATCACTGCGACGGCTGCCACAGCGAGAACTGCCGCGACGCAGCCGGGCACTACAGTGCGTACCAGGACATCGGCCAACTCGTCGACGTTGGATCCCACTCGCGTCACCAGGTCGCCACTGTGCCGGCGCATGACGGCGTCTATTGGTCCGGTGGCCAGTCGGGTGAAGAGCTGTTCGCGGGCGGTCCCAGCGGCACGTAGGGCGGTGTCGTGAGATGCCAGCCGCTCGCAGTACCCCAGGATGCCCCGCGAGATGCCCAGCGCGCGTACGGCGACCACAGCCACCGTCAGGTGCAGGACGGGCGGCATTTCCCAGGCTCGAGTGATCAGCCACGCCGAGACCCCGGCCAACGCGAGCGCGCTACCCAACGACCCCGCCCCGAGCGCGACCGCCATCGCGACGCGCGGTACCCCCGGTCGGAGCAGGTCCCAGGCCAGCCGCAAGGGGTCAGCCTGCGGCTCAGGGCGTGGCATCGGCTGGCTCCATCTGGATGACGACGTCGCCTATCGCAAGGACCGGATCCCGGTGGCCGACAGCGATGACTGTTGCGCCGTCGGCCGCCCGTTCGGAAATGGCGCGTAGTACCCGATCCTCGGTCGACTTGTCGAGATGCGCGGTGGGCTCGTCGAGGAGCAGTAGAGGCGCCGCCGAGCCGAGCACCCGGGCGAGCCCGAGACGTTGCCGCTGCCCTAGCGACAGGCCGACACCGTCGCGACCGATTATCGTCTGCAGGCCGTCGGGGAGTCCGGCCACGACCACGTCGAAGCACGCCGCCCGACATGCTGCCGTCAGGTCGGGTAACGGCCCGAAGAGCTCAAGGTTGTCCAGCACTGTGCCCGGTATCAGTACAGGTCGCTGAGCCAGCCAAGCCACCTGCGACCACCATTTCTGGAGGTCGAGGTCGGCTACGTCGAAACCGTTGACACGGACGCTACCGGGTTCCAGGCCAAGGATCGTATGCATCAGTGTGGTCTTGCCAACACCGTTCGGACCCGTCAATACCGTCACCCGGCCTGGTTGGGCGTCGACGTTCGGACGATCGACCTGCACGGTCACATTCGGGCCCACGACCTGGACGCCCGAAGGTGCAGGGGCAGCGTCGTCGATGAATTGAAAAGCGGCCTCCACGGCGGTTTTTCCGTCCTGCGCAGCGTGAAATGCTGCGCCGACACGGCGCAACGGCCAGAAGATCTCCGGCGCCAGGAGCAGCGCGGTCAGCCCCGCCGTGAGCGTCATCTCGCCGTACACCAGCCGCATGCCGACGCCGACCGCTACCAGTGCTACACCCAGCGTGGCGAGTAGTTCCAGCACGAGTGCGGACAAGAACGCGATCCTCATCGTGGCCATCGCCGAACGGCGGTGTGCTGCACTGAGTTCAGTAATGCGGGCCACCGATCCCTGTGCGCGCCCGAGTGCGCGCAACGTGGGTAGTCCAGCAACCAGGTCAAGCAGTCGGGATTGCAGAGTTGACATGGCCTCCAGCGCCGCCGCGGACCTGTCGGCGGTCGCTAGGCCGATCAGCACCATGAAGATGGGAATCAACGGCAGGGCGATCAGGACGATCACCGCCGACTGCCAGTCGTACAGCGCGATCACCACGGCAGTGGCCGGCGTCAAGAAGGCGGCCAGAAACAGTGACGGCAGATAGGTGGAGAAGTACAGCCGTAATCCGTCCAGCCCGCGGGTCACCACAATGGCGGCGTCGTCGCGATGACGCGCGAGTTCGCGCGGCGGAAGCCTGGCAGCCGTTGTCAGCAACTGGTCGGCGAGGTCGGCGATCACTGAACTGGCAGCCCGCTGGGCGACCCTGCCCTGCATCCACTGAACGATCGCACGAGATGCCCATAGCGCCGCGAGCAGGCCGATCGGGCCGCTGAGTTCGTCGAACTCGCGAGAGGCTGGGTCGGTGATGACCCGGGCGGCGACGCTGGCCAGCACAATCGCCGAGGCAATGGTGCACGTCGCGGCAAGCATGCCGTATGCCGTGGTGGCGAGCAGGAATCGACGCATGGCCGCTGACGCCCGCCATAACCGCGCGTCAATCGGGGCGCGGGTGTTGTCGGTCAGGAGGGACGCCTCGACAATCCGACGGAGGCAGGTATCGACTCGGCACTGATCCGCCTGCGGAACACCCAGTAGCTCCACGCCTGGTAGGCAAGCACCAACGGAAGCAGGGCAAGCGACGCCCAGGTCATGATTCGCAGCGTATAGGGGGTCGATGAACCGTTCTCGATCGTCACATTCCACGCCTGGTTGAGCGTCGAGGGCAACAGGTTGGGGTACATCGAACCGAAGATGAGCACCGCGACCGCGGCGACGACAACCACGGTCGCCGCGAAGGCCACGCCTTCTCGGGTGCTGCGCCACATCAATGCCACCGCAACCAACAGCGCCGCCACCGCAACCGCCAACGCCAGCCAGGTCCCCGGTTTGCCGTAGGCAAGTTGGGTCCAGAGACCGAATCCACCCGCGAGCACTATCACCGGGATCGACAGCATGCGGCCGAAGCGGAACGCGTCCTCGCGAATCGCCCCCGCCGTTTTCAGGGCGATGAACACCGATCCGTAGAACGCAAACAGCGAAGCGGTGGCCAGTCCACCCAGCAACGTGTAGGGGTTTAGGACGTCGCTGACCGCCGAATGGGCGTTGCCGTCAGCATCGATAGGCAAGCCGCGCAACAGGATTGCGAAAGCCACTCCCCACAGGATCGCGGGGAGCCATGAACCGAGGGCTATGCCGACGTCGGCCCACCGCCTCCACTGTGGGTCGTTGATCTTGCCGCGCCATTCGATCCCGACGACGCGCAGGATCATGCCGAAGAGGATTGCCAGTAGTGGGAGGTACAACGCGGAGAATAGTGCGGCATACCAGTTGGGGAAGGCGGCGAACATCGCGGCGCCGGCAGTGATCAGCCAGACCTCGTTACCGTCCCAGACGGGGCCGATCGTGTTGAGCACCGCGCGGCGGCGGTCATCTGGATCCCCTTCACCGCTTGAGCCCAGCGGCGCCATCAACATACCCACGCCGAAGTCGAACCCTTCGAGCACCAGAAAGCCGAGGAACAGTACGGCGATCAGATAAAACCACAGTTCATATAGGGCCACGGCGATCTCCTAATAGGCGAACGACAACGGCGCGACGTCGTCCTGACCGGGCGGCGTCGGGGGTGCGGGCTCGGAGTCGTGTTCCAGCGGCCCTTCGACCACATAGCGGCGCATCAGGTAGAACCACACGACTGCCAGCGCGCCGTAGAGAAGGGTGAATACCGTGAGGGAGAACATCACGGTTCCGGCAGCGTGGTTGGACACCCCTTCCTGCACCGTCATTCTCACCATCTGGTCGCCGGTGGGGTTAGGAACGACCACCCAGGGTTGTCGCCCCATCTCGGTGAATACCCATCCGGCCGAGATCGCCAAAAACGGTGTCGGGATGGTGAGGATCCCGAACCTGCCATACCACCGCTGATCAGGTATTCGACCCCCGCGAGTGAGCCACAGGCTCAGCAACGCGAACGCGACCGGAACTAGCAGCAGTCCGATCATCACGCGGAACGCCCAGTAGGTGACGAACAAATTGGGTCGGTAGTTGCCGGGGCCGAACTTCTGCTCGGCCTGCTGCTGGAGGTCCTCGACCCCCTCAAGGGTCACCCCGGAGAACTTGCCCTCGGCAAGGAACGGCAGCACATAGGGCACCTCGATGACCCTGGTAATGCTATTGCAGTTGTTTTGTGTGCCGACGGTCAGGATTGAGAAATTTGGGTCGGTTTCGGTGTGGCAGAGCGATTCCGCAGACGCCATCTTCATCGGCTGCTGGACGAACATCAGCTTGCCCTGTACGTCGCCGGTGGCCAGGAGGGCGACCGCGGCGACCATCGCCACGTAGCTCCCCAGGATCGTCGCCGGGCGGTACATCGTCCGAGCCTCGGTCTCCTCAGAGCGTGAGTGTGAGCGGACCATCAGCCATGCGCATACAGCAGCAACAAACACCCCGGCGGTCAGCAACGATGCGGTGATCGTGTGCAGGAACGCCCAGATCGCAGTGTTGTTGGTCAGTAGTGCACCGAAATCGGTGAGCTCGGCTCGGCCGGACTCTGGGTTGAATGTGGCGCCGACAGGATGCTGCATGAACGAGTTCGCGGCGATGATGAAGAACGCCGAGGCGTTGACGCCGACGGCGACGATCCAGATACACGCGAGATGAACCGTCCGCGGCAGTCGGTTCCACCCGAAGATCCACAACCCGATGAACGTGGACTCGAAGAAAAACGCGATCAGTCCCTCGAACGCCAGCGGCGCGCCGAAGATGTCACCAACGAAACGGGAGTACTCACTCCAATTCATGCCGAATTGGAACTCTTGCACGATTCCCGTCGCCACTCCGATCGCGAAGTTGATCAGGAACAGCTTGCCGAAGAAGCGGGTCAGCCGGTACCACGCAGGATTGTCGGTCACCAGCCATACGGTCTGCATGACCGCAATCAGCGGTGCCAGTCCAATGGTGAGCGGTACGAATATGAAGTGGTAGACGGTGGTGATTCCGAACTGCCACCGCGCCACGTCTAAGGCGTCCACGTTCGACTCCTCTTCTGAATCGGCCTAACGGCGACTATCCAGGCGCTGTGCCTATTCCGACGCGGCCGGAGCCGTGAGTTCCTCCTTGATCGCAGCCACGTTCTTGCTGGCCTTACGAATGCCAAAGGCCGAGACCACTTCAAAGACACCGAGCACGACAAGCCAGATCCCGACGACCAGGGTCAACGTCTCCAGCGACTGGAATGGTGAGGCCAGCACGATCACACCCGCGATCAGGCTGATCACGCCGATGAAGAGCTCCCAGCCCCGGCCGGGAAGCGTCGGGTCGCTGATCGCCGAGACCGCGGTCGCCACGCCGCGGAAGATGAAGCCGATACCGATCCAGATCGCCAGCAGCAGAATCGAATTCTGCAGGCTGCGGAAGCACAGCACGGCCAGGATCAGGGCGGCCGCACCGCTGAGGAACAACAGCACCCGGCCGCCGGCCGAGACATGCAGGCTGAACGCGAAGATCACCTGAGCGATACCGGTTACCAACAGATAGGCACCGAAGAAGATCGCAGCGAGGAAGAGGGTCTTGGTGGGCCAGGCCAGCACCATGACCCCGAGTATCACCGCCAACACTCCTGAGACGAGTGCGGACTTCCAAAGATGCTGCAACATGCTTGGGGGAGCGGAGGTTTCCATCCGTAAAGTCTTACATACCAGGGGCCCTGATCGCCTGATTTCACGGTACCGCTGTGGTGCCTGGACCTGCTGGTTAATGTTCGGTTACCGGCGCTGCAACCCCTGGTGGCAGCCTGAATGCCCGAAGCGGAAAGTTGAGGCAACAGTGTTTGGGTTCGATGAACTTCCAGACCGGCGGCCAAGAATCTGGCGCATGACGGCGGTGTTCGCCGTCACCGGCGCGCTGGCTCTGGGCGGCTGCTCCAGCAGTTCTGAATCGGACCGAGGGCGGGCTTCTGCCACGACGGCAGCGCCGGTCGGGAAGGTCGATACAATCGCCAACACCGTGCCGGAGGCGATCAAGTCGTCGGGCCAGCTCATCGTCGGGGTGAACATTCCCTACCCCCCGAACGAGTTCAAGGACCCGGAGGGCAAGATCGTCGGATTCGACGTCGACCTGATGACTGCGATCTCCGAGACACTGGGGCTGACGCCGGAGTACCGCGAAGTCGACTTCGCCAAGATCATTCCATCGATTCAGGGCGGAACGCTCGACGTCGGGATGTCCTCGTTCACCGACAGCAAGGAGCGCGAGGAGCAGGTCGACTTCGTCACCTACTTCTCCGCGGGAACCCTGTGGGCCCAGCCCGCAGGCGGCGAGATCGATCCGGAGAACGCCTGCGGCAAGAGGGTCGCCGTGCAGTCGACGACGGTTCAGGAGACCGAGGAGTTGCCTGCCCGGAGCCAGAGATGCACCGATTCGGGCCAGTCGGCGATCGAGATCATTCCGTTCGACAACCAGGATGCCGTGACCAATGCCGTTGTTCTCGGCCAGGCCGACGCCATGTCGGCGGACTCACCGGTCACGCTGTACGCGATCAAGCAGACCAACGGAAAGCTCGAGCCGGCCGGTGAGGTCTTCGATTCCGCACCCTATGGCTGGCCTGTGCAGAAGGGGTCACCATTGGCTCAATCGTTGCTGCAGGCACTGCAGCACGTGATCGAGACCGGCAAGTACCAGGAGATCGCATCCAATTGGGGTCTCGAGGAGGGGATGATCGACAAGCCGACGATCAACGGTGCGGTCTCCTGATGTGTCGATTGCGTGCCTGGCGTGGATACCCGAACGGACGAGAACGTTTCTCTCCACGGTGATGTAGCGCCCGACCCCGCCGCGCCGCTGTGGCGGGCCGCGCAAGTGTTTCGACTACTCAGCTGCGTCTATGCGTTCGGCTTCCAGTTCGCGATCAACCGGGATCTGGAGCACCCTCTTGCCGGGTGGCTCCTTTTCACGGTCCTGATCGGGTGGAGTGCGGTGTTCGCGTTCGGCTATCTCCAAGGCTTTGGCCGCAGACCCGCAGTTGTGGTCGCCGAGATCGCGATTGTGGTGACGCTAATGCTCTCGACCGAGCTGATCGCCTCCGACCAGTGGGTGCTGGAGAACCAGTCTTGGCCGACCACCTTGTGGGCAACCAACGCCACCATCTCCGCAGCGATCGTGTTCGGGCCGATCGGCGGAATGCTCACCGGTGTGCTCGTGATGGCTGCCGGCGCCGTGCTGAAGGGATATGTCCACATCGACTTGGGGCGGAACGCGACAATCGTGATCGAGTTGGCTGTCGGCCTCGCGGTCGGTATGGCGGCACAAACGGCACGCCGTGCGCACGCCGACCTGCAACGGGCAGCCCGGCTGTCGGCATCACTCGAGGAACGGGAGCGGTTATCGCGGCAGGTTCATGACGGTGCGATCCAGGTGCTGGCGCTGATGGCGCGCCGAGGACGTGAAATCGGCGGCGAGGCAGCTCAATTGGCCGAACTAGCGGGTACGCAGGAGCGCGCGCTGCGCCGCCTTGTCAGCGTCGGCGATGCTGAACCGCTCGACGTGGCCACTCTTGACCTTGCCGCGCTGCTGAGACGAAGGGCCTCTGATCAGGTCTCGGTGAGCGTGCCCGCCGACCCGGTGCTGTTCGATTCGACGGTCGCAGAGGAGTTCTTCGCCGCGGTGTGCAACGCGCTCGACAACGCCGAGGCACACGCCGGGCCAGAAGCCCACGTGTACGTCCTGCTGGAAGATCTCGGTGACCGCGTCACGGTAAGTGTGCGCGACGATGGCGTCGGCATCCCTGACGGACGACTCGAAGAAGCGGCCGCCCAAGGCCGGGCGGGCATAGCGAAATCGATTGTTGGCCGAATACATTGGCTCGGTGGACGGGCCGAGCTGAACACGGGTCCGGGATCAGGGACGGAGTGGGAGCTGACGGTACCGCGCGGGAAGAAGGACCGATGAGTGAGCGGAGCACGACCGTCATGGTTGTCGACGATCATCCGATCTGGCGTGAGGCAGTGGCCCGGGATCTGGCTGACGACGGCTTTGACGTAGTCGCTACCGCCGACGGCGTGGCGTCGGCAAAGCGGCGCGCCGCCGCCGTGCAGCCCGACGTGGTGGTGATGGACATGCGGTTGACCGACGGCGACGGCGCGCAGGCGACGACTGAAGTCCTCGCTGTTGCCCCGGGCTCGCGCATCCTGGTGCTCTCGGCGTCCGACGAACATGATGATGTGCTTGAGGCCGTGAAGGCCGGGGCCCTTGGCTATCTGGTGAAGAGCGCTTCCAAGCAGGAACTCGCCGAGGCCGTCCGGGCCACCGCGAAGGGGCGAGCGGTCTTCACCCCCGGACTCGCGGGCCTGGTACTCGGCGAGTACCGGCGTATCGCCAGGGATTCTCCCGGACCTGCCGAGCCGACCTTGACGGATCGCGAAACTGAGGTGCTTCGCCATGTGGCCAAGGGTTTGACCGCCAAGCAGATTGCGTCACGGCTGTCGCTGAGTCATCGCACGGTGGAGAATCACGTACAGGCGACGTTCCGCAAGCTGCAGATTGGAAATCGGGTGGAACTAGCACGCTATGCCATCGAACACGGCCTCGACGAGTAGACGAGTAGTTGTACTCATCCGGATCCCTCTCCGTCCCTGCGATGATGGCGGAATGGCCGAACCGCACACCGCTGTCATCGCCAGGCTCTCCGCCGATTTCGCGTCGATATCGCATCAGCTGGCTCGGGCATCCGCCGATCTCACAGTGCTGAATCGGATTCTCACTGAGCGTCCTCAGCCCTGGTATCCGGTGCCGCCGCAGCCACCAGCCATGCCGTACCGGCCGCCGTACCCGGGGCCTCCGGCATACCGGCCTATCCCGCCCTCTCCTGCGCCCGCCACGCCGACCGGGCGCCGCTCCGAGGGCTGGATCGGAAAGCTACTCGCCGTTGCCGGCGTCACGGTCACCCTGATCGGTGTGGTGTTACTACTGGTGCTGGCCGCGCAGGCGGGCATCCTGCGGCCCGAGTTCCGGGTGTCAGCCGGAGCTGTCCTGGCCGCTGCGCTTGTCGGTACCGCGGGCTGGCTTTACCGCCGCCCCGGAGGGCGGGTCGGCGGGATTGCCTTGGCTGCCACCGGTATCGCCGCTGCCTACATCGACATCATCGCCGTGACCACGATCTACGACTGGATATCGGCACCGGCCGGACTCGTCCTTGCCGCGGTGACCGCCGGCGTTGGGCTGACGCTGGCCCGCCGATGGGGTTCCGAGCATCTTGCGCTGCTCGTACTGGTGCCCTTGATCGGGTTGGCACCGGTCATCACCGACGGCATCACACTGCTACTCGTTGGATTCATGCTTGCGCTTTCCGCGGTATCGGTGCCGGTGGCACTCGGCAGGGATTGGATCTGGTTGCACGGGGCTCGGATCACGGCCGCAGCTTTGCCCTTGCTGGTCGCACTCGCCGCGCGCTATCTCGATTCGCGCGAGGACCTCTGGCTCGCCGGCGCGTGCGGTATCGCGGCGCTGGTAGCCATCGGTTCGGCGTTGATCCTGCTGCCCGGCACGGCTAATCGCGCCGCGATGGCGTTGCTGACCGCCGCCGGGATAACCCCGGTGCTCTGCGTCGCACCTGCGGTAGACCAAGTCATCGCAGCGCTGATGGCCGCGACCCTGTCGACTCTCCTCCTGGCGATCGTGTTGGCAGGTGAACGCTTTCCGGGCGTGCCAGGAGTCGTGCGGCAAGTATTCTCGGCGCTGTCCGCAGTTTCTGCGCTGATCGCCGTGACGGTGGCATTTGACGGCACTATCTCGGGCCCGATGCTGCTGGCGATGGCTTTGGTGGTGGCGGCGGCTGGTCGCCGCGACCAAGTTGCGCGGTGGGCCGCGCTCGGTTTCGCGATCGTCGGCGCCGGTATGTATCTGAGCTATTCGCCGCCACGCCGACTACTCGAGCCGACTGAAATCGTTCCCGCGGCGGGTATTTCCACGTTGGTGTCCAGCGTCTTGCTGGCCGCATGCGCGGTAGTCCTTGCGTGGTCGTGGAGGAGCGCGGTGCGTGCGCTGTGGATCAGCGCTCTGGCGGTGATCGTTTACGCCGTCGTGTCCTTCACCGTTACGGTCGGCATGCTCGTCGGGGGCGACGAACGCGGCTTCTATGCCGGGCACATGGCGGCGACGATCTGCTGGATAGCGATGGCGGCGGCACTGTTCGGCTACGCGGCCCGGCTGCCCCGCGCTGACCGCTCGGTGCCCATCGGCGGCGGGCTGGGACTGGTGGCTGCCGCGATGGCCAAGCTGTTCCTCTTCGACCTCGGGACACTGGACGGGATCTTCAGGGTGGTTGTGTTCATCGTGGTCGGGTTGATCTTGTTGGGCATGGGCGCCGGATACGCGCGACAGCTTGAGAAGCAGGACAAGCAGGCAGGGATCGCCGCCACCCCTGACAACGCAGCACCGCTCAAGCCGGAGAACCAGAAGGTGTAGCCACGTTGGATCGGTGGCCGACCAGATACCAGGTGTGCATCATGCCTTTGCCCTTGACCTCTATATGGCCGCGCTCCTCGAGTATGAATGACCCGCGAAGACGCTCATAGATATTGTCGGGCACCTGAATTCGGCCCTCTTCATCGGTGGTCTCCATGCGAGATGCCACGTTGACCGCATCACCCCAGACGTCGTAGAAGAACTTCTTCGCGCCGACGACACCCGCGACGACGGGCCCGGTTGCCATCCCGATGCGCAACGGCACGTCGCGCCCCGCGGAGTCCTTGAGATCGGCAACGGCGTCGGCGATATCAAGGGCCAGATTCGCCAGCGCCTCCAGGTGGTCCTCGCGGGGAATCGGGACCCCGCTGACCACCATGTAGGAATCACCGCTGGTCTTGATCTTCTCTAGGCCGTGCCGATCGACGAGCGCGTCCAGACCGGTGTACAGGCGATCCAGAAACCGGACCAATTCGGCCGGCGCGGTGTCGCTGGCACGTTTCGTGTAGCCGGCAATGTCGGCGAACAGGATCGACGCCTCGTCGTACTTGTCGGCGATCACGGTGCGCGACGGATCCTTCAGCCGTTCAGCGATGGTCCCGGGAAGAATATTGGACAACAGCCTTTCGGAGCGCTGGTATTCGGACTCCATCGCTTCTTCGGCACGCTCGGTCTCGCGCAGCGTGTACCAGACCGTGGCGACGATCATCACCGCGGACGCGGCCGCCGAACTGATGTAGCCCACGGTGAGGGTCCAGGACGGACCGAGCCCTCTGTCGTGGGGCACGGTGATTTCGAGAACAATGGCGATCGCAATTCCGACGGCCACAATCGTCGAGGCGAACACGATTCGCTCGATACCCATCACCAACACCACCAGGGTGGCGGCTACCAGGAAGTAAAACTGCAGGCCCGATCCAGTCCCGACGGAAAAACACATGAAACTGAGGGACAGGTAGGAGACCACGACGAAGGTCATCCCCGCTGCCACCTCGCCGAACACCCGAAGCCGCGGAATCATCATGAATGCCAGGCTGCATGTCAGGTTGACGATCCCAAGCCACCACAACGCGCCGCCCAGTATTAGCTGAAGGGTGCCGAAGGACGCCGACACCGCCGCGGCGATCCAGCTGGCGATCGCGAGCACGCGCAGCCGACGGTGCGCCCGATCGCCCCGTTGCCGGCCCGGCGACGACTGGCAACCGGTCAGTGCCAGTTGCGGGATGCACACCGGCCGTTCCTTGAGCACAGCCGGAGTTTATCGCTGGGCGCGCTCTGAGCTGGTGGCCTCGGTGAGATTCGCCACTGTCGCGCAGCAACTAGCATCGGTCGTTAGGCTGGACCGAAATGACGCTGGAAGGATTTGAGATGAAGACTCTGTCGACGGGCCTCGCTGCACTACTCCTTGCTGGGGGTGCCTCGTTCGCGATCGCGGCTGCACCATCTGCACTTGGATCACCGGGGCTCGTGCCGGCCTGCGAAGAAGACGAAGCCGGCGGCGGACGGCAGGGCGGCACGAACACGTTGTGCGAGTCGCCCGGCAATGCTGAGCTCAATGCGCGGCCGAGCGTGTTAGCGCCCGGGGCCATGGGCGGCATGGCTGGCTTCGGCTTTATCTAACGACGTGGACGCCGGTGCGGCGTAGAACGCCCGCGCTAACCGGTGTCCCCGTCCTAAACAAGACATTCGACAATCGACCGCGGCGGACGATTGGCGTATTGCCTTTTGCCCGTCAGCGGGTCTCCTGTCTAGAAGCTCGCACTACGGTCGATGCCGACTCGCGGGTTGACGGGTCGGCTCCGAAGAAAGGAGAGCGCATCCGTGCGTCTGCGGTGGTACGCACTGCTTAGTGTCGTCATGCTCGTCGGGATGATCAGCGGTGCACCGGCGACACCCCTGGCAAGCGCACAAGAGCCGGACGAAACCCGAACCGTCACCGTAGCGATTCACGAGCTCAAACCATTCGTGATGGATGCCGGCGACGAGCTGACCGGTTTCACCATCGACGTATGGAAAGAGATCGCCGACCGGCTCGATTGGCAGACCCAGTATCTCGACGTCGGCGACGTCGAGGGGCAACTGCAGGCCGTCGCCGATGGCCGTGCCGACCTCGCGGGCGGTGCCATCTCGCTGACCTCGCAGCGCGAACGCCACTTCGACTTCTCCCAGCCCACCCTTGACGCTGGGCTGCAGATCATGGTGCCGACCCACACCGTCCGGCCCGCCAGCCCCAGTCTGTCAGCGTTCTCCCAGCTTGTGTTTTCCAAAACCATGCTGATGTGGCTGATCGCCGCGCTCGTGATCAGCGTTTTGCCCGCCCACATCCTGTGGCTCATCGAGCGCAGACACAAGACTGGGGCGATCTCCAAGAAGTACTTTCCCGGGATCTTTCAGGCGTTCGGCTGGGGCGTGGGATCACTCGTAGGAGCCGGTGGTGCCGCGCCCCGGCAGTGGATGGCACGATCGATGGCGATCCTTTGGGGGTTCGTGAGCATCGTGTTCGTCTCGTTCTATACGGCGAATCTGACCGCCACGCTGACTCTGGCCAAACTCGAGGCACAGATCAACGGTCCCGCCGATTTGTACGACAAATCCGTCGCGACAGTGGCCAACACGACCGCGGCGTCATTCCTGCGAAGTATGGGGGTGGACGCCACCGCGATGCCCAACATCGAAGACAGCTACCACGCCCTAGTCGAAGATGGCTACGACGCGGTGGTTTACGACGCGCCCGTATTGCGCTATTTCGTCGCACACCAAGGCGACGGCGCGGTGCTGATGGCGGGACCGGTCTTCCAGGAGGACAACTACGGTTTCGTCTTCAGAATAGGCAGCCACCTGCGCAAACCCGTAGATCAAACGCTGCTGGCGATGCGCGAGGACGGTTCATTCGGGATGATCGAGGAGAAATGGTTCGGTGACGACGCAGCAAGTACCGCCGACAGCTAAGCGCTGATTCGGCGCGGCCTGGCAATGCTTGGTCCAGTCGGGGACAGAGCGCGTATCATTTGACGATGAATGCGATCCGCTTGCGACCCCTAACCGCCGTCGCTGGCGTCCTCACGGCGTCGGCGCTCCTCGGCGCTCCGACTGCCTTGGCTCAGCCCCTTCCTTGCCCGACTGATCCGGCAAACGCAGCCCAACCGGGCGGCGGGGCGTGTGCGTCGCCGGACAGCATGTACGGCCCGGTTTCAGGGCCAGACCCCGGATCGTCCCCCGATCCGCTCCCAGGCCCGTTGAACCAAGGCTTTCTACCGGGCACGCCCGGCAGCGGGATTTTGCCGGGCATGCCCGGAAGTGGAATCCCCTGAAG
>CAZCHU010000081.1:0-15065 GCA_964498215.1 uncultured Mycobacterium sp. | reverse complement strand
GCCTGAATCGCAGGGGAAAACAGCGGGATGATGTTGTATTCGAACACCGCGATGTTCTCCGGTGCCGGATCCGGGATGGGCCCGATCCAGATGAGGTTATTTTCGAACGGACCCGCCCCCACGCTGGCCGAACCTTCGGCGCTCGCAGTAGCCAATACGCTCTCGCAAGTGTCCGCCTCGGCATCCTCACACTGGTCGAGGGATGAACCCAAGCCGGCGAGTGGCATGGGAGCCAGGGGACTCGCGGATGCGACCGTTCCCGGCATCAAAACAGCAGCCCCTGCCATCGCGCAGGCAGCAGCGCCCACCTTGAACGTTGTGCCGACGGTGGACAGTTTTGAATCTGTAGACATGGCCCCCCATACCTTTCCAATTGAGTTAGCCAAGAATATTGCAGACACACTGGGGCCTGTCAATCGGAACGGGCAATACTCGCTAAAAAACTGCCCGCAAATTGTTGACTGTCGTCAGGCCTGGAGAAATGGGGTGTCGATCGACGTCGCGGCCAAGGGCACCAACGGGTACGCCCCTGCTACCTGAAGGCCGCGTAGCAGGGGCGCAAGAAGGACAGCAGGAGGAAGGTTAGTTACAGGTGCCGGCACCAACCCACCGGCCGTTGTAGCTCACACAAGTCTGAGCCGGCGGCGGCGGTGGGTCGTCGGGCATCGGCGCGTAGTACGCCGGCGGCGGAACGTACGGTGCGACAACGTCGGCGAGGTTCGCACAGCCGCTGACCGATACCCGCCGCCCGACACTTGCGCACACGTCGGCGTGGGCTTCGCCGGCGGACTGGAATAGCACGATAGCCCCGGGAACGGCCCCAAGTGCCGATACGACGGCCACCGCAGCGGTCCATGACCGAGTCGAATGACCCATAGTTAGGTGTCTCCTCACTGACTGAATCCAGTGCGTCTCAGCTGTTGTTGAAGTTTACGATGCCGAAGGCGCGTCACTACCGGGTCACGTCGCAGCGTTCCCGCAGATCCTTCAGCGGCTGACGGATCCCATAGATCTCGGCTTCGATCTGAGGGTGGGCGTTCATGTAGTCCTGGACCGCGGGGCGGATTTCATCGTCCGGCTTCCCGTGCAGGCCGGTGAAGAAGTTGTTGACGTCAGGATGGGTAAAAAGGTAAATACCCATCGCCGTTCCCACGCTGCCGGAGACCTGTGCGAGGTCGGCCGCTGTGCAATTGGGGGGCGGCGGCACGGGTGCGGGCTGGGCAAACGCCGGCGATGCACCGCCGAGCAGCAGCGTGGTCGCCATCGCCCCGCCGCCGATCAATCCAGCCGTCGCGCGGCGGACGACATGTCCTGAAAGCAACATCTATGAGCTCCTCGGTTCGTCCTACGGGGCCGATGCGGTGGCCGCGGGTAGCCGAAAGCCAATCACATCCGGTTACGAAGGAAAAGCTAGTTCATCGGAATCCGCAGGGCCAGAGGCCGCACCGCGTCTCGTTGGCCAGCGCGTCACTTTCATCACTGTCAGCACAAGCGCCGTACGCTGAAAAGGGTGAAGACGCGGCTGGCGGTAGCGGGTGTATTGAGCTGCACCGCCGTGCTCGCCGGCTGCTCCGCCACCGTCCAGGGCACCGCACTCAGAGTCCCCGATACGTACAACGAGCCGGACTTCCCGACGCCGCGACCCAGCAGCCCCACGGCGGCGCCGCCGTCCACCATTGAGCCAACGCCATCCCCGACTGCGCCAACAAAGCCCGGCGGCGAGGTGCTCCAACCCCGCAATGGCGTCGTTTTCATCCAGACGAAATCCGGCAGGACCCGCTGTCAACTCGACCAGCAGGAGGTGGGCTGTGAGGCCGCGTTCACCAACGCTCCCGAGGTCCGAGGCTCGCCGGCCAACGGGGTACGCCTGAGCGCCGGTGGGCAAATCAGCTGGGTACTGGGCAATTTGGGCAACATCCCCGCCGTCACCCTGGATTACCGGACGTACTCGGCAGTGGGCTGGACGATTGACGCCAACGCGTCCGGCACTCGATTCACCAATGACAGCACCGGACGGGGCATGGTTGTCAGCGTCGAGGGCGTCGAGGGCTTCTAACCTTCGGCCCTAAAGTGTTTTTTCGTGGACCAAGTGGACTTCAGAATCTTCGTCGAACCCCAACAGGGCGCCACCTACAGCGACCAACTCGCCGTCGCACGTGCCGCCGAGGCCGCGGGCTACTCGGCCTTCTTCAGATCCGATCACTATCTGGCAATGAACGCCGACGGGCGGCCCGGCCCCAGCGACTCGTGGGTGACGTTGGCGGGTCTCGCACGCGAAACCTCGTCAATCCGACTCGGCACCATGGTGACCTCAGCAACCTTCCGCCACCCGGGGCCACTGGCCATCTCGGTGGCGCAGGTCGACGAAATGTCTGGCGGGCGTGTTGAATTCGGAATTGGGGCCGGATGGTTCGAAGCTGAGCACCGGGCCTACGCCATCCCGTTCCCGCCGTTGGGTGAGCGATTCGCCCGGCTTACCGAGCAACTGGAGATCATCACCGGGATGTGGGCGACCCCGATTGGCGAAACGTTCGACTACCCGGGAAACCACTACAACGTCTCCGGCTCGCCAGGGCTGCCCAAACCCGCCCAGACGCCACACCCGCCAATCATCATCGGAGGTGGTGGAGCCAAACGCACCCCGGCACTGGCAGCACGATTCGCCGCAGAGTTCAACATCCCGTTTGTGCCGTTGTCCACGTTGCGAACGCAGTACGCGCGGGTAGCGGCGGCCGTCGAGAGCTCTGGGCGCGCGAAGGATTCCCTGACCTACTCGGCGGCATTCGTGGTGTGCACGGGCCGCGACGAGGCGACGATCGCCAAGCGTGCTGCGGCGATTGGACGGGAAGTCGACGAGCTTCGCGCCAATTCGCCTGTGGTAGGGACTCCCGCCGAAGTCGTCGACAAGCTGGGCCCCTTCATCGAGGCCGGCGTACAACGGGTCTACCTGCAGCTTCTCGATATGTCGGATCTGGACCACGTCACGTTCTTCGCCGAACACGTGTGTACCCAGCTTCGCTGACCCGCCGTCGGCCGGGAACCCGCGGTTACTATCGGAGGCCGTGACCCGCCGCGATCGCGACGCAAACCCCCGGCATCGGGCGGCCCGCGTACCGTGGCACCACCGAACACCGGCAGTGCTCGGAGTGAGTGTGGCAGGCCTGGCCGTCATCGCCCTTCTGGTCGTCTCCATCAACTATGTATCCCGGCAGTTCACTGAACCCCAGCGGGCACCGACCACCTACCTCGGACCGACACCCTCGGCCACCGACACCACGTCGTCGACACCCACGACGACACCAACGACCACCACCAGAACGCCCATTACCCGCGAACTGGCACCGTCCAGCAGGACCGTTCCGGAGGCGTCCACCCGGAACCCGGAGAGCTCTACTTCGAGCCCAAATTCCCGCCGCCCCAGGACCCGCGAGAATGACAGCTCAGCCGAACGGACCACACGCAGCCGGCCGAGAGCCAATCTGACACGCACCTCAGACCCCGCCCGCTAAGGCCGGGCGCCTACTATCGGATTCCGTGACGGGCTACGGAACTCCGGACGAGCAGAACAACTACTCCGATGACGAGCCAACTCAGGTCACCAACTACGGCACCTACGGCAAGCCACCGTCACCCGCCGAGGAGCCATGGTTCCGCAAGCCGGTCGCGCTGGTGGCGTTCGGCGCAGTCGGCACTGTGCTCATCGCACTGGTCGTCTACGGACTGGCCAAGGCCATCACCGGAGACTCGACCTCTGGTACGACCCCGACGACTTCGCTGACGCCAATAACTTCGACGCAGGTTCCGGTGGCGCCGCCCCCGTCCACAGTGACCGAAACCGTGACAGCGACCACCACACCGACCACCACCTCCGAAGCGACGACCATCACCCCCACGACCACAGCGCCGACGACGACCACAGCAGCAAGCCCGACGGTGAGCACCAGCACCGTGACGCAGACCGAAACCAAGACGATCACCGAACCGCCGCCCGCCGAACCGCAGCCCTGATCCGGCGGGCTAACGGCCGCTGTGCGCTGTAGCGCTCACGTTGGAAAGAGATCATGGCCGATCAACTACCGGACACCGCCACCCGACTCGCGCTGGACCGCACCCGCCTGGCGGCCGAGCGCACGTTGATGGCCTGGATCCGAACAAGCACCTCGCTGATCGCTTTTGGATTCACCATCTTCAAGTTTTTCCAGTACCTGGCGACCGAGGAGCACCGTCACCGCGCGATTCTGAGCTCCTGGGCGGTCGGAATGGTCATGATTGTCATCGGGCTTGCGGCGTTGACGCTGGCCTGGTTCCAGCATCGCCAGGAGATGAGATCTCTACGGGCTGACGGTGCCCACATGCCGTACTCCCTCGCCGGGGTCATGGCCGGTTTGATCGCCGTCCTCGGCCTGTTCGCACTTGTCGTGGTGGCTTGGCGGCTGTAATGCCGTTACCGGTTGCGCGCGTACTCCGCCACCAGCGCCTCCGCGCTGCGCACCGCGGCTCGGCACGCCCTCGCGGTGAACGGCTCGTTGAGCGGATGCTCCGCGCGCCGACGCCAGCGCTGAGCTGCGGCGAATGCGGCGCGTGGTCCATCATGGAGGGCCCCGGGGTGCAGGCCCAGCCGGCTGGCCGCATCCGTGCCAGCCCCACCGATCAAGCGGCGCAGTGAGGCCATTTCCTCTTCGTTGAAATTCGTCGGCCGGGATCGAAGTTGACTGAGCAATCGCAGCTCTTCGAACGCGTGGGTATCCGCCAGCAACGGATCGATGTCGGCGAGGATGCGGGGCGCGGCGTACACCGGGTTGTGCTGCACGAACTGCCGCAGCGACAGCAGTGCAGTGTGCGCCTTGAGTAGGTCGGAACGCTGGGCGAATTGCTGATCGATCACCTCACGAAGCACCACCAGGCCGCTGCGCTCGAGCAACTCGTCGGCCAGCGCCACTGAGTCGCTGACCCCGGCGCGCAGCAGCGCGATCGAGATCCGGATGCCGAACATCCCGAAACGGTCCAAAAGCGCCGCGCGGGTAGCGGCATCAACAGGCAGCGCCGGGCTTCCACCGTCATCCTCGCGGACGAACCGGTCGACCGACAGCATCGCATTCGCCAGTTCGGCGGGTTCGATGTCGGCGAGCTTCTGCAGCGCCGCGAACTCGCTCTGTCGCAGCGTGCGGGCGGTCAGCGCCAGCAGACCCGACACCGGCACGACGGCCTGGCAGATCCCGGTGCGGTCCATCTCCGCGGTGAAACGCTGCGCGACGTCGTGCGCCGACATCATCGCATCGATGCGGCCCGCACCGATCTCGTCGGCCCGAGACGCCACCCCGATTACCCCCAAGGCGCCGGAGGACCCTCCGACCAGGTGGCCGATCTGCTTGAGCAGGGCGATGTCGGCGGCGTTGAGGGTGCGTAGCAGGAATACCACCGCGTCGACCCGCGGCGCCCCGTCCTCGGGCACGAGTAGGCGTAGCGTGCGCGCCGAGACGTCCCGGGACAGCGAAGATGTGCCCGGGGTGTCGATGATCGTGGCGTCTATGAGTTCAGCAGCGGGCCATTCCACGTCGAGATCGACGACATCGCTGGGATCCAGCGTCGCGAAGTCGAACGTCAGACCCTGCTGATCGGGGGAGCCATGTTGTCTGTTGCGGGTGATCGGCACGTTGGACCGCCGTCCACCGCGATGGTTGGCCGTTACCTTCGGGGTCGGTCCGTGCCGGAACCAGGTGACGATATGGGTGGCTTCAGTGGCGTCGGTCGGCGCAATCGCCTCCCCGACAAGGGCGTTGACCAGTGTCGATTTACCGGCTTTGAGCGTGCCGGCCAGCGCGATGCGCATCGGCTGGTTCAGCCGGCGGCCGATGCGCTCGAGCTCGTTGTGCACGTCGGGACGCTGACGGTATTCCGGCGCCTCCCGGTAAGCCGCGATCGTCCCGCCGAGGATCGCCCGCACGTGGTCAGTTGTGCTCAGGGTTCCGCCCTCACGCTTGACGGCGGCGCAGCCCAACCCGCGTTGTCGGCATGGTCGATGACCTGACGCAGGACTGTCAGCTGACGCTCGAGTTCCTTGACCCGGTCGTTGCGCTCGTTCTCCTCGATCTTGGCGCCCGCCACGGTGGCTTGCAGCGACTCGTTCAGTGATCGGGTCGCCTGGTTCGCAATCTCGCGGTAGTGGTCGCGTAGCTGGCGCTGGATGCCTTTGAGCCGGTCTCGCGACTCCTTGCCCACGACGAACGCGATGTCGTCGACGAACCGACGCACATTCGTCTTAGCCTCGCTACGCACCCGCAGCATCCGGTTGTCCATGTCCTCTCGGTAGGCCTTTCGACCGAGGACGAAGCCGGCACCCAGCGACAGCGGATTGAACATGCCCAGCCCCGCGAACGAGGTCAACATGCCGAACATCAGCACGCCGCCGTACGAGCCGCGCATACCGGTGACGATCTTGTGGCCCATCTTGAGCGGCTGGGCCTCCAGTTGGGCCAGCGAGTTGAACTGGCCCACCTCTGCGCCCATGTGCCGTGCGTCGATCGCGGGTACACGCACTCCGTCCAGACCGGCCGCCAGGAAGGTGCGGGCTACGTCGGCCGCCAGCACCTCGGATCGCTGGTATGCCCACACGAAGTTGTCGCCGACGGCCGTGGCCACCGCATCTTCCAATTCCGCGCCGATCTCCGCCCAGTGCAGCGTCGGATCCGAGGTTTCGATAAACCGTTCGGTACGAGCGGTGATGTTGCGGAAGCGCTGCCGCAGGTCGTGGTCGACGTCCGCAGTCAGGTCGGCGATGCCGTCCGTGAGTACCTGCTGCCAAAGCGCGGTCTGCTGCAGCGCATCCTGTGCCTGTTGCTTGCGCCGTTCGAGGTCGGCGGTCAGGCTTTCCCTGGCCTGCGGATCGTTGTGGGCGCAGAGTTCCGACTCCACGGCGAGCATCAGGTGCCGGGCGGCCGCGAGGAGTTCGGCGACTACCTCACCGCGCACCCGGTCGTGCCGACGCGCGAGCACATCCTCGGAGAGGAATTTCACGATCATCGGGAAGTTGGATTCCTCGTTGAGTTCCTTGTCGTTGATCTGCACAGCATGGCTGCGCAGCGTCGACGAGGCCGGAATCACGGGCACCGTGATGCCGGCGCGACGCAGATGGGCGGCATTGGTATCGACTACCTGGCGCCAGTGCGGGTAGAGGTCAGTTTTGCTCATGACGATCGCGGCGACCGGGCAGACCTCCGCAGCCTGCCGTAGGAACGTCATTTCTGGTTCAGTGAACTCCTGACTCGTGTCGCTGATCATCAACATCGCATCGGAATCAGGCAACAGACCCAGGGTCGCCGAAAGGTGTGGCTGGCCGTGGCCACCGACACCCGGGGTGTCAATAAAAGCCAGACCGCTCTTGAGGAGCGGGCTGGGAGCCGTCACCTCGACGCGCAGCACCCCGCGGCCCCCGGCCTGCGGAGCGCGACGCAGGTCGTTACCCAGGTCGGCGGTCGGGATCACGACCAGTTCAGGTTCCTCGCCGTCGGGCCGCGCCACCACCAGCCGCGCCGAGGCGTCTTCGCCGTAGGACACGACCGTGGCCAGCACCGTCGACTCGTCGTCGCCGACCCGCGCAACCGGCATGTTGAGGAGTGAGTTGAGCAGTTGACTCTTGCCCTGCTTGAGTTGGCCGGCGATCACCACGCGGATCTGCGGATCGCTGATGCGTCGTTTGGCCTGCTCGAGCCGGGCCACCAGATCGGCGCGCTCTCGGGTTTCGGCGATCTTCGCGGTGTGCGCGAGGAGCTCGGCGATTTCCGCCGCCGCGCGGGGGTCATTCGGTTGCGTCATGATGCCCCCTTTCTGTCGGCCGCGATTCGCCACGTCGCACTACACGGTATGTGCGCGAACTGGTGGGGACCATTGCGGTCCCCACCAGCTGCGTTAGCCGGTCGCGCCACTCAGAGCGCGTCCAGCGCAGCGGCGGTGGCGTTGCTCGGGGCGAGATAGGCCTCGGAATCGAACGGGGTGGCGTTCTCCGAGAACAGATCGCTGTCGGCCTGAGTCTCGTTGCCCGAGAAAAGATCGGTCTCGGTCTCGTTCTCCGAGAAGAGATCAGCCTCGTTGCCCGACGCAAAGTTCAACGAGTCGTCCTCGGTCGAGGTTTTGGTCGTCGTCGTGGTCTCCGACTTCACCGAGGTGTTGACAGAGCTGTCCTCGGTGTTATCGCTGCCGTAGTTCCCGTCGATCTGGGTTCCGCTGTTGACGTCGCTGTCCATGATCACGATGCCGCCACCGTCGCCTCCCTCGCCGGCAGCGGCGTTACCGCCGCCGATGCCGATCAAGTTGTCACCACCGGATGCGCCTCCACCGTTGCCGGCGCTGGTGTCGACGTCGTTGAGCACCGGCGCCTCGTTGTCGGTGATGAGGTCGCTGCCGGCGGTTTGCGAGTTGTCCTCGACCTCGTTGTCTTTGCCGACGGTGACATTCGCTCCGGAGCCGGCCAGAATGTCACCGTTGTTCATGGTGTTGCCGTCACCCAGCGCGGCGCCGTCACCGCTGACGATGTCGCCGTCATTGTCACCAGCGACCACCACGCTGCCCTCGGTGGCAGTGTTGCTGGTCTTGTCGCCCAACGTGATGTCTCCCAGGCCCAAGTTGAATGCGCCGGACTGGGCGTTGGACCCGGCATCCTGATCGGGACTCAGGAACTCGGTGTTGTTGCGACTGCCCAACTCGGTGTTGTTGCGGCTGGCCAGTTCGGTGTTGGTGTCAGGTGCGAACGTCGTCTGCGGCGAGAACGGCGAGGCGAAGCTGGTGGCCAGATTGTGGTGATCAGCGACCGCACGCTGCAGCCCAACGATCGGGTCGCCGCCGCCGAGGGCATAGCCCGCGGGAGCGGCCGTGGCAGCCACCGATGCCAACTGAGCGGCCGTCACGGTCGGCAGGCCGGCATCACGCAGCGCGCCATCGGGGTCGACGGCGAAGGCCGTCGCTGCAGCCGGGCTGCGGAACAGGTCGAGAATGAAGTCGATGATGGTCGTCATTGGACTGCCTTTCATGGTCTTCCCGAGATCCCACCGGGTTGTCGGGGCCGTGCTCTCGCCGGTCCTTCCGGCGATCTGGAGACCACGTTATGGATCTGGAAACCGGGGGAAAACGGGGTCGACGCCCGTTCCCGAACCGGCCGAACTAGGGATTCTCAACAAGCATCATTAGGGGATTTGGGGGCGCCTAGGGGCATGTTGGGCGCATTGGGGGTTAAGTCGCGTCGCCCCAGTTCAAACGCCAGAAATCCACACGGATGGTCTGATCCGTGCGGTTAGTGTCAAGTTCTGTCAGGTCAGTCGAAGACGTCGAATCCCGGGGTCTGGCCACCGGGATCGGGGTCGGCGATCGGCGGGGTCCAATCGTCGGCGACCCCGGCCTCCGCCGCATCGGAATCTTCGAAAGCAGACTCGTGCGATGGCTGGATTACCAGGTCATCGAGCGTCGTCGATCCCGTCGCACCGAGCGGATCGGTGCGCGGCCCCGGGTCGGACTGATCGACGATATCGGTCAGCGGGGCAGAACTATCCACGACTGCGGGCGCGGGCAGGTGATCTTCGAAAGAATCGAACGCAGCGGTCGCCGCCCCACTGGTCCACACGTTGTCTGCCGACTCAGGCAACGGTGTGGTCATCGGCAGCGATTCCGCCACCACCGGGATCAGGTTCTGAACGTCAGCGCTGGTCACACCGATCAGGTCGGCATCGGCAATAGCTTGTGCAGGATCCGCGGCGTAGCGTGCGGCGGCATCCGGATCCCGCACCAGCGCCATCACGAAGTCGAGAAGCGGATTCGCCATGTCGGCGCCTCCTTGTCCCCTTGCTTCGGATTGCTTGTCCGCGATTGCTCCTTCGACCCTAGCGATGCCGACGGTGTCCTGGATCGGTGCGCATCCCGACCCTGCGCGACAACCATTAGGGGATCGACAGTAGGGGGTTCCCGACACTAGGGGGATATCCGTCGGCAGCGGCGATCAGTCGCTAGGGTGGTGACGGCCCGGACAGGAGACTCACCACCATGACTGAACCGTTGGGGTTGTCCGTCGGGATGACCAATCTGGTGGCAGCTCGCGTAGGCCGCCCGCCTGTGCTGCGGCGGTCGATCCTTACCTTCCATCCCGACCGGGCACCCGAGGTCGGCGAGCCCCGGGAGGGCCCCGGTGCCGTCCTGAGCGGCTTTGTTGAGCGCATCGGCGATCCGGTTCCGCTGGTGGCGGCCGACGGCTCGGTCCACCGCGGCGAGCAGGTGCTGGCCGCGGCCCTCGACGCGATGGCACGGTTGGTCGGCGGGGGCTCGCCCGTCGCCATCGCCGTGCCGGCGCACTGGGGACCAGGCACGGTCGGCGCGCTGCGCGGCGCACTGCGCAGCATCCCGAGCCTGGCCCCCAACGGCGTGCCCGCGGCGCTGATCCCCGACTCCACAGCGGCGCTGGCAGCGCTGCAGGCCGCGCCGGGACTGCCCAACCGGGGTGTGGTCGTGCTCGTCGACCTGGGCGGCAGCGGATCCAGCGTCACGCTGGCCGATGCGGACGCAAACCTTGACGCGGTCGGCCACACGGTGCGGTATCCGGAGTTCTCCGGTGACGGTATCGACCAGGCGATGCTCAACCATGTGCTCGCCGGGACCGCCGACGCGAACGCAGCCGACACCGCAGGCACCGCCGCCCACGAGTCGCTGACCCGGCTGCGTGACGAGTGCCGCCGGGCCAAAGAGCGCCTCTCCGCGGACACCGTCACGGTCGTGCCCGCCGAGCTTCCGGGGTTTCAGTCCGACGTTCGGGTGACCCGACCGGAGTTCGAACAGCTGATCTCCGACCCGCTCGCAGGCCTGTTGACCGCGATCGAAGACACGCTGCAGCGAAACGGGGTTGCGCTCGACAGGGTTTCTGCAGTGGCCACCGTTGGAGGCGGTGCAGCCATACCACTGGTGACGCAGCGCTTGTCCGAGCGGTTGCGCGCACCCGTGGTCACCACGCCGCAATCACAGCTCAATGTGGCAGCCGGCGCGGCACTAGTCGCCAACCGGAGCCTGGAAACCGACGCTCCGACTGGCATGGCTCCCACCGGCGAAGCACCAACCGCCATGGGATCGGCGGCCTGGGCAGCGGGTGTGGCAGGGCTGGCGGCCAGCGAATCCGCCTCAGACGGCGCCGCATCGGCGACTTTCCGTGCACTGGCCTGGTCGCAGGACGACGACTCGGCCGCGGATCCGCTGCCCTACACCGGCGACGACTACACCTCAACGGCCGGCTACGCCGATCAGGGGGCGACGGACGCCCGCCCCCCGGTGGCATTCACCTCCCAGGATGACGGGCCCCAGGGATACTCGGGCCAACTCGGCGACGAGGCGGCCCTGCTGCCCTGGTACAAACGCCCACCGGTGCTGTTTGGGGCAGCGGCCGCGGCCGCACTCCTGGCAATGGGCGGCCTGGCAGTCACGTTGACCAGTTCGGTCGGTGACTCGACCCCGGTCACCGAGACCACCACTCCGCCTCCGGGCGATCAGGAATTACCTCCGCCGGTCACGACCGTCACTGTCGGACCCGACGGTCTGGCTACCACCACGGTGAGCCAGCCACCACCTCCCCCACCCACGTCCACGTCCACGTCCGCGACGACACCGAGCAGCACGACCACCACCACCACGACAACACCGACGACCACAACGACGACGACGACCACAACGACGACCACAAGAACGACGACCACTCGTCCGACGACGACACAGCCGACAACACAGCCGACCACGACCCAGACACAGCCGACGACCACCGCCGCACCTCAACCCACCACGGCTTCTCCACCGGACCCGGTCACGACGACCGTGATCCCTGACGACGGCGCGTGACCTGCGGCAATGACGAGTCCGGTATCCCACCGGCCGACGGATGTTCCCCCGGCCTCCCGTGAGGCGGTCGCGGCGATAGCAGAGACAGCCGCCGATCCGCGGGCAGCTACCAAACTGCTCGTCACCGGCGGCATTGGCACCGGCAAATCGACGGTGCTCGCCGCGGCGCGTGCATCCTTTCGGGCAGCTGGCCGCCAGGTGCTTTCCGGGCCGCTGCGCCTAGACCACACTGAAAACGCCGTGTTCGTCGTCGATGACGCCCACCTGCTCGAAGACGCTGAGCTCGACCAGCTCACCGACCTGGTCGTCGACCCTGCCCAGACGGTGGTGATCGCCGCCCAACCGCTTGCTCACCATCCTGCGCTGCGCCGCCTTGCCACAGCGCTCGAGCGTGAGAACCCCGCAGTTGCGCTGGGGCCGCTACCTCCGGTCGAGGTTGGCCGACTCGCGGCGGCAGCGCTTGGCACCCCACCCGCACCGGAATTGGTTCGGCTGCTCATCGCGGCGACGGCTGGGCTGCCGTTCCTCCTGCCTGCTGCGCTATCGGCAGCCAATGAGGGCAGCGACGCCGTTCAGCAAGCCGCCCGTTTCGCGTTGATCGAACGGCTCCGCGACCTCGCGGAAACGCTACTCGACACGCTTCTCGTCTCTTCCCTCAGTTCCGACCTCGGACCCGACGATGTCGCTTCCGCACTGCGGATGCCCTCGGCGCAAGCGTTGGCGGCGGTCGACCGGGCCCGCGCCAGCGGACTGATCGAACCGTCACAGCCTCAAGTGTTCCTGCATACGGTGCATGACGGACTCGCCCAGATCGTGGGCGCCGCACGACACCACGATATTGAGGTGGCGGTGCTGTGCTCGCAGCTGGAGATGTCGACGCTGACCGCAGATCTAGCCCTCCGGATGGCCGAACACGGCCTGCGCGATGAGCGGTTGGCCACCGCCTTGACCAACCTTGCCGCGCGCACCCGCGGACAACCGACCCGCACTGCACGCCTCTACCGAGCGGCGTCCGACGCGGGCGCCACCAGGCTGAGCGCACAACTCGCCGATGCGCTCGCGCTGACTGGGGACTGCGTCACAGCAGGTCGGCTCGCCGACGAGTTGCTCACCTCACCGGACCACACCGAGCGCGCCGCCGGGGTCCGGATCGCGGCGAGTATCGCGCTGCACGACGGCGGTGCTGCGCAGGCCAACGACCTGTTCGGGTGGCTCGGCCCGGCACCTGATCCTCTCGTCTGTTCCGCGGCTGCGATCGCCGCTCTGGCTGCCGGTGATGCGGCAGCTGCCAGATCTGCCTCGCAGACCCCGACGACCGGGCCGCCGACATCCAGGGCGCGAGCCGCGCGCAGCGTCACCGAAGGTCTGGTGATGACGCTCGATCAGCCCTATCCGGTCGCGGTGGCGCGGTTGAGTAGATCCATCGGTACCGATCACGGCCCCGGCGTCGTCGCCCCCGACACCCCCGCCGCTCTCGTGGCGCTGGTCGCCCTCCATGGCGGCGATCCCGTCCGGGCCCGCAGCGTGCTGGGTCGCGCGGTGCGCAGTGCCCACGCCGGGGATCAGGGCGCGGGTACCGACGCCGTATTCGCCACCCAGCGGCATCGGCTGCTCCTGGGCTGGGCACACATGCAGGACGGGCAACTACCGGCCGCGGGCACCTCGATCCCGGCTGCCGGGAACTCGCTGCACCGGCGCGACGCATTGTGGGCGGCGGCGTTGCAAACCGCCATCGCCCGACGCAACGGTGACAGCGGCGCCATGCACAAACACTGGTACTCCGCCATGGAGGTGGTGGGCGAATGTTCAGTGGATCTGTTCGCACTGCTGCCGCTGGGCGAGCTCTGGGTCGCTGCGGCGCGGATGCGGCAGGTCGACCAGTTACAGCACACCCTGGACGAGGCCTTCGCGCTGCTGGCCGGATTAGGCGATCCCGTGCTCTGGTCGGTGCCGCTGCATTGGGCGGGCGTACACGCCGGCATCCTGGCGAACTCGCCGGAGGCCGTAGCTCCGCACGGTCAGGCACTGACGGCCGCCGCACCGCAGAGCTCCTTCGCCAAAGCGTTGGCCAACGCAGGCCGGACCTGGCTGCGCACCCTCGCCGACCAGGTCGACCCCGACGAAGTGACGGCCGCGACGCGGGCGCTGGCCCAGTTCGGCCACACCTGGGATGCGACCCGGTTGGCTGGTCAGGCCGCCCTGCAGACGACCGATCCACGGGTATCGCAGGCGATGCTCCAGCTCGCGCGCGACCTTAAACAGAGCATCGCACCCCCGGAGGAGCTGGTCGATGCCGTACCCGCCGGTGGCCCCTCCCCCGCAGTGCTCCCGGCCGCCGCGTCCCCCCGCCCCGCCGCGCAGCTTTCCGACCGCGAGCGCGAGGTTGCCGAACTGTTGCTCAAAGGCATGCCGTACCGCGACATCGGCGCACAACTGTTCATTTCCGCGAAAACCGTCGAGCATCACGTCGCCCGAATACGCCGGCGGCTGGGGGCGGGGTCACGCTCGGAGATGCTGTCAGTGCTGCGCGCGATGCTTGCCCCGTCGAGTTGACCGAAAGTCTGGTTAGGTCAGCCTTCGTAGCGCGGTTTTGCTGCAAGATGCAACTATGAGCAGGCACCCAGCCAAAGTTACTCGTCGGTAACAAGCTCTAAGTTACCCGCAAGTAACCTCACTACCGGAGGTTGTGCGTGGAAACGCAGATGCTGATCAGGCTCATCGTCGGGGGACTGATGATCGCTGTCGTCGGCGTGTTCGCCGCGAAGCGAGTGCTGTGGCTGACGAAGCTGATCCGGGCCGGTCAGCCGATGAGCGAGTCCAACAATCGTAAAGACCACATGCGCGAGCGCATCACCACCCAGGTCGAAGAGGTCTTCGGGCAGACCCGGATGTTGCGCTGGTCGATTCCCGGCATCGCCCACTTCTTCACTATGTGGGGCTTCTTCATCCTGGCCTCGGTATACCTGGAAGCCTTCGGCCTGCTCGTGGTGCGCGATTTTCACATCCCGTTTATCGGCAAGTGGGATGTGCTCGGGTTCCTGCAGGACTTCTTCGCTGTCGCCGTGCTCCTCGGCATCATCACCTTCGCGATCATCCGGCTGCGCACCGAGCCCAAACAACACGGCCGCAGCTCGCGCTTCTACGGCTCACACACCGGCGGCGCCTGGCTGATCCTGTTCATGATCTTCAACGTCATCTGGACCTACGCC
>CAZCHU010000080.1:6519-15079 GCA_964498215.1 uncultured Mycobacterium sp. | reverse complement strand
CACAAAGCGGGCGGCCACCCGTTGGGTAACCGCCCGCTTTCGTTCTCAGGCTTACTCAGCCGCGCCCGACGTGCCGGCCGCACCGGCCTGAGCCAGGTCCGGTTCGGCGGTCGCGGCGGGCTTCCGGCTGCCAGCGAAGGTGAATACGGCGTCCTCGCCAGCACCCTCGCCGTCCCAGTTGTCGACGTCGACGGTGACCAGCTGACCGGGGCCGACCTCCTCGAAGAGAATCTTCTCCGAGAGGGCGTCCTCGATCTCGCGCTGGATCGTCCGACGCAACGGCCGTGCACCGAGCACCGGATCGAATCCCCGCTTTGCCAGCAGCGATTTCGCCTTATCCGTCAGCTCCATCGTCATGTCCTTGGTCTTGAGCTGCGCAGACACCCGGCCAATCATCAGATCGACCATCTTGATGATCTCCACTTCGGTCAGCTGATGGAAGACGATGATGTCGTCGATACGGTTGAGGAACTCGGGGCGGAAGTGCTTCTTGAGCTCGTCGTTGACCTTCTGCTTCATCCGCTCGTAGTTGTTGTCACCGCCGCCCTGGGTGAACCCGAGTCCGACCGCCTTACTGATGTCGGACGTGCCGAGGTTGGAGGTGAAGATCAGCACGGTGTTCTTGAAGTCGACCGTGCGCCCTTGGCCGTCGGTGAGGCGACCGTCCTCGAGGACCTGCAACAGGCTGTTGTAGATCTCCTGGTGGGCCTTCTCGATCTCGTCGAACAGCACGACACTGAACGGCTTGCGACGCACCTTTTCGGTGAGCTGACCGCCCTCCTCGTAGCCGACGTAACCCGGAGGGGCGCCGAACAGCCGCGAGGCGGTGAAACGGTCGTGGAACTCGCCCATGTCAATCTGGATGAGCGCGTCGTCGTCGCCGAACAGGAAGTTGGCCAGCGCCTTGGACAGCTCGGTCTTACCGACACCGGACGGGCCGGCGAAGATGAACGAGCCCGAGGGGCGTTTGGGATCCTTCAGTCCGGCGCGAGTGCGCCGGATCGCCTTGGACACCGCCTTGACCGCATCCTCTTGGCCGATGATCCGTTTGTGCAGCTCGTCTTCCATGCGCAGCAGCCGAGTGGTCTCCTCCTCGGTCAGCTTGAACACCGGGATGCCAGTCCAGTTACCCAGGACCTCGGCGATCTGCTCGTCATCGACCTCCGAGACGACATCGAGATCACCCGAACGCCACTGCTTCTCGCGTTCAGCGCGCTGCGCGACGAGCTGCTTCTCGCGATCTCGCAGGCTGGCCGCCTTCTCGAAGTCCTGCGCGTCGATCGCGGACTCCTTCTCCCGACGGGCATCGGCGATTTTCTCATCGAACTCGCGCAGGTCAGGCGGCGCAGTCATCCGGCGGATCCGCATCCGGGCGCCGGCCTCGTCGATCAGGTCGATGGCCTTGTCCGGCAAGAACCGGTCGTTGATGTAGCGATCGGCAAGCGTGGCCGCGGCCACGATCGCACTGTCGGTGATCGAGACGCGGTGGTGTGCTTCGTAGCGGTCCCGCAGACCCTTGAGGATCTCGACAGTGTGCTCGACGGTTGGCTCGCCCACCTGGACCGGCTGGAAGCGCCGTTCAAGAGCGGCATCCTTCTCGATGTACTTGCGGTACTCGTCGAGGGTAGTAGCACCGATGGTCTGGAGTTCGCCACGCGCCAGCTTGGGTTTGAGGATCGAGGCTGCGTCGATCGCACCCTCAGCGGCACCGGCTCCGACGAGAGTGTGCAGCTCGTCGATGAACAGGATGATGTCGCCGCGGGTATTGATCTCCTTGAGCACCTTCTTCAGGCGTTCCTCGAAATCTCCGCGGTACCGGCTGCCTGCCACCAGCGAACCGAGGTCGAGAGTGTAGAGCTGCTTGTCCTTCAGCGTTTCGGGCACGTCACCGTGCACGACCGCCTGGGCCAGGCCCTCGACGACGGCGGTTTTGCCGACGCCGGGCTCACCAATGAGCACCGGGTTGTTCTTGGTGCGCCGGCTCAGCACCTGCATGACCCGCTCGATTTCCTTCTCACGGCCAATGACCGGGTCGAGCTTGCCCTCCATGGCTGCCGCGGTCAGGTTACGGCCGAACTGGTCGAGAACCAATGACGTCGACGGGGAGCCGGCCTCCCCGCCCCGACCGCCTGTCCCGGCCTCTGCCGTCTCCTTGCCCTGGTAACCACTGAGCAACTGGATGACCTGTTGACGCACTCGGGTCAGTTCAGCGCCCAACTTGACGAGCACCTGAGCCGCCACACCCTCGCCCTCACGAATCAGGCCAAGCAGGATGTGTTCGGTCCCGATGTAGTTGTGACCGAGCTGCAGCGCCTCGCGCAGGCTCAGCTCAAGCACCTTCTTGGCGCGCGGAGTGAACGGTATGTGGCCGGACGGCGCCTGCTGACCCTGGCCGATGATCTCCTCGACCTGGCTACGCACACCTTCCAGCGAGATGCCCAAAGACTCGAGCGACTTGGCGGCTACGCCCTCGCCCTCATGGATCAGTCCCAACAGGATGTGCTCTGTTCCGATGTAATTGTGGTTGAGCATCCTGGCTTCTTCTTGCGCCAACACGACAACCCGACGGGCCCGGTCGGTAAATCTCTCGAACATCCCTGGTTACCTGCTCTCCCTCGCATGGGTTAGGTACGCGGCGCCGCCACAAACTCCGGCAAGACTTCGGCACTGCCATGCACCTGCCGTCCACTGTAATGGGCGGTAGCACCGGGCGCCCCGCCTGGCGGCTCCAGCCGAGCCACCCAGGAAGTGCCGTCTGGTGTTGTCAGTTCCCAGTACCCGGCGCTGCTAGTAGCAACGCGACAATTCGACGAATCGTTTCCGAAGTGCGGTAGCGGCCAGTTCGCCAGAAGCGAACGCCAAGGCGCCGACGAGGGGTACCGGCAATCGCAGCCTAGGTTGCCGCGTGAAACGCGTCGATGACGTCGGCCGGGATTCTGCCGCGGGTGGAGACATTGTGACCATTTCGACGGGCCCACTCCCGGATCGCCGCGCTCTGTTCCCGATCGATCGCGGCGCGCCCCCGGCCAGAACCCGCTGACCGTCCCCGCCGCCGACCACCAACGCGGCGGCCGGAATCCACCCACTGCTTCAGCTCACCGCGAAGTTTGGCGGCGTTCTTGGCCGACAGATCGATCTCATAACTCACCCCATCGAGACCGAATTCGACGGTCTCATCGGCGGCGCCTTCACCGTCGAAATCGTCTACCAACGTAACAGTGACCTTCTTGGCCATTGCTCATCTGCCCCTTCTCTACACACTGCATTCTCAGATCAGACACTGGATCTTTGACATCAATGTGCCACACCCGGCGCATTTCATTCAACGAACGAAGAATCGCGACGGTTTCAAGTGCCGTGCCGACGGACAATAGGAAATAATACCGTGTCCCTAATGGACAAGCCTGTCAAGGCCATCAACAAGCGATCGATACCCATTCCTGTGCCCGTGGTGGGTGGCATCCCATGTTCGAGGGCCGCCAGAAAATCCTGGTCCAGCGCCATTGCCTCGTCATCACCGGCCGCCCCCGCCCGCACTTGAGCCTCAAACCGTTCACGCTGAATGATCGGATCGATCAACTCTGAGTATCCGGTTGCGAGCTCAATGTGACGAACGTAAAGATCCCACTTCTCTGTGACACCGTCGATCGATCGGTGAGAGCGGGTCAGCGGGGTGGTCTCGACGGGGAAATCTCGCACAAACGTCGGTGCCCAGAGTTTTTCGCCGACGGTGCTTTCCCAGAGTTCCTCGACGAGTTTCCCATGCCCATATCCGCGATCGCGGGGAATCTCGACGCCCAATTTATCGGCTATCTGCCAAAGTCGGTCCACCCCGGTCTGCGGGGTGATCTCTTCCCCGAGCGCTTCCGACAATGACGGGTACATTTGAATGGTCTGCCATTCTCCATCCAGATCGTAGACACTGCCATCGGGCAACGGCACCGCCCTCGTCCCGATCGCCTCGTCGGCCACTTCCTGAATTAGTTCGCGTGTGATCACCGCGGAATCGTCGTATGTCCCGTAAGCCTGATATGTCTCCAACATCGCGAATTCCGGCGAATGCGTGGAATCCGCCCCTTCGTTTCGGAACACCCGATTCAACTCGAAGACCCTGTCAAATCCGCCGACGACGCAGCGCTTCAAAAACAGTTCCGGGGCGATGCGCAAGTAGAGGTCAGCATCCAGAGCATTGGAGTGTGTGACGAACGGGCGCGCGGCCGCACCACCGGCCAGCGTCTGCAGCATCGGCGTCTCGACTTCGAGGAAGCCGCGGCGCTCCAGCGCCGAGCGCACCGCGCGCACAACCGCCACCCGCTGTCTGGCCACAGTTCGCGCCTCGGGACGAACGATCAAATCGACATAACGCTGCCGAACCCTGGCCTCCTCGCTGAGTTCCTTATGGGCGACCGGCAATGGCCTCAGCGCTTTGGAAGCAATTTGCCAGGAATCTCCAAGTACAGAGAGTTCGCCGCGCCGGGAGCTGATCACCTCACCGCGAACGAACACGATGTCACCGAGGTCAACGTCGGCCTTCCACTGCTCGAGCGACTCACGCCCGACCCGATCAAGGCTGATCATCGCCTGCAATTGAGCCCCGTCTCCCTCCTGCAGCGTCGCGAAGCAGAGTTTCCCGGAGTTGCGGGCGAAGATCACCCGACCGGCGACGCCCACCTGCTGACCCGTTTCGGTGTTGGCGGGCAGATCGGGGTAGGCCTCGCGCACGGCGGCCAGGCTGTGCGTGCGAGCTACCTCGACGGGATAGGGCTCACGGCCTTGGGCGAGCAGGCGCTCTCGCTTAGCCTGACGGATCCGGAACTGCTCTGGCACGTCGTCGCGGGTCTCGTCGGCGTCGGAACGGGAATCGGGGGCTATCACGACGTGCCAGCCTAATGGTCTTCTCTAGCGCGCCGGCCTGAGCTTGCCCCGCTGACCGTCGCGATTACGTTCGAACACCAAGCGCAGACCGTCCAGTGTGAGATAGCGATCGTAGTGCTGGATGCTCTCGACATCGGAAAGCACCAGCGGTGCACTATGCCCGGTCGCGACCACAGCGACGTCGTCGCCACCAAAGCCCTCGACCTCCTCACGCACCCGCCTCACCAAACCATCAACCAGGCCGGCGAACCCGAATACCGCGCCCGCCTGCATGCATTCCACGGTGTTCTTGCCCACGATCGAACGAGGCCTGGTCAGCTCGACCCGACGCAACGCTGCCGATCGAGCTGCCGCGGCGTCCGACGATACCTGCAACCCGGGGGCGATCGCACCGCCGAGGAACTCGCCCTTGGCGGATACCACGTCCACGCAGATAGCGGAACCGAAGTCAACAACGATCGTTGGCGATCGGTATTTATGATATGCCGCAAGACAATTGACGATCCGGTCGGCGCCGACCTCTTTCGGGTTGTCGACCAGCAGCGGGATACCAGTGCGCACTCCCGGCTCAATCAGCACATGGGGTGCCGAGGGCCAGTACTGCTCGAGCATCAACCGCACCTCATGCAACACCGAGGGCACCGTCGACAAACCGACTGCGCCGGTGAGCTGCTCGGAATCGTCGCCGATCAAGCCGTCAATCGTGAGCGCGAGTTCGTCTGCGGTCACCTGGGATTCAGTACGAATCCGCCAGTGGTGAACCACTTTGGCGTGATCACCGGTACCTGCGAGCAGACCGACGACAGTGTGGGTGTTGCGAACATCTATGGCCAGCAGCACACCATCACCTCGGTGACATCAGCCCGGACGCATCCGCGGGCACGTGAGCCGGATCGGTGCCGAGGTCGATCTGCCTGTTGTCGGCGTCGACGAAAACCACCCGCGGTCGATACGTCCTCGCCTCAGCATCCTCGACCGTTCCGTAGGCGATGAGAATGACCAGGTCCCCAGGATGGATCAAATGTGCTGCGGCACCGTTGATGCCGATGACTCCACTGCCACGCCGGCCGGTTATCACGTAGGTGACCAACCGCGCGCCATTATCGATGTCGACAATGGTTACCTGCTCGCCCTCGAGAAGATCGGCGGCCTCCATCAAGTCCTCGTCCACGGTCACCGATCCGACGTAGTGCAGATCCGCTTCTGTGACGGTGGCGCGGTGAATCTTCGACTTCAACATTGTCCGTAACATCATTTCCTCCAAGGTAATTCACGACTCACTCCGGAAGAGACGCCCGGATGTCCTTCGATACCGCTAGCCGCTCCGATGTCGACCGCGATGTTGTCGAGAAGTCGGGTACGACCCAGCCTGGCCGCGACCAGCAGCCGGCCCACTCCCTCGGCAGGCGCGGCACCAAGCATCGCGTCGCGGACCTCCAGATACTCAACCTCCAGGGCGGGTACTTCGTCGAGCACCGCACGTGCAGCGTCCACCGCGGCAGCCGCCCCCACGGATGCGGCACGCATTCCCGCCAGAAGCGCCGCCGACAAAAGGCCCGCCTGCTCCCTTTGCACCGCATCGAGATAGCGATTCCTGGAGGACATGGCCAGCCCATCGTGCTCCCGCACAATGGGTATCCCGACCACCTCGACTCCCAGGTCCAGATCCTCGACCATCTGCCGGATGAGGGTCAGCTGCTGGTAATCCTTTTCACCGAAGAATGCGCGATCAGGACCGACGACGTTGAACAGTTTCAGCACCACGGTGAGCACACCGGCAAAATGCGTGGGCCGAGCGGCACCTTCCAGCTCAGCACCGAGCGGACCAGGTACCACCGTGGTGCGCGTGCCCCCGGGATACATATCGTCGGCCGTCGGAGTGAATGCGATCTCCACACCCTCGGCGCGCAGCACCGCGAGATCGTCGGCGAGCGTGCGCGGGTAGGCGTCGAGGTCCTCACCCGCGCCGAATTGCATCGGGTTGACGAAGATCGACACGACCACCACAGCGCCCGGTACGCGTTTGGCCGCACGGACCAACGTCAGGTGCCCCTCGTGGAGCGCTCCCATGGTCGGCACCAGCATGATCCGGCGTCCAGTAGCCCGCAGCGCGCGGGATACATCGGAAACCTCGTGTGGACGCGAAAACACATTGAGCTGCCCCGCGGTAAACCTCGGAGCATTGGCATGGTTCATGATTGCTCCGCTTCCGCCAACGCCTTGAACACATCGTCTTTCGCGTGCGCCCGCTGCGCCGTGCGCCGCGAACTCATCCGATATGCCTGCGCCAGATCCGGATTCGCTTCGGTGAGCGCCCGGAGATGGCCGGCAATCGCGGCCGCGTCGCCGCGCGCGACTGGACCGGTCAGCGCGGACTGCCCGCGTTGCAAGGCGTTCTCTAGCGACGCGCGCGCCAGCGGGCCGATGATCCGCTCGGCGATCCCTGCGGGTGTGTCGTCGACCAGCGCCTGTCCCAGTAACTCCTGGCCGTGAATTGCCGCTCGCAATGCGTCAAGCGCGTCGAGTATCAGGGTGACGATGTGGTTGCTGGAGTGCGCCAATGCTGCGTGATACAGGGTCCGGGCGTCCTCGCGAACACGGAACGGTTCGCCGCCGATCTCGAGTACCAACGATGCTGCGATGGCATAGCCGATCTCATCGGCGGCGGTGATGCCGAAACACGTGCCACGCAGACGATCGATGTCCTCGTCCGTGCCTGCGAACGTCATCGCGGGGTGGATCGCCAGCACGATGCATCCTTGTTTGGCCAGCGGTGCCAGCACACCGATCCCATTCGCCCCAGAGGTGTGCGCCACGATGGTGTTGGCGCGCACCGCTCCGGTCGCCGCCAGTCCCGCCACCAACGCGGGCAGTTCTGCGTCGGGGACAGCCAGCAACAGAAGCTCGGCTCTGCCGGCAACTTCGTCGACCGGAACTACCGGAGTGTCGGGAAGCCAGCGCTGCGCGCGCTGTTGTGAGGCGCGCGACACTCCGCTACAGCCGACGACGACGTGGTCGGCGCGCTCCAACGCGAAACCCAGGGCGGTACCGACCCGACCAGCGGAAATGATGCCGATCGTGAGCCGGGCCGGACGGAGTCCGCCGGGTGGGTTTCCCCCGTCGGCGGGCGACTGCAGCATCGCAGACCACCTCGCAGAATCTGATGGGTTCGTTCCAGTCCTGCCTGGCAGGTACCGGACGGTCAGTACGAGACTAACTCAATCCTCGCGACGCCTGCGCCGCCCGCCTCCCGACGGCGTCGTCTGCAGCCGAGCCAACAGCTCGGCGACCGATGGTCCGCCGGTGTGGGCGCCACCGTCTCCGTCTTCGGGCAGGTCCGGTTCGGCGGTCGAAGGGGCAGGGTGCGGCGCTGGAGCTTCCGGCGCGTCCGCTTTCACGTGGGTGGCTTCCGACGGGCTTGCATAGTGCCTGCCCCTCGGCGGATCGGCCGCCGGCAACGGCTCCTCGGGGGCCCGCCGTCTGCCGACGTATTCATCGCGGTCATCGCGCGGTTCTTCACCGTGGGTGCCCCGAGCGCCGGGCGGGTTCCACGCCCCCTCTGCCGCAGCCGGTTGCCGATGGGCCCCTGTCGGAGCGGCCGGCTCAGGCTTCGCGGGCTCTGGCGGCGGGGGCAACCAGGGGTACAGCGGTTCGGGCGCGGGGGGCGGCGGGGCGTTCTCCGGCT
>CAZCHU010000080.1:0-6419 GCA_964498215.1 uncultured Mycobacterium sp. | reverse complement strand
GGCAACCAGGGGTACAGCGGTTCGGGCGCGGGGGGCGGCGGGGCGTTCTCCGGCTTTGGCGGCGGCGGTGGTGGCGGTGGCGGCGGCGGTGGCCCAGCGGCCCCATCTGCCCGGTGCGCGCTTGCCGGGATGTCCTGCGAGAACCTGCGGTGGGCGCCTCCCGCTTCGGCCGGTGTCGTCTGCCCGACCTCCGGCAGGTGAGGTTCAGCCGGAACGTCGATGATGGGGCTTTCCTCGGTTACCGGGCCGTGGGATCGGTCGTCGAAGACCTCTTCGACATCCTCGACATCGATCCGGCTGACATGGACCCGTCCCGCCGTGTCAGCACCGGGTGTCCATTCGCCATAGACCCGGTCACTGGTCCGATCCGTTTCGATGGCGTGCCGGTGCGACAGGTCGGTGTCGAACAGGTATTCCAGGTTCGCCCTCAGTGCGGCCAATTCTGCGCGCAGCGCCGAGACCTCGTCGGATGACTGCGAACGCAGCTCCGCTGTCAGCTCACGACGGAGCTGCGTTTCGACCGCGAGTTCGTACTCTCGCCGAGCGGAGATCTCCCGTTCGAGCTGCAAGTCATACACCAGCTTCAGATCCCGAACCTTCGCCTGGTCGCTATCGCTCTGACGGCGGTAGATGACGGACACGAACGCAGCGACCACCGCAGCCCACAACGCCAGCAGGACCGCCAGCTTCAGCAGCTCGGCACGGTTGGTGAAAACCAGCGCCGAGCTTGCGCCGATGGCGAGAACCAGCAACGCTGTCATCAGGATCCAACCTGGCCGTCGAGCACCCCGCCGAAGGCGGGCATCGCGGGTTGGATCGGCCATGGGCCGACTGTACCGGTCACAGGTCATCTGGTATGTGGCCGCTTACGGCGATTCGGCCGACTAGCCGCAAGATTCCTTCAGGTGGCCGCGCTATCGGTGATCTCCGGGGGCTCGTCAGGCGACCTGCAGCAATGCTGAAGCCACAGCGCCGCGGCAACCAACGCCAGAGCGCAGAGCGCCGCCACAACCGCACCCGCGGTGTCCTCGGCGGCCACCCGCATGGTGGCTCGCCGAGGCACTAGGTAAGCCAGGACAGCCAGCCACCACCCCAGCACCACACTGCTCATCCACGCTGCCGCCTTGGCGATCACCACCGACCGCGCCACCGCGATCGGGTGCAGGCGACCCGGACCGACACCAACCTGGCCGTCACGGACCCTGGCGCGCACATAGGACCCCCAACCCGCCAGAGCGACGGCAACCCCGAGCAGCGACACCCCGCTCCACCCAGTTATCGGCGGGAACCATCGATACACGGCCCGCACCAGCAGGTAGCCCACAACCGCGGCGACCACCACCGCGGCTCCCAGATCCCGCCATCGCGTAGGGCCCACTAGCTGATCAGCTCGTTCGGCATCCGCAACCTCAGCCCGGTCCTTCGAACCCCGGCACGCTCTGCGGGATCGATCGCATCGAGGAGTTGCGCGACGGAGCTCACCCGTCCTTCGACCGTCAAGACGGCCGCTGAATCGACCGCGAGCCAGGGGACCAGCACGAAGGCCCGCAGGTGCGCGTACGGGTGGGGCACGATCAGGTCCTCGTCACGCATCGCCAGCTCAATATCACCGCTGCGGCAAGCGATGATGTCGACGTCCAATGTTCTGGGACCCCATCGTTGGTCGCGGGTCCGCTCCGCCGCGTCCTCGAGCTCCTGCGCACGCCGCAGCCACCCGCGCGCGTCCCGGGCCAGATCGTCGGCGATGACCACGGCATTGAGGAAAGGGGCCTGTTCGACGCCGCCCCATGCCTCGGTCTCGTACACCGGCGACACCGCCAACACCTCGTCGAGTCCGTCGACTACCGACTGCAGCCGCTCCAGCCGCTCGCCGACGTTCGAGCCGATGGACAGCACCACTGATGTCACCGGGGATTCACCGACCTGCACCCTGGCCGCCGCACCGCGAACGTTGACACACGGCTGCGACGTCGGCGAATTCCAACCGGATGGGAGCTGCGGGCTTGTGCACCACGACTTCGACGGCCTGCACCCGCTCGTCGCGCATCACGTCATCGGCGATGTCCCCGGCGACCGCCTCGATCAGCTGCCGTGGGGGCCCGGCGACGATATCAGCGGCACGCTGCGCCAACACGCCGTAGTCCACCGTGTCGGCGAGGTCGTCGCTGGCGGCCGCCGCAGACAGGTCGAGCCACACGGTGATGTCCACGACGAAGTCTTGGCCGTCGCGGCGTTCGTGGTCGAAGACGCCGTGGTTGCCTCGAACCGTCAGTCCTCGCAACTCGATTCGATCAGTCACGGTTTCCCTTCGATGACCCAGGCCGTGTTTCCTCCAGCCTTCCCGCCGCCCCCTGCCACGCCGCGACCACGGCTAGCGCGTCGACCGATGCACGCACGTCATGCACCCGGACACCCCAGACGTGATGCCACCCGGCCAGCGCCGAGATCACCGCGGTTGCCGTCTCCCGACCGCCGGGCGGCCGCGGTTCACCGTCGGAACCGGCCAACAATGCGCCGAGGAACCGCTTGCGCGACGCGCCAACCAGAACCGGGATACCCGTCTGGACGAAGTCGGGGAGCGCACCGAGAAGCGTCCAATTGTGCTGTGCGGACTTGGCGAACCCGAGGCCTGGATCGATGATCAGGTTGGCCGGATCCACACCCGCACCTACCGCGGCATCCACCGCGACCATGAGCTCGTCACGCACGTCGGCAACCACGTCGTCATAGCAGGGCACGTCGTGCGGTCGGTCGCCCCCGGCCGACCGCCAATGCATCAGCACCCACGGTGTGCCCGCATCAGCCACCACCCTGGCCATGTCGGGGTCTGCTTTGCCCCCGGACACGTCGTTGACGATCGCCGCGCCATTCTCCAGAGCCACGCTCGCCACACCGGCGTGCATGGTGTCGATACTGATCGTGATCCCCTGTTGGGCAAGCTGTTTGACAACGGGGAGCACCCGCGATATCTCGACCTGCGGGTCTACCCTGCTAGCACCGGGTCGCGTCGACTCACCTCCGACGTCGACGATTGCGGCACCCTGCGCGGCCAACTCGACGCCGTGTTCGACCGCTCGGTCGCGGTCGAGATACCGACCTCCATCGGAGAAGGAATCGTCGGTGACGTTGACGACCCCGATTACATTGACGCTCACCTTCTCAAGATCAGGTCCAGAGCCTCGGCGCGAGATGCCTTGTCAGTCTTGAACTGTCCACGCACCGCCGAAGTGGTCGTGACGGCGCCAGGCTTGCGGATACCGCGCATGGACATGCAGAGGTGCTCGGCCTCGATGACGACAATGGTGCCGCGCGGGTCGAGTTTGCGCATCAACGCGTCGGCGATCTGACTGGTCAGCCTCTCCTGCACCTGGGGACGCTTGGCATAGAGGTCCACGACCCGGGCCAACTTCGACAACCCCGTGACCCGGCCGTCGCCGCCCGGGATGTAGCCGACATGTGCCACGCCGTGGAAGGCGACGAGATGATGCTCGCACGTCGAGTACATCGGAATGTCCTTGACCAGAACCATTTCGTCGTGCTGCTCATCGAACGTGGTGTCTAGAACGGCATCGGGATCGGTGTGCAGACCGGCGAACATCTCCCGGTACGCGCGCGCCACCCGCGCCGGGGTCTCGATCAGGCCCTGTCGATCGGGGTCCTCACCGACCGCGATCAGCAACTCGCGGACGGCCCGTTCGGCGCGAGCCTGGTCGAAGTCGGGTTTGACGAGCGACCCCGTCATCGAGACCTCCGTTCAGGGGCAGGCCAGGGATCAATCATGATTCGACGAGGGATCAGTCCGATCCCTGTGCTTGCCGCTTTCCTGTCCTGCGCTCTCCGGCGGAGCCGCTGCCGGCGCACCGCTCCGGGGAGCGTGGCGCCCGGGCTGCGGGTACGGCTGATTCGGCGGATAGGCCGGGTAGGCGGGAGCATGCGACGCCGACGGGCCGCCCTGCCATCCCGGCGGCGGAGACGGGTTCGGATGCCCCGGATACTGATGTCCCTGGGGCGGCCCCTGCGGGTGTTGCGGTGGCGCCCCGGGAGCCCCGGGCGGCGGGGGCCAGCCCGGTGCGTGCCACCCGGCCGGTGCGCCGTAGTCAGGCTGCGTGGCCCCATTAGCCGGGCCTCCGTTGCCGCCCGACCCGTTCTTCGCCCCGTTTCGCTGCGCCTCCTCGGCAGCCGCCTGAGAAGCCTGGGCAATGGCGGTCTTGAACGCCGGCTCCGGCACCGGCTTCGGCCACGGTTCACCCCGCTCGATGGCCAACTCGCCCGGCGTCTTGATGGGCGGTTTGTCCGACGGCACCCGGCCACCGAAGTCGTCGAACATGGTCAGCCGCGGCCGCTTCTTCACATCACCGAAGATGGCCTGCAGTTCAACGCGGTGCAGCGTCTCCTTTTCCAAGAGCTCACCAGCCAGGATGTCGAGCACGTCGCGGTACTCGGTGAGGATCTCCCAGGCCTCGGTGTGCGCGGCCTCGATGAGCTTGCGCACCTCGTCGTCGATGGTCTGGGCGACCTCGTGGCTGTAGTCGGCCTGAGTGCCCATGGTGCGGCCCAGAAAAGGGTCGCCGTGCTCGGTGCCGTAGCGCACGGCGCCCAGCTTGGAGCTCATGCCGTACTCGGTGACCATCGCGCGGGCGATCTTGGTGGCCTGATCGATGTCGGAGGACGCTCCGGTGGTGGGCTCCCGGAAGACGAGTTCCTCAGCGGCTCGTCCACCCATCGCGAACACCAACCGCGCGATCATCTCCGAGCGCGTCATCAGCCCCTTGTCGTCCTCGGGCACCGACATCGCGTGCCCACCGGTTCGGCCGCGGGCCAGAATCGTCACCTTGTAGATCGGCTCGATATCGGGCATCGCCCACGCCGCCAGGGTGTGTCCACCCTCGTGGTAGGCGGTGATCTTCTTTTCGTGCTCGCTGATAATGCGGCCCTTGCGGCGCGGACCGCCGACGACCCGATCAACAGCCTCTTCAAGTGCGGGGCCGGTGATGACCGTCCCGTTCTCCCGGGCGGTCAGCAGCGCTGCCTCGTTGATGACGTTGGCCAGATCGGCGCCGGACATGCCGACCGTGCGTTTTGCCAAACCGTCCAGGTCGGCGTCGGGCGCGATCGGTTTACCCTGCGAGTGAACCTTGAGCACCGCTCGCCGACCGGCCAAGTCAGGGCTGGAGACCGGAATCTGGCGGTCGAACCGGCCGGGCCGCAGCAGCGCCGGATCGAGGATGTCGGGTCGGTTGGTCGCGGCGATGAGGATGACGCCCTGGCGTTCGCCGAAACCGTCCATCTCGACCAGCAGCTGGTTCAGCGTCTGTTCGCGCTCGTCGTGACCACCGCCCATGCCGGCACCACGCTGCCGCCCGACCGCGTCGATCTCATCGACGAAGATGATGCACGGGCTGTTCTGTTTGGCTTGCTCAAACATGTCGCGCACCCTGGAGGCGCCGACCCCGACGAACATCTCGACGAAATCCGAGCCCGAAATCGTGAAGAAGGGCACACCAGCTTCGCCCGCGACCGCCCGCGCCAACAGCGTCTTGCCGGTACCGGGCGGGCCGTACAGCAGCACCCCCTTGGGGATCTTCGCGCCCAACGCCTGATACCGCGACGGGTTCTGCAGGAAGTCCTTGATCTCGTAGAGCTCCTCGACCGCCTCGTCGACGCCGGCGACGTCGGCGAACGTGGTCTGGGGCATGTCTTTGGAGAGCTGCTTGGCTTTCGACTTGCCGAAACCGAACCCCATCCGCCCGCCGGACTGCATGCGGGAGAACATCACGAACAGGAAGACCAGCAGCAGCAGTGGCAGCATGTAAATAAGGAGCGTGCCCAGCATGCTGCTCTGGTTGACGACGGTATTGACTTTGGCGTTCTTGGCCTGCAGCGCCTCGAACAACGTGACCCCGTAACCGGTGGGGTACTTGGTGATGATCTTGTCGCTGTTCTCGGTGTCGCCGTTTCCGTTCTTCAGGTCGAGCCGCAACTGCTGTTCGCGGTCATCGATCTGGGCGCTGGTGACGTTGTCGTCGTTGATCTGGGCCATCGCCACCGACGTATCGACGGGCTTGAACCCTCGGGTGTCGTCGCTGAAGTAGAAGAAGGACCACCCGAGCAGCAGCACCACGGCGATCACCGTGAGCGTGCGGATTACATTTTTACGGTTCATTGATACCTACGGCAGATGGTCGCGCCACCTGCCAAATCCCTCCAATGAGCACAGCTGGAACAGTCAAGGCTACCGCTAGACCAACGCGTGGCAGTTCCCGCGTCGAAACTGAGCTTGTGTCTGAATGCCTGGCCGATTCTTCGAACACATCCTCAGACTCGACGTGGTTGGGTGGCAGAGACTCGACGTGGTTGGGTGGCAGACGATGTTGGCGCCGAGCAGGCAGCGCTGGTTGGCCATGATTTCGGCGCGGTGG
>CAZCHU010000079.1:0-15081 GCA_964498215.1 uncultured Mycobacterium sp. | reverse complement strand
GCAGGAGGCGGCCGAAACGATCGGCGTGAGCATCATGATGCATGGCGGACCCGCCACGGTGTATGGCGCGCGCGCCTATGCCGCCTTCTGCGAATTCGCCGATAGCGCTGACCGTTCATCGTGACCGCAACTCACTCTTGCTGACAACCGTTCAGCCGCTTGGGCATGTCTGCGCGGCGTCACGCAACACCGCCGCCGACGGCGCATCCACCGGCAGGCCGTAGCCCCGCAACACCGCGATGAACTGCATCGCGTACTGGCAGTGGAACGCGGCGTTCGGCGGCATCCAGACAGCGGGCTCGGCATCGCCCTTGTCTTGATTGGTGGGGCCGTCGACGGCCAGCAGATTGGCGGGGTCGTTGGCGAAGCGGATTCGTTTCTCCTCGGTCCAGTTCCGCGCGCCCAGATCCCAGGCCAGCGCCAGCGGAACTAGATGGTCGATCTGTACGGCGGCTCCGACCCGGTTCCCCCGGGTGAAAGGCACCACCTCGCTGGTGTACGGATCGAGCAGCGTGCCGGTGCCAACGGCGTTGGGGCACCGCTTGATCGACACATAGGTTTTGTCGATCAAATCCCGGTCGAGGATATCGTTGCGAGTATCACAACCATTGCGGCCGCCCGGGGCTGTCGTGTCGTCAGTCCACGAATCTCCGAACGCGTCCCGGCGGTAGTCGAATCCACGAACCCGCTCGGGAATCTCGGCAACCCCGGCGAGCACGTCGACACCCGGGGCGACGGTCGGTATATCCGCCTGGGCGATGAGCTCAGAGGGACTGTGCGAAGTCGAGGTGACCTGGATGGCGACGGTCACCGCGAGCGCCGCGGCGACGGTCAACCATAGGATTCGTTTGCGGCTCATGACTTATCCAGGAACTCGACGCGGTCGGTGTCGGTAAACGGCGCGGACAATGCCGCCATACCCGGATCATGCGGGTCGGCTTCGTACACCGCCTCACACAGCTCCTTGGCCGCCACGATGATGTCGTAGTGCTTGGCAAGGGAGAGGAACCGGAGCGTGATGGCGCGGCCGGACTGGTTGAAACCCAGTACGTCGCCTTCGCTGCGCTCGAACAGGTCCAATTCGGCGAGTTTGAAGCCGTCCAACGTGCCGGCCACCGCCTTCAGTCGTTGTCCCGCCTTGGATTCCTCGGGCAGTCGGGTGGCAAGCAGGCACAAGCTGGGATGCTCGCCACGGCCGATTCTCCCACGGAGCTGGTGCAGCTGGCTGATTCCGAACCGGTCGGCGTCCATCACCAGCATGACCGTCGCGTTGGGCACGTCGACCCCGACTTCGATGACCGTCGTACACACCAGGACATCGATCTCACCGGCCCGGAACGCCTCCATTACGGCGTCCTTCTCATCGCTGGGTAGCCGCCCGTGCATAAGCCCGAGTCGCAGACCCGCCAGCGGTCCACGCTGCAGCCGGGCGAAGAGTTCCACGACGGTAATCGGCGGCGGACCTTGCTGTTTCGTGTCTTTCTTGGACTTCTTCGTATTGGCGGGTTGATCGTCCTCGTCGATGCGCGAGGCGACCACGAAGGCCTGACGGCCGCCTCGCACCTCCTCGACGACCCGGGCCCAGGCCCGGTCCAACCAGGCCGGCTTCTGACTGACGAAGATGGTGTTCGTCGTGATGGGCTGACGTCCGCGGGGCAACTCGCGCAATGTCGATGTCTCGAGGTCGCCGTAAACCGTCAGTGCGACCGTCCTGGGAATCGGCGTCGCGGTCATCACCAACAGGTGCGGGGTGACTCCGTCTGGCGCCTTGGCGCGCAAGCGATCTCGCTGCTCGACACCGAACCGGTGCTGCTCGTCGACGACCACCATGCCGAGCCGGTGAAACTCCACGGCATCCTGCAGCAACGCATGGGTACCGATGACGATGCCAGCCTGACCCGCGGCGACTTCGTCACGCACATCACGCTTCTGCTGCGCCGACATCGAGCCCGTCAGCAGGGCCACTCTGGTCGCATTGTCGGCCCCGCCGAGCTGCCCAGCCATCGCCAGCGGCCCAAGCATGCTGCGAATCGACCGGGCATGCTGTGCGGCAAGGACTTCCGTTGGCGCGAGCAGCGCACACTGATAACCGGCATCGATCATCTGCAACATCGCCAGCAGCGACACCACGGTCTTGCCCGACCCGACCTCACCCTGCAGCATGCGGTTCATCGGCCGCATGCCGGCCAGCTCGGCGGAGATGATGTCAAGCACGTCGAGTTGGCCTGCGGTCAACTCGAACGGCAATTGGGCGGTCATCGCGGCTGCCAGTCCGTCGTCGTGGCGCTGTGCAGCCGGGCCGGAGTCGCTGAGATCGCTGTGCCGCCGAACAGCCAGCCCCCATTGCAGCCCGATTGCCTCGTCGTAGGTCAGCCGTTCGATAGCACGCGTTCGGTCATCGTCGTTCTCTGCGACGTGCGCCGCGCGTATCGCCTCATCCTCGGACATCAGATTGTGTTCGCGAACAAACCAATTCGGAATCGTCTCGACGATTGGATCCAGTACTGCGAGCACCTGACGCACACATGCGTAGATCTCCCAGGTCTGCACCTTGGAGTTGGCGGGATAGATCGGGAAGAAGTCTTTCTCGAACTCGGCGAGTAGCTCGTCACCGGATGCCGTTGACGCCGACACGATCGATTTGAGCGACTTGGTGCCCTTGCCCGAGTCCAGGACCAAGAACGCCGGATGGGTTAATTGCATGACGCCCTTGAAATAGCCGACTTCCCCGGACAGCATCACCCGCGTCCCCGCAAGCAGTGTCTTCTTGAGGTACTTGGCATTGAAGAACGTCGCGGTGACCTTCGGACGCCGATGGCCCAGGGTGATCACCAAGAACTCACGCTTTGGTTGGCGGTTGGTCCACCTGGGCTCGGCCTTGGTGATCTCGTCGACGAAGGTGACGTGCTCTCCTTCCTCGAGGTCAAGTTCCTCCCCCTCGCCGCGGGTGGTCATGGCGTCGCTGTACTTGCGCGGGAAGTAGCGCACCAGGTCGCCGACCGTGCGAATGCCGAAGTTCTCCTCCAGCTGCGCTGCGGCCTTGTCGCCAACCAGAAAGGGCAGCCGATCGTTCAGCGACGCCATGCTCACTCGACCCCGATCAGCAGTGCATCGCCTCGGTGTCCGGTCTCAAAGGTGACGATCTCGGCGCCGAGGTGGTGCCGGTGGACGTGGTCGACCAACGCTTCAGCCATGGCCGGTTCGACTCCGGCACCTGAAAGCAGTGTCACCAGCTCGCCGCCGGCCGCCAGCAGCAGGTCGATGAGTCCCCTAGCAGCTGCAATGACATCCGCCGCAACGATCACCACCTCGTCGCCCGCGATCGCCAGCCCGTCGCCTGGCTTACAGGTACCTGCCCAGGTGAGGGCTTGTTCGGCAGCAATGCGCACCGAGCCGTATCTGGCGCCCGCCGCGGCCCTGGCCATGTTGTAGCCGTCGTCAGCGGCCCGACGCTGGGGGTCGTGGACGGCCATCGCGGCCAATCCCTGCACCATCGAGCCGGCTGGAAGCGGCACCGTGTCGATTCCCCGGTCCGAGGCGACCGCACATCCGGCAACGAGTTCCTCGGCGGCCACGTACCCGTTCGGCAGCACTATCACCTGCGCAGCACCGGTGTTGACCAGCGCATGCAGGAGTTGCTGGGCGCTTACGGGTACGTCGCGTTCGGGACGCATTACCTGAGCACCCTCTCCGATGAAGAGACCTTCTGCGCCGTCACCGTCGACGACAGCCAGCACCGCCCGCTCATGGCTCCAGCCTCCGGCCGGGTGGCGGTCGGCTCCTCCGAACAGCGACGTGACCTGGATCCTGCTGGGCCGCCCCACATCAAGGGCGGCTTCCACGGCAGCACCGGCATCGTCGGCATGGACGTGGACCGAGAAGTGACCCGCCGCACTGTCACCGCCGCCCGGTGTTGCGATCGCCACGGATTCACCGAGTTCGTCGAGCCGGGTGCGCAGCTTCTCCGCGCCATCGGCATCACATCCGCTGAGCAGGTACATCACCTCGAACTGGGGAGCCGGCGCGGACTCGGCCACAGCGTGGGCCTCTATCGGCGATGGCAGGTAGACGGGACGACGGGGTGCATGCCCGGTCAGGGTGGCAGTCAGCGCGTCGAGCAGCACCAACAGACCCCGCCCACCTGCGTCCACCACGCCGGCTCGGGCCAACACGTCGAGTTGGCTCGGCGTGCGATCCAGCGACGCGGCGGCCGCCTCCGCGCTGGCGGCCACGACTTCGGCCGGTTCAGACCCATCGGCGGCGGCGCGCTCGGCGGCGTCGGCGGCGTCCTGCAGAACCGACAGGATCGTGCCCGGGACCGCCTCACCCATCGACGCGATGACCAGGGCGGCCGCATGCCTGAGCCCCGCACCGAACAGGGCGCCGTCGATGTCGGCCACGGCGCCGCGGTCATGAACGGCCGACGCGGTCACATCGGCGATGCCACGCAGGATTTGGGACAGGATCACCCCGGAGTTGCCGCGGGCGCCGCGCAGAGCCCCTGCCGCCAGGGCGGTCGCGACGTCGACGACCTCCCCACCCCCGTCCCGCTCGGCCGTGGACCAGGCAGCGCGCATGGTGAACAGCATGTTCGTGCCGGTGTCGGCGTCAGCTACCGGGAAGACGTTGAGGCGGTTGATCTCATCGGTATGTCTGATGAGATCTGCGACGGCGGTGTGTGCCCAGCTGCGCAGGGCAGGCACATCGAGCCGCCGAGCCGACATTCCCACCTCCGAACCCACCTCAGAACCGGCGTCGGCGCCAGCCTAGCCAGTGGTGGTGACAACGCCGAACAGCACATGTGGTCGCCTGTGGAACAGCTGTGGCCGAGCCGGTGCTTTTGGCGATACCTGCGCCGGCCGGTATTCTGGTCGGGTTGCCGGGTCAACCCGCCGCCGACCTCGGCCGGGACCCAGACCCCCAGTACTGATTCAAGGAGTTCTACATATGGCTGCCGTGTGCGATATCTGCGGGAAGGGCCCCGGCTTCGGCAAGTCGGTGTCACACTCCCATCGCCGGACCAGCCGTCGGTGGAACCCGAACATCCAGCCCGTGCGCGCTGTGACGCGCCCCGGCGGCAACAAGCAGCGTGTCAATGTGTGCACGTCGTGCCTCAAGGCGGGCAAGGTCTCGCGCGGCTGACCGTCAGCGCGGTCAGGGCAGACGCCAATCGACCGGCTCGGCACCCATCTTCGTGAGCAATTCGTTTGCGCGGCTGAATGGCCGTGAGCCGAAGAATCCCCGCGACGCCGACAACGGCGACGGATGCGGCGACTCGATGGTCGCGGTGTCCCCCAGCATCGGTTTGAGCGTGCTAGCGTCGCGCCCCCACAGCACGGCCACCAACGGCTGCCGACGCGCCACCAGGGCGCGAATCGCGCATTCGGTGACGACCTCCCAGCCCTTGCCCCGATGTGATGCCGGGGATCCGGGGCGCACCGTGAGGACCCTGTTGAGCAGCATCACACCCTGCTCCGCCCACGACGTCAGGTCTCCATTGGACGGCGGCGGGGCGCCTAGGTCGTCGCGGTACTCGGTGAAGATGTTGGCCAGGCTGCGGGGCAGGGGACGCACGTCGCCGGCAACTGAGAAGCTGAGCCCGACGGCGTGCCCGGGTGTCGGGTAGGGATCTTGTCCGACGATCAGCACCCGCACCCGGTCGAAGGGAAACGTGAATGCGCGCAACACGTTCGGGCCAGCAGGTAGGTACCGATGCCCGTCGGCCAATTCGGAGCGCAGGAATTCGCCCATCTGTGCGATCTGGGATTCGACGGGGGCGAGTGCGCGGGCCCATGCCTCGTCGACCAACTCACTGAGCGGACGTGGGGTCACGAGAGGCCAACATAGCGTGCCGCGCCGGTCAGAATGACAACCATCCCGAGCTACCGGCCCACGCATCACCGTCCACCGTCACCCGCGGTTGTCCCTCTGGCACCGCTCCGGCATCTACGACGGTGCCGATAGGCCGCCAACCTGGTGGCGGGGTGGCGGAGAACGCCGCAACCAGTGCGTGGTCCTCCCCACCGCCGAGCACCCACTGCCACGGATCAGCCCCTACTGCGGCCGCGGCGTCGGCCAACGCCTCGACGTCGCCACGCAAACCGGCGGCGGACAGATCGATGCGCACGCTTGAGGCGGACGCGAGGTGCCCCACATCGGCGAGCAGCCCATCGGAGACATCGATCATCGAGGTTGCGCCGGCGCGCGCCGCCACGACACCCTGACCGTAGGGCGGTTTCGGCACCAGATGACGATGACGCAATCCGCCAAGGTCATCGACATCACCTGATTCACCGATCTGGTTGTCCCACAACGCGAATCCAGCCGCCGATCGGCCAAGATCCCCGATCACCGCCAGGGTGTCGCCGAGTTTCGCCCCGCTGCGGCGAACCGCATCCAGCCCGCCCAGATCTCCAAGCGCCGCCACTGAGACGACCCACTGCGGAGCCTGAACCATGTCACCTCCGACGATGGCGGCCCCCATCAGTCCGGCTTCATGCCACATCCCGTCAGCGAGCTCGACCGCCTGGGCCGTCGCGGTGTCGCCAGGGGCGCCGAACGCGACGACGAACGCCGTCGCGCGACCGCCCATCGCCTCGATGTCGGCGGCGTTCTGTGCAATGGCTTTGCGGCCGACGTCGTGAGGGCTGGACCAGTCCAGCCGGAAGTGACGTCCTTCGACGAGCATGTCGGTGCTGACCGCAGTCCGCCCGTCCACGGCTGCGACCACGGCCGCATCATCGCCGGGACCCAGCAAGACGAACGGCGGTTGCGCCCGCCCTGCCGCCAGCCGGTCGATCACTGCGAACTCACCCGCCCCGGCCAGTGACTCGTCGGGGTGATCGCTGCCCATGTCAGATCCTTCCACCGCCCCCGGGTAGGTTTGGTCCCTGCGGCCTGGAGTCTATGCAGCCAGATGGGGGGATTGCGGCGTGGTCGGCCCTGATTCTCGATGAACGCCCAGGGCGACAGCCCACCGCGGCCTCTGCTGATCGCCGCGCTGGTCGTGGCTGTCGGTGCCATCGTCGCCGTGCTCGTCATCGCCGTCGTCCTGCAGCGACCGTCCACACAGGCTCCGATCGTGATTGCCGCTGTACCCGCGCCAGCCGCCGATGGCCCCGAGTGCCGAGCACTGACAGCAGCGCTGCCGGAGCGGCTCGGCGAGTATTCCCGCGCACCTGTGCTCGAACCCGCTCCCGCGGGAACAGCGGCGTGGCAGGCCCCGGGCGGTGGGGAGGCGCTCATTCTGCGGTGCGGGCTGGACCGTCCACTGGAGTTTGTGGTCGGTGCCCCGATTCAGGGGGTCGACGCGGTCCAGTGGTTCAAGGTGGCCGATGAGGCAGACGTCAAACGGAGCACCTGGTTCGCGGTCGACCGGCCGGTCTATGTCGCGCTGACATTGCCGGCGGGTTCAGGCTCGACCCCGATCCAGGCGATCTCGACAGCGATCTCAGATACGCTGCCCCCCACCCCAATCGATCCCGGGCCCGCCCACTAGCCCGGTGACCTACCGCAGGCCGGTTCCCCGGGCGATGGCCGTGTGAACCATGGTGGCGAGCAAAGTCGGGTAATCCACGCCACTGGCCGCCCACATCCGTGGATACATCGAGATGGTGGTGAAGCCCGGCATCGTGTTGATCTCGTTGAGAACGGGGCCGTTGTCGGTCAAGAAGAAGTCCACCCGCGCCAGCCCCTGGCAATCGATGGCGCGGAATGCGCGGATCGCCAGCCCGCGAATTTGTTCCGCGACCACGTCATCGACCTTGGCCGGTACGTCGAGTTCCGCCGCGTCGTCGAGGTACTTCGTCTCGAAGTCGTAGAACCCGTCCTCGCGACCGCGCACCCCGGCCACCCGGATCTCACCCAGGGTGCTCGCCTCGACCCGCCCGTCGGGAAACTCCAGGACCCCGCATTCCAGTTCGCGCCCGGGCACGGCTGCCTCGACGATGACCTTCGGGTCGTGTCGGCGGGCCGATTCGATAGCGTCCGCCAGCATGTCCCAGTCGGCCACCCGGCTGACACCAATGGACGACCCGCCGCGGGCAGGCTTGACGAACACGGGCAACCCGAGGCGTTCCCGATCCTCCAGCGACAGCGTGGCCTGTTGCGGCCGGAGCACCACCTGATCCCCGATCGGCAAGCCGTCGGCGGCGAGTAGCTTCTTGGTGAACTCCTTGTCCATGCCCGCCGCGCTGGCCATCACTCCGGCCCCGACGTAGGGAACCCCGGAGAGCTCCAGCAGCCCCTGGATGGTGCCGTCCTCGCCGTAGGGCCCGTGAAGTACCGGGAAGACAACGTCAACGGTGGCTAACAGGCTCCCAGCTCCATCATCGAGCGAGAGGAGTTCGCCGCGCCGGTCCGGGTCAGCGCTCAGGGCAAGCGCCGTGCCCGACGATTCCCGGACCCGGGGCAAGGTGCCGTCGCTGATGGCCAGCGTCTCGGGTCGCCCGTCGGTAAGCACCCATGAACCCTCGGGCGAAATACCCACCGCGACCACCTCGAAACGGTCCGGATCGAGGTTGCGGAGGATGCTGCCTGCGGAGACACACGAAATCGCGTGCTCGGAGCTACGTCCGCCGTAGACAACGGCAACGCGGATACGGGCAGTCACAACCTAGAGAGGCTACCGCGCCGTCCCGTGGAGGGCCTGCTCGATGTCGCTGAGCAGGTCGTCGGTGTCCTCGATGCCCAGCGATAGCCGGGCGAATCCATCCGCGACCGGGTCTCCCCACCGGGCCCTACGGTCCACCGAGGAGTGAATCCCGCCAAAACTGGTCGCCGCAACCAGCAACGCACTGCTGCCGACCAACTCGTGCACCGCCGCCGCGTTCGCCAACTCGACGGCGACGACGCCACCGAATCGGCGCATCTGTGTCGAAGCGATTGCATGCGAAGGATCCTCGGGAAGGCCCGGATAGCGGACCGCCCGAACCGCCGGGTGGGAGCGCAGCATCAGTGCAACCGCCGCAGCGTTCTGGCACTGGCGCTCGAAACGAAGTCCGAGACTTCCGAGGCTGCGCAGCACAAGCCAGGCTTCGAACGCGCCCAGGATGGGGCCTGACAAAAGGCGTTCGCGCTCCAACCGCTCCATCAATTCGGGGTGGCTGCCCGCGACGTAACCGGCCAGGACGTCGTGGTGGCCAGCCAGCGCCTTGGTCGCGCTGGCAACCACGAGGTCGGCACCCAGCGACAGCGGCTGCTGCCCCAGCGGCGTCGCGGTGGTGTTGTCGACAACCAGAATCGAACCTTGAGCACGGCACACGATGGACAGCTGATGCAGATCAACGACGTCAAGACCCGGGTTCGAGGGCGATTCAGCCAGCACCATATCGCCGATGCCGGTACCTCCAGCCGCATCGCACATCTCGGCGCAGCGCGCCTCGACGACATTCACACCTCGTGGGGCGAGGAACTCGTTCGCATAGGCCCGCACCTGGTAGTAGCCGTCCGCGGGAACGACGATGGTGCGTCCGGGCTCGGCAACGGTTCGTAACACCGACGTGATGGCGGCCATTCCGGAGCCGAATGTCAGTGCGGTGGCCGCACCCTCGAGCTGGGCCAGCGCGAATTCCAGTTGCCGCCAGGTCGGATTCGATCTGCGCCCGTAGCTGTCCAGTGAATCATCTTCGTCGGGCGGGATGTGATACGCGGCTGCCGGAACGGGTGGGGGCGCGACAGGTTGCCCCGGGATCGGTTGTGTATCAACTGCCTTGATGCTGCGGGTTGAATCGCCGTAGGTACCGGTCATACGCCTATTCCGGCTTGGTTGTGCGGCCCAGCAACAGCGCCACCGCATCGTCGACGGACAGGCCCTTGTGACATACCCGGTGTACCGCCTCGGTGAGCGGCATCTCGACGTCATAGCTGGACGCGAGCGCCAGCACCGATTCACACGAAGTGACACCTTCGGCGACATGACCGCCCGTCGCGGCGAGTGCGGCCTCCATGGTGCCCCCCTTGCCTAATCGTTCGCCGAACGAACGATTGCGTGAGTGCGGCGACATACACGTCGCCACCAGATCACCGATCCCGGCCAGCCCGGCCAGGGTGGCGGGTCTGCCTCCCAACGCGATTCCGAGGCGCATGATCTCGGCCAGACCGCGGGTGATGATCGCCGCCGCAGTGTTCTCACCCAGCTCGCAGCCGGCGGCCATGCCGCATGCCAACGCGATGACGTTCTTGCAGGCTCCGCCAACTTCAGCTCCGATGACATCGGCGTTGGTATAGGGCCTGAAGTATCCGGTCGCCAACGCTCGCTGCAGCGCCACCGCCCTTCCGGAATCACTGCACGCAACGACCGTTGCGGCGGGCTGGCCCTGCGCGATCTCGCTGGCCAGGTTCGGCCCCGTGACCACCGCAACCTGTGTGGGGTCGACCCCGGTGACTTGCACGATGACCTGACTCATCCGCATCAGCGTGTGCAGTTCGATCCCCTTGGCCAGGCTGACCAGCGTGGCGTCGGAATGGATCGAGTCCTTCCACTGAGTGAGATTGCCACGCAGGGTCTGCGAAGGCACCGCCAGCAGTACCGTGCATGCACCGGTGAGCGCTTCGGTGTAGTCGCTGGTCGCGCGGAGGGAATCGGGGAGCGAAACGTCGAGATAGGACGCGTTTCGACGCGTGCGGTTGATCTCGTCGGCCAGTTCGGGCCGACGCGCCCACAGCCGAACGTTGTTGCCGGCATCCGCCAATACTTTGGCCAGCGCTGTCCCCCACGCTCCGGCACCCATTACCGCCGCCTCAACCACGACTCCAGCGTAGCCGCGACGACGATCAAGCGGCGAGGCACGAACCGCGTTGCGGAGCGCGGCCATCCAACAAGCCGTGATGCCTGCTGGCAGGATGGCGCCTGTGAGCGGTAGGTCCAAGGGCACGGTCAGCGACATCGGCCTGGTGATCGCGGTGAAACGGCTCGCAGCGGCAAAGACACGGCTGGCGCCGGCATTCTCGACGTCGAGTCGAGAGCACCTCGTGCTGGCGATGCTGGTCGACACAATCAACGCGGCCTCAGCGGTCGCGGCGTTGCAGTCGGTGCTCGTCGTCACCCCTGACGATGCGGCCGCTGCGGCGGCTAGGAAGCTGGGTGCGCTGGTACTCACGGACCCGACACCCGCCGGCCATCGCGACCCTCTCAACAACGCTCTCCTGGCCGCGGAGACCGAGATGCGCAGCTGCACCGCGAACGTTGTTGCGCTGCAAGGCGACCTGCCGGCGTTGCAGACCGGGGAACTCGATGAAGCCATCGCTGCCGCACGGAGCCGGCCCCGGAGCTTTGTCGCCGATCGACACGGCACCGGCACGTCGGCCCTGTTCTCGTTCGGGGTGGCTCTCGACCCGCAATTCGGCGTTGAATCTGCGGAACGCCATCGGCGTTCAGGGGCGATCGAACTGACCGGCGCGTGGCCGGGGCTACGTTGTGATATCGACACAGCGGATGACTTGAGCGCCGCTCAGGCGCTGGGCATCGGTTCGGCTACCGTGCAGGCCATCACGCGATGAAGCAACTCTGTGACAGCTCGTTCTTGGTAAGGAATCATCACTGAAATGACGGACGCCCAGGCCCTGCCAGAAAGCCCGAAGGCATCGGAGACGGTGCTCCCTCCGCCGGTCATGACAGGTTCGACTGATTCGGCCCCCGAAGCGCCGCCGGCGGCTACCCCCCCTACGGTCGAGAACCCACTGCCCGAAGACCGCTACCTCAATCGCGAACTGAGCTGGCTCGACTTCAACGCCCGTGTGCTCGCGCTGTCCGCCGATCCGTCACTGGCGCTGTTAGAGCGGGCAAAATTCCTGGCGATATTCGCTTCCAACCTCGACGAGTTCTACATGGTGCGCGTCGCCGGCCTCAAGCGCCGCGATGAGATGGGGCTTTCCGTCCGGTCCGCCGACGGGCTGTCGCCACGCGAGCAGCTGCGACGGATCAGCGAGCTCACCCAGCAGATCGCCAGCCGCCACGCACACGTATTCCTCGACTCGGTCCGGCCCGCGCTCGCCGACGAGGGCATCAGCATCGTGACCTGGGCCGAACTCGACGAGACCGAACGGCGGCGACTGTCGACGTATTTCCACGAGCAGGTTTTCCCGGTTCTGACACCGTTGGCGGTCGACCCGGCGCACCCGTTCCCATTCGTCAGCGGGCTCAGCCTGAATCTGGCCATCACGGTCAAGCACCCGGACGACGGGGGCCAGCATTTTGCCCGTATCAAGGTGCCCGACAACGTCGACCGGTTCGTCGAGCTGTTCAGCCGCGACGACTCGCCGAACACCGTGCGCTTCCTGCCGATGGAGGAGTTGATCGCCGCGTTCCTTCCGGTGCTGTTCCCGGGGCTGGAGATCGTCGAACACCATGCATTCCGGATCACCCGCAATGCGGACTTCGAGGTCGAGGAGGACCGCGACGAGGACCTGTTGCAGGCACTCGAACGTGAATTGGCCCGGCGGCGCTTCGGTTCCCCGGTGCGTTTGGAGGTCTCCGACGACATGACCGAGGGAATGCTCGAATTGCTGTTGCGCGAACTCGATGTCGCGCCCGGCGATGTCGTCGAAGTCCCGGGGTTGTTGGACCTTTCGGCGCTGTGGCAGGTCTACAGTATCGATCGGCCCGCGCTGAAGGATCCGCCGTTCGTGCCTGCCACTCCGCCGGCGTTCGGTGAGCGTGAAATGCCCAAGAGCATCTTCTCGACACTTCTCGACGGCGATGTCCTGGTTCACCATCCGTACGACTCGTTCTCCACCACGGTGCAGCGCTTCCTTGAACAGGCCGCCGCTGATCCCAAAGTGCTCGCGATCAAGCAGACCCTGTACCGCACGTCGGGTGACTCACCGATCATCAACGCACTCATCGATGCCGCCGAAGCCGGCAAGCAGGTCGTCGCGCTCGTCGAGATCAAGGCCCGCTTTGATGAGCAGGCCAACATCAAGTGGGCCCGCGAGCTGGAACAGGCCGGCGTGCACGTGGTTTACGGACTCGTCGGGCTGAAGACACATTGCAAGACATGTCTGGTGGTGCGACGTGAGGGCTCGATGATCCGTCGGTACTGCCATATCGGCACGGGCAACTACAACCCGAAGACCGCACGACTGTATGAAGATATCGGCCTGCTGACCGCTGCCCCGGAAATCGGAGCGGACCTCACCGACCTGTTCAACTCACTGACCGGTTATTCCCGCAAAGAGTCCTACCGCAACTTACTGGTCGCTCCGTATGGGGTGCGCAGGGGAATAGTCGAGCGCATCGAACGAGAGATCGCGGCAACCCGTGACGGCGCCGAAGGCCGAATCAGGATGAAAGCCAACGCGTTGGTCGACGAGCAGGTGATCGACTCGCTCTATCGAGCGTCGCAGGCCGGTGTACATGTAGAGGTCGTGGTCCGGGGAATCTGTGCTTTACGCCCTGGGGTGCCAGACTTCTCGGCGAATATCAAGGTGCGCTCGATTCTGGGCCGCTTCCTCGAACATTCGCGAATCATTCACTTCAACGCCGTCGACGAATACTGGATCGGCAGCGCCGACATGATGCATCGCAATCTCGACCGACGTGTGGAAGTGATGGCGCAGGTTAAGGATCCGCGGTTGACGGCACAGCTGAATGACATCTTCGAATCGGCGACAGATCCGCAGACCCGCTGTTGGGAACTCGGCCCCGACGGGCACTGGACGGCGTCCCCGCAGGAGGGCCAGACCGTACGCGATCACCAGGTGTCCATGATGGAACGCCATCGCCATCGATAGGCGGGATGCCACATTGGTCGCGATGACGGCGAGGAGTTGAAGTGCCCAAAGACAACCCACCAGATCCACCCGTGACCAACAGGGCGCTACTGGCTGCCGGCGCGGTGTTGTGGCGCCCCCTCGACGTCACCGGCGCGGCGGAAGTCGCGGTGATCCACCGCCCCCGCTACGACGACTGGTCACTACCCAAGGGCAAGGTCGACCCCGGTGAGACGGGGCCGGTCGCGGCCGTCCGTGAGGTCGAGGAGGAGACCGGTTTTCGCGCACACCTCGGACGGCGGCTGACCACGGTCAGTTACCCGGTGGATCAGGGCAGAAAAACGGTGCGCTACTGGGCGGCGCGTTGCGTCAGCGGACAGTTCACTGTCAATGACGAGGTCGACGAACTGCGCTGGCTGTCGGCCGCCCAGGCGATGAAGGCGTTGACCTACTCGCGCGACCGCAAAGTACTGCGCCGGTTCTTGAGTTCGCCTGCCGATACCCGGACTGTGATGATCGTTCGGCATGCCACGGCCGGAAGTAAAGCCAGATACTCTGGGGACGACCGAGAGCGTCCCCTCGATAAGCGCGGGCGGGCACAAGCCGAGTCTCTTGTCGGGCAACTCCTCTCATTCGGCGCCGGAGAACTATTCGCGGCCGATCGGGTGCGGTGTCGGCAAACACTGGATCCGCTCGCCGAAGAGCTCGGCACCGTGATCCGTAGCGAGCCCGAACTCACCGAAGAGGCGTACGCGGATAACCGAAAGGCCGGCCGCCGGCGCGTTCTCGAGATCGCAGCGACATCCGACAACCCGGTGATCTGCACCCAGGGAAAGGTGATTCCCGATCTCATCGAATGGTGGTGTGAGCGCGATGGTGTCCGGCCCGACAAGTCAGGCAACCGAAAAGGCAGCACGTGGATCATGTCGCTGTGCGAGGGACGACTGATCGCAGCGGATCACATCGGCAGCCCGCTGGCCCCGAAGGGCTAACGCCGCACATGAATACAATTTCCTGACGCAGCAATACGCCGCGGATCATTTTCGATCCGCGGCGTATTTGATGCGTTGACTACCTGCGACCCCGCTTGGCGGGAGCCTTCTTGGCCGCGGGCCGCTTGGCCGGAGCCTTCTTCACCGCTGCCTTCTTGGCCGGAGCCTTCTTCACCGCTGCCTTCTTGGCCGGAGCCTTCTTCGCAGCCTTCTTCACCGCTGCCTTCTTGGCCGGAGCCTTCTTCGCAGCCTTCTTCACCGCTGCCTTCTTGGCCGGAGCCTTCTTCGCAGCCTTCTTCACCGCTGCCTTCTTGGCCGGAGCCTTCTTCGCAGCCTTCTTCACCGCTGCCTTCTTGGCCGGAGCCTTCTTCGCAGCCTT
>CAZCHU010000078.1:11051-15101 GCA_964498215.1 uncultured Mycobacterium sp. | reverse complement strand
CCGAAGCGCCCGCGAGGTCAGCTGTCGGGTTCGGGCTTGAGAGGTCGCCCGGCCGGCATCGTCGAACGAGCACGGCTTCACCCCAAGGAGCCGGAAATGGCTCCGGGTCTCTGATGCTCGGTGGACCAGTTGGGTCCCCCGCCTCCATCCAGGTTGCTTCTCGTCTTCCCGGGTGCCAACGGATGGAGTTCGGCGCAGTTGGTCACCCAGCGGGCCAGTCGGATTGTGGGGGTTGACTGGCCTGCGGAAGACCGTAACGGCTCGCTGGAGTCCCGTCATCCCGTAGTCATCGCGGCGATTTGAGCCCCGGCAAATCCTAATAAATCTCTAAAATCCCAGGAAAGTCCATTGTTCCTGCAGGTGCCGCAAGCCGCTATCCCGCCGTAGCCATCTTGTGATCATCCCGTTATGTGATGTAAATCACGAAACAAGTGCATTCCGCGGCCCGCTATCCACCCGAAAACGGCGGAAGAACGTCGACCGTCTGGGCATCGCCGAGCGGCATTTCCCTGTCCCGCACGGCGATTCCGTCGCGCAAGTATGAACAGCGGGCGAGAACCTTGGCCAGGTCGGTGCCGCGCGACTCGAGCTCGTCGATCAGATCCGTCAGGGTGGCATTAGCCGGTAGGTCGATCACCTCGGCGTCGGTGCTTGCCGCCGCGCGGGCAGCGGCGAAATAGCGGACAGTGACTCGCAGTCTGGCGTGCATCGGCACTGCCTAGCCGCCGATCGCGCTCATGGGGCGACCGGGCTGGACGAAGTCGGGGTCGTTGATGCCGTGCCCCGCGGCCTTGGCCCACATCGCGGTGCGCCAGGCCGCCTCGAGAGCGTTGTCATCCGCGCCGGCACGCAGCAGCGCGCGCAGATCGGTCTCCTCGGTCGCGAACAAGCAGTTGCGGACCTGCCCGTCGGCGGTGAGCCTGGTGCGGTCGCACGCCCCACAGAACGCTTGTGAGACCGATGCGATGATGCCGACTCGGCCGACCATCTGTGCACCGCCCTCACCTGTGGAAACCTGCCACAGCTGAGCCGGTGCCGAGCCACGTGGAGCCGGGTCCGGTGTCAGGGTGAAGTAACGCTGCAGCGTGCTGAGCACGTCGGCGGCACCGACGGCCCGGTCACGCTGCCACGAATGGCCGGCGTCCAACGGCATCTGCTCGATGATGCGCAGCTGGTAGCCGTGTTCTAGGCAATAACGAAGGAGCGCCACCGCGTCCTCGAGGCCGGTGTCGGGATCGAGTACTGCGTTGACTTTCACTGGGCTCAGCCCGGCACGCTGGGCGGCGGCCAACCCGTCCAGCACATCGGCCAACCGGTCGCGGCGGGTGATGGCCGTGAAATGAGCGGGGTCGACAGTGTCCAGCGACACGTTGATGCGGTCGAGGCCAGCCTCTTTGAGCCCGGTAGCGCGTTGGGCCAGCCCGATTCCGTTGGTGGTCAGAGTGATCTCCGGGCGTGGCTTCAACGACGCAGTCGCCGCGACGATGTCTTCGAGGTTAGGGACCACCAGTGGCTCACCCCCGGTGAAGCGAACGCTGGTGATACCCAGTCGGCTGACGGCGATGCGCAGCAGCCGGGCCAGTTCGTCGGCGCGCAACTTCTGGTCGCCGGGCATCCAGTCGAGCCCCTCGGCGGGCATGCAATAGGTGCAGCGAAGATTGCACAAATCCGTCAGCGAGACGCGCAGGTCGGTGGCGATGCGTCCGTACGTATCGACTAGCGGGCCATCGGTAGGTGCCGGCGTCGTAGGGCGGCGCATTGAGGGCACACCGAGTGCGACAAGTGTCATGGTGCGGCTCCGGCGGGCGTGTTCACCGAATCGACCGGCACGATGTCCTTACCGAGGGGCATCAGCGACACCGGGATCATTTTGAGGTCGGCCAACGCTAACGGGATGCCGATAATCGTGATCGCCAGTGCCGCCGCGCTCACGATATGGCCGATAGCCAGCCATACCCCGAACAGGATGACCCAGATGATGTTGCCGATCAGCGCACCGGGGCGGGGACCGGGCTTGTCGACGATCGTGCGACCGAACGGCCACAGCGCATACGCCGCGATGCGCAGGGATGCGAACCCGAACGGAATGGTGATGATCAAGATAAAGCAGATGAGCGCCGCGAGCAGATAACCCAGCGCCAGCCACAGACCGCCGAAGATCAACCAGATCACATTGAGTATGAGTCGCATCGTCTCCTCCAGCGGTGACAGCAGCCTACCGGCATAAGGGGGTGCTGGTCTCGACGGCGTCCGAGTAGAATCTCCCCGGAACGCGTCCCGACACAGGCGGGGCGCTTTAGTTATGTACCCAACAAGTACAGACTTCCATTGGCCTCAGATAGACAAGCAGGTGAGTTCAGTGCCAACCGGGCGCGTGAAGTGGTACGACACCGAGAAGGGCTTCGGATTCCTTTCGCAGGAAGACGGTGAAGACGTCTACGTGCGGTCTTCGGCGTTGCCCGCCGGTGTGGAAGGGCTGAAGGCGGGCCAGCGTGTCGAGTTCGGAGTGGCTGCGGGCCGTCGCGGGCCGCAAGCGCTGAGCCTGAAGCTGATCGAGCCGCCACCGAGTCTGACCAGGACCCGTCGAGAAGCCGCGGCGGCCGAGCACAAGCACAACCCCGACGAACTGCACGGGATGGTCGAGGACATGATCACGCTGCTGGAGAGCGCGGTGCAGCCGGAGCTGCGCAAGGGGCGTTACCCGGATCGCAAGGTGGCGCGTCGGGTCTCCGAGGTCGTGAAGGCCGTCGCCCGCGAACTGGACGCCTAGCAGCAACTCGGCGAAGCTGAGCTTGCGCTCGAGTTATTGACGAAACGTCGCCGATAGCTTCAGTTTCGGCGACCGGCGATCGTCAGACCGGTGCGCCAGCCGCTCGGAGAGCGTGCCGGGTTCGCGCCACGATGGTGGTGGGGCGATACTTGAGCATGTCTGCGCTGACTCGGATGATCCGCCAGCCCAGGGATTCCAGCTCTGCCTGCCGGTCGATATCGTGGGCCCGTTGCCCGGGGTCCGTCCAGTGTTGCGCCCCGTCGTACTCGATGCCGACTTTCCAGGTGTCCCAACCCATGTCGATACGGCCGACGTGATAGCCGAACGAATCGAATACGTCGATCTGTGTGCGTTCCGGGGGCAACCCCGCGTGGATCAAGACGAGTCGGGTCCGTGTCTCCTGTGGTGACTCGGCGCCTGCATCCGTCAAGGCGATGGCCTCACGTAGCTGGACCAGGCCGCGATTGCCGCGGTGGCGGGTGATCAGTGGGGAAATGTCTTCTGCCTTGACCCCGGTAGCGCGCATCAGCGCGTCCAGTCTGATCACCGCAAGTGTCAATCCCCGGCGGCGGCCAAGATCGAACGCGGTTCTGGCCGCCGTGGTCACGGGAAGGCCTCGCATGGTGAGGATTTCGTCGGCGTGGAGAGTGTCGTTGCGGAGCACGATTCCCTCCGTCTTGTGTTGGCTGCGCTGATTCAGCTCAGCGGGCAGACGTGCGTCAATCCATAGCGAACCATGCAGTGCTGCTGCGGATACGCCAACGATCGTCGCTCGCCGGCCGGACCACAGCCACGCCGCGCGCGCTTTCTGGACCGCGCTGAGCTGGGCGCCTTTGGGCACGTATACGTTTCGGTGCACGGCGCGGTGACGGGTCGTCAGTTGGTATCGATTGACGACGCCTGCCGCCACGGCCTCCGTCCCGACGAATGGATCCACGGTGATACGACGCACGGGGCCGTCGCCCGGTTCCTTTTAACCGAGACTGAGCCTTTTATCGAGATTTGGCCGAGAGTTCGCGAACAGGCTCAGATTCGAGCACTGTCAACACGCAACGTTGCTAGTCGCCCTCTACGCAATTCGGGTCCGACGGGGCACAGCCAGGTTTGCCGGGCTGTCCCGGTTCGCCGGGCTGTCCTGGTTGGCCTGGTTGGCCCGGCTGCCCCGGAGCTCCGCCTTGGCCACCGGCTCCACCCGCTCCACCTTGGCCACCTGCGCCGCCGCGGCCCCCGGCACCGCCTTGGCCGCCGGCTCCTCCCGCACCACCTTGGCCCCCGGCACC
>CAZCHU010000078.1:0-10951 GCA_964498215.1 uncultured Mycobacterium sp. | reverse complement strand
GCACCACCTTGGCCCCCGGCACCTCCGGCGCCGCCGTGTCCTCCAGAACCGCCATGGCCGCCGGAGGATCCGCCTGGGACTTTTGTCGGACTCGTTGTGGACTCCACTTGGGTTGTCGAGCTTTCCTCAGACCCACAGCCGACGACGAATAAGGCGAGCGTCAGAACCACGCACATCCGCGCGAGTGTTCCCATGATCGGGCCCCTAACCTAGTTTCTTGGCCACTGCGCGGCGATCCCGCCGACGAGAAGGCAAGCTCTCCATAGCACTCTCAATACCAAAGGTATCGAACGCCGAGTGGAATGAGGAGAGGCGTCGGCGGTTTCCAAGGCGGAAAGTACGTTTCTAGGTCGGGGAAGCGGGGCTGCTAGTCCCAGACTGTGCGCACCGACCATTCGGCGTGCGGAACCGGGAACTCGTTGCCCGCTTCGTCGCGGACCAGGGTCGGCAACTGCACGGCGATCCCGATGAGCCGGCCCCGCTGCGGGTCGACGGTCGGCACCGTCACCGCCAGTTTGTCGTCGGGCTTGAACTCCTCGATCAGGTCGCCGTCCTGGTAGGCGCGGAGCAGCACCCACGGTGCCCGTGCGATGGCCGATGGCACCGATACCTGCACGGGGAACCGGCTGTCCACCGGCAGCTCGCCTTGTTCCTCGGGGGCGATGCAGTCGGTCGGATCGAACACTTTGCAGAACCGGAAGGGGCCAACCCGTGTGAGGTGCCCGTGTGAGTACGCCGAGATCTCCGGCAGCTGCGGTGTGTGGTCCCGAGTTAACTTCCACACCAGAACGCCCGTACCCATGGACGCGAGCAGCGCCACCGCCGCGAGTACTGCTACAACACGCTTCACCCGCGCACCCTCGCCCTGTCCGTCCGCGCACCCTCTTGCTCGGCCAGCACCGGACGGTTACCGCCCAAACCGGGGATCAGCGAGGCGCCACGGTAGCTCACGATCGTCTGGGCCAGACCGAGTATCAAGATGGCGGTGATCGTCGTGAACCCTGCCCACAGATCGGTATAGATCAACACGCCGGTGGCGCCTCCGGCGACCCAAGCCAACTGCAGCAATGATTCCGACCGCCCGAAAGCCGATGCCCGCGACTCCTCGGGCAAGTCATCCTGCAGTGACGCGTCCAGCGACGCTTTGGCGATCGCGCTGGAGCCCGACGTGACCAGGGTGGCGGCCGCGGCGACCAGCAGGTTACCGGTCACGGCGGTCGCCAGCGCCATCGCGGTGACCGCTGTCGCGCAGCGCACCACCAGCAGCGCGGGGTGACCGAGGGCGAGGCGCGCGGCGGTGAAATTGCCCACGAAGTTTCCGACGGCCGCCGCCGCGCCGATCAATCCCAGGATGCGTAGCTGCTCCCACCCGTCTGCGTCCTGCGCCTTGGCCACGAACGCCGGATACAGGAACAGGAAGCCGACCATCACCTTGACGGTGCAGTTGCCCCACAGCGCCGTGATGATGTTGCGACCCAATGGCTGCCGGGTCTTCGCTGTCCGGCTGGCCGGTTCGGGGTGGCGGCGCAGCTCACCGGAGTCTCCGTGGTAGCTGAGGGTGGTAGGGATCTCACCTTCGGTGACCTCCACCCACTTCGGGATCCGCATCGCGAGCACGGCCCCGGCCGCTGTCGCCGCCACCACGACGTACAGCGCGCCCGGCATCTGGAAAAGGCTGAACCCCCACTCAAAGGCCGCCGCGATGGCGCCGCCGGCCACAGTGCCACCGAGCAGCCCGAACGTGGTCAGCCGAGAATTCACCCGTACCAAGTCGATCGACGGCGGCAGCACCCGGGGAGTGACTGCTCCGCGCAGCACCGAAAAGGACTTCGACAACACCATCATTCCGAGTGCGCACGGGTACAGCACCCAGGACGGGAAGCTTCCGGTGGCGCCGTCGTAATTGGCGATCAGCACCACGGCCAAGCCGGTGCGCATGACGAAAGAGGTGGCCAGTGCGACGCGCCTGCCGTGCTGCAGCCGGTCCAGCGCGGGGCCGATCAGCGGAGCGATTATTGCGAACGGGGCGATCGTGATGAGGAGATACAGGGCGACTTTGCCTTTACTCTCGCCGGTCGCGGCCGAGAAGAACAGGGTGTTGGCAAGCGCCACGGCCATCGCCGCGTCCACCGCGAAGTTGGCGACGACCGGCCACGTCAGCGCCGTCAGCCCCGATTTGTCCGCGCCGTCGGCAGTGGCCGCCCGATGCACGAGGTCGTACATCCTCGAGCCCATTTCCCGACTGCGGGCCGCGGCTGCGCGCGTCACCGTCACTTTTTCCGCGCTGCCAAGGCCCAACCGACCCGGCTCCGTGGCGAAATCGTCATGCCGTGATGCACGATGGCGCGCGCTATCGTCTAGGGGCGGCAGCCATCGGTTGGGGCTCTGGTTGGAGGGGTCGGGCCGGCGGTCAGTTCGGCGGCCGGGTCTCCAAGTCGGGTCGCTGGGATAATTGGCTACCCCCGGGTGTTCGTCCGCAGGTGGACGCGGCGGGTAATACCGTTCATCAGGCTGACCGTCAGGATTCCAGTGGTCATTCCGCGGTCCGGTCACGCATCGATTCTCCCCCATTCGGCCGACAGTGGCCGTACAGGCGGCCGGTGTGGCTATGCCTTGTTCTCGTCGGGCAAGATGGGAGGTGATGGACAGTGTGACCGAACCCGAGGATGCGCCGGTGTCCGCCGATATCCCGGAAGACCTGGCGGCGGTGCTCACCGGCGCCGTCGACGCTGCGCGCGCCGCGATCGTGGAGTTCAGCGGCGAAGACACCGTGGGGGAGTACCTCGGCGCCGGATTCGAGGATTCGTCTGCGGCCACTCACCGCTTCCTGGCCAAGTTGCCCGGCTACCGCGGCTGGCAATGGGCCGTCGTCGTTGCCGCGTGCCCCGGCGCCGCCCAGGCCACTATCAGCGAAGTGGTACTCGTACCAGGTCCGACTGCACTGCTCGCGCCGGAGTGGGTGCCCTGGGATCAGCGGGTTCGTCCGGGCGACCTGGGGCCAGGTGATCTGCTCGCACCGCCGGCTGAGGACCCCAGGCTGGTCCCGGGCTACGCGGGCACCGGCGACCCAGAGATCGACGAGGTAGCCGCCGAGATCGGGCTCGGTCGCCGTCAGGTCCTGGGCCTGTGGGGTCGCAACGATGCCGCTCAGCGCTGGCACGACGGTGAGTACGGCCCCGGGTCCGCGATGGCCAAGGCGACCAGGCGGATGTGTCGCGACTGTGGCTTTTTTCTGCCACTCCGCGGCGCGCTCGGGGTGATGTTCGGGGTTTGCGCCAACGAGTTCGCCTCCGACGGTCATGTCGTCGACGCCGAGTACGGTTGCGGTGCACACTCCGACACTCCCGCATCGTCGGGTACCGGGTCGCCGCTGTATGACCCCTACGACGACGGTGTGCTGGACCTGGTGGAGCAGCCCAAGGGCGGCTAGCGCTCTGCGGCCTCTTTGATCCGCGCCAACGAAGCTTTCATGCCTTCGACCAGCTCCTTCTCGAAGTCAGGCACCCCGCCCAGCAGGGAATTGACCAGCAGGTTGGATACCGGCTTGACGCCGTTCTCGGCATGCCGGGTCTCGCGAAGCCGGGTGCCTGTCTCGGTCGGCTCGAGTTCATAGCTCCAGACGGTGCCGTTCTCGTTGACGCGGAACGCAAGCTTCTGTTCGGGGATCAGCTCGGTGATGCGGCAGGTAGTCGGCCAGAACAGGAATCCGCGCCGATTGAGGTTGACCGTTCGCGCGCCTGGGCGGAGTTCGCCGATGGTTTTCATCAGACGACACTGCGGACTCCACTGTGGCATCAGGCTCAAATCGGAGACCAGCGCCCAAACCTTGGACACCGGCGCGTCAATATCGATCTGGGCGTGCAGCAAGGGCGCTCCCATGGCTCCATCCTCCTCGGTCGTTCAGGTCAGACCGCTTTGAGCACCACGCGATCCGCGGCGCACGGCGTGACGTTGCCACAGAAATATTGATGTGCCAAGAACGCCGACGCCCAGACCCGCGACGGTGACCGGCCGTAGGTCCTGCAGCGAGGCCACGGTAAAGGCGAGCGCCGCAGCGATCAACCAGCCGCAGGTGATGACGACAATGACGGGCCACGGTGCTAGGAGTGCCGCGGGTAGCGTCGGCGGCTGCGGGGCGTCGGGCTCGCTCATTCCCCGAACGTAGCCGATGGCCGGGTCCGCCCGAATCGCCCTGGGTAGTCTCGACGCTGTGAGAGCCGTCGAATTCCACCTCGACGTCGACGAAAACCAGTGATGGGGAGCGACGTCAACGTCGTCGACGTCACAGACTCCGCTGACCCCCGGCTCGACGACTTCCGCGACCTCAACAGCGTCGACCGTCGGCCGGACCTGCCCACCGGCAAAGGTTTGGTGATCGCCGAGGGTGTGTTGGTGGTACAGCGCATGCTGGCCTCACGGTTCGCTCCGCGCGCGTTTCTGGGCACCGACCGGCGGCTGACTGAGCTCGGCGCCGACCTGGCCGGTCTCGACGCGCCGTTCTACCGGGCTACCGCCGAGGTGATGGCCGAGGCGGTGGGCTTTCACCTCAATAGAGGCGTCCTGGCGTCGGCGTCGCGCGCCCCCGAGCTGACAGTGCCCCAGGTGCTTGATCGCGCCAAGACGGTTGCGGTGCTCGAGGGCGTCAACGATCACGAGAACCTCGGTTCGGTGTTTCGTAATGCTGCGGGTCTCGGTGTCGATGCGGTTCTATTCGGCAGCGGATGTGCCGACCCGCTGTACCGGCGAGCTGTCCGGGTCTCGATGGGGCACGCGCTGCTGGTGCCATTTGCCAGAGCGAAGTCCTGGCCGAAGGACCTGAAACTATTGCAGGAGGCTGGGTTTCGAGTGCTGGCGATGACGCCCGAGCCGGCGGCGCCGTCGTTGCCCGACGCGATGGCAGGGCTGGTCGGGCAGCGGGTGGCTGTCCTGGTCGGTGCGGAGGGACCCGGCCTTCAAGAACAGACCATGCGATTGAGTGACGAGCGGGTGCGGATTGCGATGTCGGGGGGTACCGACTCGCTCAACGTTGCCACGGCCGCCGCATTAGCCTTCTACGAGCGCAACAGGCTCGCGCCGACTGGGGGAGGGGCATGACCGAAGACTCCACCCCCTGGGCAACCGGGTTGACAGTGGCAGCGTTCGTCGCCGCCGTGCTCGGTACGGCGATCGTCGTCCTCAGTATCGGTTTGTCGCGGGTTCATCCGCTGGTCGCCGTCGGCCTGAACCTCGTCGCAGTTGGCGGACTCGCTCCCACCGTGTGGGGATGGCGCAACGTCCCGGTATGGCGCTGGTTCGTGCTCGGATCGGCGGTCGGCGTCGGGGGAGGGTGGGTTGCGCTGCTAGCGCTGGCCGCCGCTGGAGCGAACGCCTAATAGGACGTCCTCCCATGCTGGTACGGCTGGGTGGCCCTTTTTCGGACGCGGCGGCTTGGTCGCCGGCGGCGGCTCGGGCGCCTCAGTCGGCGTCGTAAGGGGTGTCTCGGGTTCCCCGAGGGCTAGCTGGGCCACTGGGGCCAGGGGCCGCAGGGGGCGAGCGAAACCCGGGTCGATCAGCTCGTGGGCCGCATCGTCAAAGGCTGTGACTGTCCCGCCGTGTGCGCCCGGCGCGAACCGGAAATGTGCCTGTAGATCCGATCTGCCCGCCGTCCAGGACATCTGCACCGTCCAGCGCCCGTCCTCGTTGCGCCAGGCATCCCAGGTGGTGTCTTCGGGGTCGAGGCCGCGTGCAACCAGCGCGGTGCTCACCGTCTCCAACAGGGTCAGCACTGAGGGGCCGTCAGGGAGGACCGGATGGGCGGCGGTAGCCAGCTCGGCGGCACGTGCTCGCTCAAGAAGCACCGGATGGGCGAACCGCTCCACCCGCGAGATGGACGCTCCCGAGGCCTTGGCGATCTGCTCGACGGACGCACCCGAACGGATCTTTGCCTGGATATCTCTGGGGCGCATCGTGTTTGTAACCTCGACATCGATAGCGGTTTGACTGGAACCGGCCTCATCGCCACGAACTGCCGCCTCGAGTCGCGGGTCGGAGCGCAGCACGAATTTCTCGCCGGAGTCGGCTGACTCACAGATGATTTGCCGGCTGTCGGTATCGAGTCCGACGAGTTTGAGTTCTCGCATTGCGACCTCCTCCGGGCTGAAGCCAAGCCCGATACCCAGGTCACCCTACTGCGTTATCAGTCCGTAACCCGGGTGACACGCTGCAGAGGTTCGCGGTTAGAGCCGTTGCGTGACCCAGTCGATGCACTGAGTCAGTGCGGTGACATCGTCTGGTTCCACAGCGGGGAACATCCCGACGCGCAGCTGGTTGCGTCCAAGCTTGCGGTAGGGCTCGGTGTCGACGATGCCGTTGGCCCGCAATATCGACGCCACGGCCGCTGCATCCACGTCGTCGGAGAAGTCGATGGTTCCCACCACCGGTGAGCGTAGTGCCGGATCTGCGACGAACGGAGTCGCGAACGACGATGCCTCGGCCCACGAGTAAAGGCGCGCCGCGGAGTCGGCGGTCCGCTGGGTCGCCCAATCAAGACCACCGTTGTCGAGCAGCCAGCCGATCTGGTCGGCAAGTAGCACCAGCGTCGCGATCGCCGGGGTGTTGTAGGTCTGGTTCTTCACACTGTTCTCGATGGCAATGGGTAGGGACAGGAAATCGGGCACCCACCGCCCGGTGCCGGCGATCGCCTCCACCCGCGCCAGCGCAGCAGGCGACATCAGCGCGATCCAGAGCCCGCCGTCGCCGGCGAAGTTTTTCTGAGGGGCGAAGTAGTACACATCGGCGTCGTTGATGTTTACCGGCAGGCCCCCGGCCGCCGAGGTTGCATCGATCGCGATCAACGCGTCACCGGATCCCTCCGGCCGTTCCACCGGTATCGCAACGCCGGTAGAGGTCTCGTTGTGCGCCCACGCGATCAGGTCGACCGCCGGATCGGACACGGGTTTGGGTGCTCCGCCCGGATCGGCCTTGATGACGACGGGGTCGCCGACGAACGGATTCTTGGCTACCGCAGAGGCGAACTTCGCGCTGAACTCGCCATACGTCAGATGCAGCGAGCGCTTATCGATCAATCCGAACGCCGCGGCATCCCAGAATGCCGTGGATCCGCCGTTGCCGAGGACCACCTCGTAGCCGTCGGGTAGCGAGAACAGTTGCCCGAGGCCTTCACGTACCCGCGCCACCAGGTTTTTGACCGGCGCCTGGCGATGAGACGTGCCGAAAACCTCGCCGGCCGCCACCAGCGCCTGCAATTGTTCGGCTCTGACCTTGGACGGTCCGCAGCCGAATCGGCCGTCGGCGGGTTTGAGTGCAGGCGGGATGATCAGCGAGGACTTGGTAGTTGAGGCGTCGGCCATGGTGGCAACACTAAAGCGTGGCCAACGATTGCCATGTAGAGGGTGGTGTGGCGGTCTCGACTTCGGGGTTCTCAGTCCCCGCAGGCAGCTGGGTATCTAGGCAACTGGTGAAAACACCCTGTTCAATTCCTGGGACCGCGGGTACTGTTTCTAGACAGCGAGTAGGCGAATGTAAACCTCACGGGAGGCTCACCCATGGCCGTCACGACCGCTAGAACGCCCATCGTCCGGCGTTGGCGCAAGAACATGGAGTTAGGCGACAGCCCGGAAGACCAGGCATACGTTGACATGCTGAAAACCCTGTCCGAGGGTTCTGTGCGTCGAAATTTCAACCCCTACACAGACATCGATTGGGATGCGCCTGAGTTCGCGGTGATCCCGGACGACCCCCGCTGGATACTGCCGGAAACGGACCCGATCGGACGTCACCCTTGGTATCGGGCGCAGTGCACCCAGCGGCAGATCGAGATCGGGATGTGGCGCCAGGCGAATGTGGCCAAGGTCGGGCTGCACTTCGAATCGATCCTGATCCGCGGTTTGATGAACTACGTGTTCTGGGTGCCCAACGGCTCCCCCGAGTACCGGTACTGCATGCACGAGTCAGTCGAAGAGTGCCACCACACCATGATGTTCCAGGAGATGGTGAACCGGATCGGCGCCGACGTCCCGGGCATGCCGCGGATGCTCAGGTGGTTGTCGCAGTTCATCCCACTGGCCGCCGGTCCATTGCCCATCGTTTTCTTTTTCGGGGTGCTGGCCGGCGAGGAGCCCATCGATCACACCCAGAAGACTGTGCTGCGCGAGGGCAAGGCACTGCATCCGATCATGGAGCGTGTGATGGCCATCCACGTGGCCGAGGAAGCCCGACACATTTCCTTTGCGCACGAGTACCTGCGCAGGCGCGTCCCGAACATGGTGCGCCGCAAGAGGTTCTGGCTTTCGCTACACGTACCGGTCATTATGCGAGTGCTGTGCCAGGCGATCGTGAAGCCGCCGAAATCGTTCTGGAAGGAATTCGACATCCCGCGGTCGGTAAAGAAGGAATTGTTCTTCTCCTCGCCCGAATCAGAGCAGTTCCTGCGTGAGATGTTCGGCGATGTCCGGATGCTCTGTCACGACACGGGGCTGATGAACCCGGTCGCAAAGTTGATGTGGCGTATCTGCAAGATCGACGGCCCGCCCAGCCGCTACCGCAGTGAACCCGCGCGTCAGCACGTCGTGACCGCCGCCTAGGCGATCCGTTCGCCGAATCCGCTAGGAACCCCCTTGCCCCACGTCATTACCCAGTCGTGTTGCAGCGACGGATCGTGTGTCTACGCGTGCCCCGTGAACTGCATCCACCCGTCACCGGACGAACCGGGATTCGCGGCCGCCGAGATGCTCTACATCGATCCGGCGGCATGCGTCGACTGCGGCGCCTGCGTATCCGCCTGCCCGGTCGGCGCAATAGCCCCGGATGCACGGTTGACCGAGCGGCAGTTGCCGTTCGTAGAACTGAACGCGGCGTTCTATCCGGTTCGCAAGACCAAGTTGCCGCCGACATCCAAGCTTGCGCCGGTGCTCGAAGCCCCAGTGGTGCATCGGCGCGCCGAAGGCCCGCTCCGGGTCGCCATAGTCGGCTCTGGGCCCGCAGCCATGTATGCGGCCGACGAACTGCTGACCCAGCGGGGAGTCCGGGTCAACGTTTTCGAGAAGCTCCCAACACCCTTCGGATTGGTGCGCGCCGGAGTTGCCCCCGACCACCAGGACACAAAAAAGGTGACGCGGCTGTTCGGCACGATCGCCGCGAGGCGCGGATTCAGGTTCTACCTCAACGTCGAGGTGGGATCGCAGCTGACCCACGACGAACTCCTCGAACACCACCACGCGGTCTTGTATGCGGTGGGTGCCGCCCACGACCGCCGCCTAGAGGTGGACGGCATGGGGCTGCCGGGTACATCCACCGCCACCGAGGTGGTCGCGTGGATCAACGGGCATCCCGACTACGCCGACTTTTCAATCGATCTGAGTGGTGAACGCGTCGTGATCGTGGGTAACGGGAACGTGGCGCTGGATGTCGCGCGAATCTTGGCGACCGATCCGAATGCGTTGGCAGGCACCGATATCGCCGATCATGCACTGGACGTGCTGCGAGAATCCCAGGTGCGGGAGGTGGTGATCGTCGCCCGCCGCACACCGTCCTCGTCGGCGTTCACCCTGCCTGAGCTGATCGGGCTTACCGGGGAGTGTGAGGTGGTTCTCGACGCCACTGATCGCGATCTGGTGATCAACGATCTCGCCCGCGAAGCTGACCCGCTGACACGCAGCAAGCTGCAGATACTCGCCACATTGGGCGACGCCAGCACGCCCTCATCCCGGCCCCGGATTCGGTTCGCCTACGGTCTGACCCCCGCACGTATTCTCGGGAAGGCCGCGGCTGCCGGGATGGAGTTCACCGTCACCGGGACCGATGAGACCCGGGTGATCCCCGCCGGAGTCGTGCTGACCTCAATAGGCTACCGGGGCAAGCCGATTCGCGGTTTACCGTTCGACACGGTGGCCGCGGTGGTTCCCAACGATGCTGGCCGGGTGATCGATCCGGACAGTGGTATGCCGATGCGCGGCAGCTACGTGGCGGGCTGGATCAAACGCGGGCCGACGGGCTTCATCGGAACCAACAAGTCCTGCGCGGCACAGACGGTACGCAACCTGGTCGCCGACTACAACGACGGTCTATTGGCCGACCCGGTGCACAAGGTCGCCGCACTGGACCGGTTCGTGCGGAACCGACGTCCTCAGGTGATCGATGCCGGAGGGTGGAAAGCAATCGACGAGGCCGAGATCGCCCGTGGTGGTGGGCGGCGGCCGCGACGCAAGTTCACCAACGTCACCGATATGCGCCAGGCCGCGGCGCCCGCGCAGCGCCGGCGCCTACTCGCCGGTCTGCGCCGCTGAGCGCCTAGGAAACTGATTCGCCGGTCAGGCCAGGCCGAGAAGATCCCAGCCCTGGACCGACTCCACGCTGCGCGGCTCGGGGCCGACATAGATCGCGGACGGCCGCACAAGCTTGCCCAGCCGCTTCTGCTCCAGGATGTGGGCGCACCACCCGGCGGTGCGGGCACAGGTGAACATCGCAGGCATCATCCGTGGCGGTACCTGAGCGAAGTCAAGGATCACCGCCGCCCAGAACTCGACGTTGGTTTCGATCGGCCGGTCGGGGCGGCGTTCCCGCAGTTCCGTCAGCGCGGCCTGCTCCAGTGCCGCCGCCACCTCGTACCGCGGCGCCGCCAGCCGTTCGGCGGTAGCACGCAGCACCCTCGCTCGCGGATCTTCGGCGCGGTATACGCGATGTCCGAAGCCCATCAGCTTTTCCTTACGGTCCAGGATTCCCCGGACGACCGCCCGTGCATCGCCGGTGCGCTCGGCTTCGTCGATCATCGGGATCACCCGCGCGGGAGCGCCGCCATGCAGTGGACCGCTCATCGCGCCGATCGCGCCGGAGAGTGCGGCCGCCACGTCGGCACCCGTTGAGGCGATGACGCGGGAGGTGAAGGTGGACGCGTTCATGCCGTGCTCGGCGGCGCTCACCCAGTAGGCGTCGATGGCCTCGATGTGGCGAGGGT
>CAZCHU010000077.1:0-15280 GCA_964498215.1 uncultured Mycobacterium sp. | reverse complement strand
TGCACAGCACCGCCGAGTCGCATCAACGGGTGATGCTCGTCGAGGTGATGGGCCGCCACGCCGGTTGGATCGCGCTGAACGCCGGACTGGCCTCCGGTGCGCACATGACGCTGATCCCCGAGCAGCCGTTCGACGTCGAGGAAGTCTGCCGACTGGTCAAAAACCGCTTCGTGCGGGGTGATTCGCACTTCATCTGCGTGGTGGCCGAGGGCGCGAAACCGGCCGAGGGCTCGATGCAGCTGACCAAGGGCGGCGTCGACGAGTTCGGCCACGAACGGTTCACCGGTGTCGCCCAGCAGCTCGCTGTCGAGGTGGAGAAGCGGATCAACAAGGAAGTTCGGGTGACGGTGCTCGGCCACGTACAACGTGGTGGCATCCCGACACCCTACGACCGGGTCCTGGCCACCCGCTTCGGCGTGAACGCCGCCGACGCCGCACACGCGGGGGAGTACGGGATGATGGTGTCGCTGCGTGGTCAGGACATCGGACGGGTATCGCTGGCCGATGCCACCCGTCAGCTGAAGCTGGTTCCGCAGAGCCGCTACGACGACGCCGCCGAGTTCTTCGGCTGATCGCCCGCGTGCCGCCGAACGGTCAAGCGGTGTACTGCAGGTAGGTCGCCATCCCCGCTTCGAGGTGATACTCGTTGTGGCAGTGAGTTATCCAGCTACCCGAGTTGTTGGTGTCGAAATCCGCCACCACGGTCGCCTGGGGTGGCACGAGTACGGTGTCCTTACGTGCGCGCGGACCGTCGTTGCCCTGCACCTGAAAGGTGTGCCCGTGCAGATGCATCGGGTGAAACATCATCGACTCGTTGATGTAGCGGATCCGGGTGCGCTGGGCAGGGCGCACCGGCAGTCCGGGGGCGTCGGGTTGGTAGACCCGATCGTTGATTACCCAGGTGTAGGGGGCGATCGGGCCTCCCAGCCGAAGGTCGAGCGTCTGGGTTGGTGCGGCCGCGGACAGGGTGTCGGTTTCGGTGGGCTCCAGAGTGGCCGTGTTGAGCGGGACCTGGCTGTTTAGTTCCTTAACGAAGCGCTGCACTGCGGCTGAATCCCCACTCAACGCAGCACCGCCGACCCGCAGGTTCAGCTGGGCGTGCCCATTCTTGCCATACGGCGCCGCGATCACCGGCACCGAAGAGTCGCCCAGCGTGATGATCGCGTCTGCCCGCTCGCCCATCCCCAACAGCACCGAGTCGGTTCGCTTGGGGATCACTGGAAAGCCGTCGGTATGGGTGACCAGCAGCGGGACACTGGGGATGCCGATCCGGAAAGCCGTGTCTCCGCCGGCGTTGATGATGCGCAACCGGATCCGCTGGCCGGCGGAGTAGTCCTTCACCTGCGGGTCGGTAGGTACCCGGCCGTTGATGAGGAAGTAGGGGTAGGTGACGTCGCCGCCGTCCTCGCCCAGTGGCATCGTCGCAGATATACCCGGGCCGCCCGGCTCCATGGGTTCCATACCGGTGCGGCGCAGATTCTCGAACACCGCTGTCGGGTTGGTGCCGGTTCCGTCGAGCCAATCGTCGACCACCAAGGTCAACTCGTCGTCGTAGTCAGCACCGTCGGCCGGGTCCTCGATGATCACCGGCGCGTACAGGCCGCGGTCCAGCTGCGATCCGAAGTGCGGGTGCGCCCAGTAGGTTCCACTGTCTGGGACGACGAATTGGTAGTGGAATGTGGAACCGGGTGCTACAGCCTGCTGGGTGAGGACGGGTACTCCGTCCATGTCATTGGGTATGGCCAGGCCATGCCAATGGATGGTGGAAGGCTCCGGGAGATCGTTGGCCAGCGTGATCGCCAGTGTTTGTCCGCGCTGCAGTCGGATCTCGTCGGCGGGCACTCGCGAGTTCCAGGCCCATGTCGACACCACGATGCCGGCGCCGAGATCGATGTCGGTGACCGCTGCGGTCATCGTCGCGTCCACTCCCGGTTGGGGCGAGCGCGCGCAGGAGGCCAGCACCGCGCCACCGGTGAGGGCTCCGATAGCGCCCGCCCGCAGGAACGTGCGCCGATCCAACGGCATCTGATCATTCAAGCACGAATAGGATTCCAGGCATGAGTGTTGCGGCAAGCGCTGACCTGCTCGACTACGACGAGGTCCTGGAGAAGTACGACCCTGTCCTGGGGCTGGAGGTCCACGTCGAACTGTCGACGCAGACCAAGATGTTCTGCGGGTGCGCCAACCGGTTCGGGGCGGACCCCAACACGCTGGTCTGCGCGGTGTGCCTGGGGTTACCAGGCTCGTTGCCGGTGCTCAATCAGGCGGCCGTCGAGTCCGCGATCCGCATCGGCCTGGCGCTCAATTGCGACATCGTCCCGTGGTGCCGGTTCGCCAGGAAGAACTACTTCTATCCGGATATGCCGAAGAACTACCAGATTTCGCAGTACGACGAACCCATCGCCATCGACGGCCATCTCGAGGTGCCGCTGGACGACGGTACGACGTGGCGGGTCGAGATCGAGCGGGCCCACATGGAGGAGGACACCGGCAAGTTGACCCATCTGGGCAGCGAGACCGGGCGCATCGCCGGGGCAACCACATCACTGATCGACTACAACCGCGCAGGGGTGCCGCTCATCGAGATCGTCACCAAGCCCATCGAGGGGACGGCTGACCGGGCACCGGAGATCGCCCGCGCCTATGTGGCGGCGTTACGAGACCTGTTGCGCGGTTTGGCTGTATCCGATGTCCGGATGGATCAGGGTTCGATGCGCTGCGATGCGAACGTTTCGCTGAAGCCGACAGGACAGGCGGAGTTCGGCACTCGAACTGAGACCAAAAACGTCAACTCGCTCAAGAGTGTGGAGGTGGCCGTTCGCTACGAGATGCGACGGCAGGCAGCGGTGCTGTCGGCTGGGGGCTCCATCGTCCAGGAGACGCGCCATTTTCACGAGGACGGTTATACCTCCCCTGGACGCAGCAAGGAGACCGCGCAGGACTACCGGTACTTTCCGGAGCCCGATCTGGAACCCGTGGCCCCGGCTGCTGACTACGTCGACCAGCTCCGTCAGACCATCCCTGAACTTCCGTGGCTGTCGCGCAAGCGAATTCAGGATGAGTGGGGAATCTCCGATGAGGTGATGCGCGACCTGGTCAACATCGGTGCCATCGACCTGATCGCCGCGACCGTCGATCATGGCGCGTCCAGCGATGCGGCGAAGGCCTGGTGGGGAAACTTCTTGGTGCAGAAGGCCAATGAAATCGGGGTGAACCTGTCGGATTTGGCCATCAGCCCGGCCCAGGTCGCTGCGGTGATCAAGCTCGTTGACGACGGCAAGTTGTCCAACAAACTGGCCCGTCAGGTCGTCGAGGGAGTGCTCGCCGGCGAGGGCGAACCCGAGCAGGTGATGGCCGATCGCGGGCTGTCGGTAGTGCGCGACGATTCGTTGATTCAGGCCGCCGTCGACGAGGCGCTGGCGGCCAACCCCGACATCGCCGAGAAGATTCGCGGGGGCAAGGTGCAGGCCGCCGGGGCGATCGTCGGTGCGGTGATGAAAGCCACCAAGGGCCAGGCCGACGCCGCGCGGGTGCGCGAGCTGATCATGGCTGCCTGTAGCTGAAAGGTGAACAACATTTCCGACGACGAGCGGGCGTGGGGCCGATGAAGCGATTCCAGGACCTGGTGTTTCGCATCCTGGCTCACCCACTTCGGCTGCTGTCGTTGCGGTCGATCGTCAGGCTCGCCCAGCTGGGCGTGATCGTTCTGGTGCTGATACTCGGCGTCTGGGTGTGGGTGGGCGTCACCAATGACCAGTACGACCAGCTCGACCAGCGACTGGACTCACTGTCCAGCCTTGGTGACGTCAACACCCTGCTCCGCAGCGCACAGGACGGAATCGGGCCCGAGCCAACCGAGGGTGGCCTGGTGCGCACCGCCCGGATCGGAAGCAGCACGGTGTCGATCCCGGCCGACATCGTGTTGCCTGAGCTTCCCGCCGGGTACGCCGACGCCTCGATCGAGGGCGTCGAGTACCGCGTGCGCACCATCACCACCGGTAGCGCGTCCATCGCGCTGGGAGCCCCGCTCGCCGACACCCAAGCCCGCATCGATTCACTGCACTGGCGGGTGTTCTGGATCTGTGCGGGCGTGATCGTCGGCACCCTGATCGTGGGTTGGTTAATCGGGTTGGTCATGGTCAACCCGTTTCGGCTGCTGGCGCAACAGGCGCGTGCCATCAACGCGCAGTCCAATCCCGATGAACTACAGGTGCGCGGGGTGTGGGAGGCGGTCGAGATCTCCGAAGCGGTGGAGGGCATGCTGGCTCGGATCGGTGACGAGCAGCTGCGCACCCGGGCGGCGCTCGAATCGGCGCGCGACTTCGCCGCCGTGGCCTCTCATGAGCTCCGCACGCCCCTGACGGCGATGCGTACCAACCTCGAGGTGCTGTCGACCCTCGACCTGGGCGCCGAGCAGCGCAAAGAAGTGATCGGCGACGTGATGCGTACCCAGTCCCGGATCGAGGCGACGCTGACCGCGTTGGAGCGGCTGGCGCAAGGGGAATTGACCACCGTCGATGATTTCGTCCCGTTTGACGTTGCCGAATTGCTCGACCGCGCAGCTCACGAAGCGATGCACAACTATCCCGGACTGGACGTGTCGCTGGCGTCTTCAACGACGGTATTGATGCTCGGGATGCCAGCGGGGCTCCGGCTCGTCGTCGACAACGCCATCGCCAACGCCGTCAAACATGGTGGGGCTACCCAGGTTCGGCTGAGTGTGGTGAGTTCTTCGGAAGGCGTCGAGCTCGCCGTAGACGACAACGGAACCGGGGTGCCCGAGCAGGAACGTGTCGCGGTGTTCGAACGCTTTCACCGCGGCAGCACCGCGTCGCGGTCGGGGTCTGGCCTCGGCCTGGCCCTGGTGGCACAGCAGGCAGAGATCCACGGTGGCACGGCAGCGCTGGAAGTCAGCCCGCTGGGCGGCACCCGGCTGATACTGCGCCTGAAGGGTTCCTGATCAGGTCTTGTCGGCGTTGGTGCGCGGGAAACCGCCACCCTGCGGGAACAGCGGGAACACCACGTCGTCGAGCTTCATCGCGTCGCCGGAGGTCTTGTTGACGGTGGCACCCCACACGTTGCCATCCGGTGACACCTCCAGCGCCCAAGCATGACCATGTTTGTCTTCGCGAACCACCTCCGGATCCCCGGTCACCGCACCGGTGTCCGGGGCCATCCGTACGGCGACGGTCTGCTCAGTGTTGACCAGGTTCACCAACACCGTGCCGTCCAGCGCGGCACAGCCCGCCACCCCGGGACGATCGGGCCAGGTCCACACAGTCGAGACCGTCGAATCCTTGCTGATGCGCTGTAGCCGGTCGGCGGTTGGCGTCCGGTCGGTGACGTAGAGGGCGTCGTCGGAAGGGTCGACGCACATGCCGCCGCCTGAGCCCAGGCCGGACAGTGCGGTGGTCGTGGGGGCCTGGTCGATTGTCGTTGGCTGCTCGATACGCAGCAGCTTGCCGGCCTTCGACCCGGGATCCGAGGCCAGGCCGGGATCGCCCGCGTCACCCGTCTGCACCACCAAGGTGGTGGGGCTGGTGAACGCCAGCGATCCGGTATTGCCAGTGGCGCCCTTGGGGATACCGGTCAGGATCGGCTTGGGAACATCGCCGTCGGCAATGCGGACTACCCGGTTGTCGGTCGGGGTGCTGATGTAGGCGTACATCAGCCGGTCCTGGGAGTAGGTCGGGGACAAGATGATGTCCATCAGTCCGCCGTCACCGCTGGGATCGACGGGAATCACCGTCTTGACGAAAGGTTCGGCCCGGACGGATACCTGTTTGACCGCCCCGGTGGTCCGTTCGGCCACCAGCGCGGACTTGCTGTCGGGAAGCATGATCAGGCCGCTGGTGCTTTCCAGGCAGCCCTGCATGACGCCGGGAGCCGGGCATTCCTTGGGGAACGGTTTCGCGGGCAGCGGGGGCGGTGGGGGCGGCGTCGACGTCGGACCCGCGGCAAGCTTGGGTTTTGTGGTGAACGGTTGTGATTGCGCGGTATCGAAGCGGGCGCAGCCGGCGCCGGCAAGCAATGCCGTGCACAGCAGAACCACGACTGGCCCCGGCGGCCGACACTGACTCATGCAGGCCAGGTTACGGATCGTGGGGCAGTGCGCGCCACACGCGCCCCGGTGCCCACCCCCCGCAGCTCGGTACACCGGGCTCAACGCGCCGCGCCAATTCCCCATTCGCAGGCGACTTGCACTTACCCTGGCATTCGTGACGAGTCCCAATGACCCACGCCCCTGGCAGCGGCCCGACGACTCGGGTAGCCCGCCTGCGTCAGCGAGGCTTGTGGACCCTGAGGACGACGTTCCATCGGGAAATTACGGTGGCGATTTCGAAACCACCACGATCCCACGGTACGACACCGCCAAGCCGGCGAGCGAGCAGTCGTTCGGACTGATCAGCGAACCCGAGCCGCTGCCCTATGTGCAGGCGGGCACGGGCCTGGCGGCTGGTGCGTACGGCACTCCGGCAGCCCCGGCCGGGGTCCTGGTCGACGAGCGCGGCGCCCCCGACCGCAGAGGAACGCAGGATTTCGGGCTGTTGTTGCTGCGGGTTGCCGTTGGCGCCCTGCTCATCGGTCATGGCCTGCAGAAGATGTTCGGCTGGTGGGGCGGTGAAAATATCGACGCCTTCCGCGAGTACCTGACCGGGGTCGGCTTTCGCCATGCCGACATCCTGAGCTATGTCGGTGCCGGCGGACTGATTCTCGCCGGAGTGTTGCTGGTACTTGGCCTATTCACGCCGGTGGCGGCCGGTGGCGCGTTGGCCTACCTGGTTCCGGCGATCCTCGCTGAAGTGATGGACGCCAACAACGAGGCTAGGCTTTCGGACTTTCTGGCCGATGGGCACGAGTATGAAGTTGTCTTGCTGCTGGTGGTGGCCGCCATCGTCCTGATCGGTCCGGGCCGATACGGCCTGGATGCCGGTCGCGGCTGGGCCCGGCGACCCTTTATCGGATCGATCGCGGCGCTGATTCTGGGTGTGGGTGCCGGTGTCGCTATCTGGGTCCTGCTCAACGGCGCCAACCCGCTGGCGTAGCACCGGGCGGCGCCACCCTCATTGGTAGGGGTTGGGGACCCGTCCGCCGCTGGCTGCGGTCAGGGTCGGCAGCGTTGCGAACGTCACCGCGGGAAGCGACAGCTCAGTGCCGTCGCGTCGTCGGGCACGCGCCCAGGCCTGCCGACCGAACCGCAGCCCGTCGATGTCTTCCCAGCGGACCGTTTCGCTGCCCAGCAGGGTCCGTGCGGTCACTTTGTCGCGGTCTGCTGTCGTTCGGTACCGCATGATCACCAGAGACAGCAGCACCGGAATGACGAGAAGGAACAGAAACCACCTCGGCCCGGCGAACACCAGCGAGAGCAATCCGAGCGTCAGCATGCCCACGGCTAGATGCGCCATCGGCGAGATTCTGACGACCACGGGGGCCGGCACGGACGCTGAAGAGGAACCCATGCCGCTATCATCCCATCGACAGCGAACTTGACCTTTGGCCAGTTCGGCGGCTACCGTCGATCGCTATGCAGACCCCGGGCGTAGTAATTGGGTTGCGCGTTGATGCCGCGCTAGCCCAGAGCCGGGCATAGCACCGCAGCATCGACGCGCAACCCTCGTGCAGCCGCTGAGCTGACGGGGGTTTTTTCTTGCCCAACACCGAAGAGATCCGGACGGAACCAGAGGAACTACCGTGAGCGCACCCACGACGCGACCACCCGAACAGTCGCCGACACCGGCGAACGGGAGTCACACAGCGCCGGCCACTGCTCCCGCGCAGCCGAAACGAGTTGCGCCCCATCAGCTCACCGGAGCGCAGGCGGTGATTCGGTCGCTCGAGGAACTTGATGTCGACGTCATCTTCGGCATCCCGGGCGGCGCGGTCCTGCCGGTGTACGACCCGCTTTTCGACTCTCAGAAATTGCGGCACGTCCTGGTCCGGCACGAACAGGGCGGTGGACATGCCGCCAGCGGGTACGCGCATGCCACCGGCAGGGTAGGTGTGTGTATGGCGACTTCGGGTCCGGGCGCCACCAACCTCGTGACACCGCTGGCCGATGCCTATATGGACTCGATTCCTATGGTCGCGATCACCGGGCAGGTCGGGCGTGGCCTGATCGGTACGGATGCGTTCCAGGAAGCCGACATCTCCGGCATCACGATGCCGATCACCAAGCACAACTTCCTGGTCGGCAGCGGTGACGACATCCCTCGCGTGATTGCCGAGGCGTTCCACATCGCCGCCAGTGGGCGACCCGGCCCGGTCCTCGTCGACATCCCGAAGGATGTGTTGCAGGCACAGTGCACGTTCAGCTGGCCGCCGAAGTTCGAGCTACCCGGGTACAAGCCCAACACCAGGCCGCACAATCGACAGATCCGCGCGGCGGGCAAGCTCATCTCCGAGGCGCGCAGGCCGGTGCTCTACGTCGGTGGCGGAGTCATTCGGGGCGAGGCCAGCGACCAGTTGCTCGACTTGGCCGAGCTGACCGGTATTCCGGTCGTCACTACGCTGATGGCCAGGGGAGCGTTCCCCGACAGCCATCCGCAGAACATGGGCATGCCCGGCATGCACGGGACCGTGGCCGCGGTGGCCGCGTTACAACGCAGCGACCTGCTGATCGCGTTGGGTACCCGATTTGACGACCGGGTGACCGGCAAGCTGGACTCTTTCGCCCCCGATGCGAAGGTCATCCACGCCGACATCGATCCCGCCGAGATCGGAAAGAACCGAAACGCCGACGTGCCGATCGTGGGCGACGTCAAGGCCGTGATCACGGATTTGAGCGAGGCGCTGCGCCGCGATGGCACAGCGCTGGATTCGATCAAGCTCGACAGTTGGTGGGAGTACCTGCGCGGCGTCCAGTCGACGTATCCGCTGAGCTATGGGCCGCAGAGCGACGGCAGCCTGTCGCCCGAGTTCGTGATCGAGTCGCTCGGCAAGATCGCCGGTTCCGACGCGGTTTACGTCGCCGGCGTGGGTCAGCATCAGATGTGGGCGGCTCAGTTCATCTCCTACGAGAACCCCAAGACGTGGATCAACTCAGGCGGGCTGGGCACCATGGGCTTCGCGGTCCCCGCGGCGATGGGGGCCAAGATGGGCCGTCCGGAGGCCGAGGTGTGGGCCATCGACGGCGACGGCTGCTTCCAGATGACCAATCAGGAGCTGGCCACCTGCGCGGTCGAAGGGGTGCCGATCAAGGTTGCGGTGATCAACAATGGCAACCTGGGCATGGTCCGACAGTGGCAGACCCTGTTTTATGAACAGCGCTACAGCCAAACGGATTTGGCCACTCACTCACATCGCATCCCGGACTTCGTCAAGCTGGCCGAGGCACTGGGGTGCGTCGGATTGCGGTGTGAGCGAGAAGAAGACGTGGCAGAGGTCATCGCACAGGCCAGGGCGATCAACGATCGTCCCGTGGTCATCGACTTCATCGTCGGCGCGGACGCCCAGGTGTGGCCGATGGTTGCCGCGGGCACCAGTAATGATGAGATCCAGGCGGCACGCGGGATTCGGCCGTTGTTCGGTGATCCGGAGGAGGGACACGCATGAGTAGTCCACGACCTCCGCGCACTCACACGCTTTCGGTCCTTGTGGAGGACAAGCCGGGTGTCCTGGCGCGGGTGGCCGCGTTGTTCGCTCGTCGCGGCTACAACATCCACTCTCTGGCCGTGGGCGCCACCGAACAGAAGGACCTGTCCCGGATGACCATCGTGGTCGATGTCGAGGACTCGCCGCTGGAGCAGATCACCAAGCAGCTCAACAAACTGATCAATGTGATCAAGATCGTCGAGCAGGACGAGGACAATTCCGTCTCGCGCGAGATCGCGTTGATCAAGGTCCGCGCCGAGGCTGCCACCCGTAGCCAGGTGATCGAAGCGGTGAACCTGTTCCGCGCCAAGGTTGTCGACGTCTCCAACGAATCGGTGACTGTCGAGGCCACCGGTACCCCGGAGAAACTCGAAGCGCTGCTGCGCGTTCTCGAGCCATTCGGAATTCGTGAGATCGTTCAATCCGGCGTGGTGTCGCTGTCCCGCGGGTCGCGCGGTATCGGCACGTCCAAGTAGGAACCCTGAAAAGCAGCTAGAAGAAAGAAGATTGAAGAAGATGGCAGTTGAGATGTTCTATGACGACGACGCGGACCTGTCGATCATTCAGGGCCGCAAGGTCGGCGTCATCGGTTACGGCAGCCAGGGGCACGCGCACTCGCTGAGCTTGCGCGACTCCGGCGTTGAGGTGAAGGTCGGGCTCAAGGAGGGTTCGAAGTCTCGCGAAAAGGTCACCGAGCAGGGGCTGGAGGTGGGCACTCCAGCGGAGGTCGCCGCGTGGGCCGACGTGATCATGCTGCTGGCGCCGGACACCGCTCAGGCGGACATCTTCACCCGCGACATCGAGCCGAACCTGAACGACGGCGACGCGCTGTTCTTCGGGCACGGCCTGAACATCCACTTTGACCTGATTAAGCCCCCGGCGAACGTGACGATCGGCATGGTCGCTCCGAAGGGCCCGGGGCACCTGGTGCGTCGGCAGTTCGTCGACGGCAAGGGCGTGCCCTGCCTGATCGCCGTCGACCAGGACCCCAAGGGCGAGGGTGAGGCGCTGGCGCTCTCCTACGCCAAGGCTATCGGCGGTGCTCGGGCCGGCGTCATCAAGACCACGTTCAAGGACGAGACCGAGACCGACCTGTTCGGTGAGCAGGCCGTGTTGTGCGGTGGCACCGAGGAACTGGTCAAGACGGGCTTCGAGGTGATGGTCGAGGCCGGCTACGCGCCCGAACTCGCCTACTTCGAGGTGTTGCATGAGCTCAAGCTGATCGTCGACCTGATGTATGAGGGTGGTATCGCGCGGATGAACTACTCGGTGTCCGACACCGCAGAGTTCGGCGGCTATCTGTCCGGGCCGCGGGTCATTGATGCCGACACGAAGAAGCGGATGAAGCAGATCCTTGGTGACATTCAGGACGGCAGCTTCGTCAAGCGTCTGGTGGCCAACGTCGAGGGCGGCAACAAGGAACTCGAGAAGCTTCGCAAGGAAAACGCGGAGCATTCGATCGAGGTGACCGGCAAGAAGCTGCGTGATCTGATGAGCTGGGTGGACCGCCCGATCACCGAAACAACGTAGAAACAGCGCCCGCTCAGGGCGATAGCGAGGGCATTCGCCTGATACCGAATTCCCTGCGCAGCACCGTGCGGGCCGCATAGAAGCCGGCCATGCCATGGACGCCGCCGCCCGGCGGGGTGGCCGACGAGCACAGGTATGCCTTCGGGATCGGGGTTGACCACGGATTCCAGCGCAGCGCCGGCCCGGTGAGCGCGCTGAGCATGTTGTTGCCACCGACCCCGATGTCACCGCCGACGAGGTTGGCGTTGTGGTCGGCGAGGTGCGCGGCCGTGACGCTGCGCACCCCGACCACCAAGTCCCGGAAGCCGGGGGCGAACCGCTCGAGGATGCCGGTGACCGTTTCAGCCATGTCCACTGGTGAGCCCTGCGGAACATGGGCGTAGGTCCACAGTGGCCGGCGGCCCTTGGCGTCGACCCGCGCGGGGTCGGCCAGGTGGGGGAGTGCGGCAAGCACCATCGGATACTTCGGGAGGAGCCCCTCGGCGATCTCCCGCTCGGCTCGCGCCATCATCATGCGGTCACCACCCAGGTGCAGGGTCGGAGCATGCGCCAAACGTGGATCCTGCCAAGGGATTTCTCCGTCCAGTACGAAGTCGACCTTCGCCACGCCCGGCCCGTAGGAGTAGCGGCGAAGCGTATCGGCATAACGGGACGGCAGTTTCTCGCCGTAAATGCGTAGCAGTGCGGTTGGTGCCGTGTCGTAGAGCACCACGCCGGAAGGCGGCCTGGTGACCTCCTCGCCGAGTATCAGCGCCCCGCCATGGGCCCGTAGATCGGCGAGTAGTGCTTCGGTAATGGCCTGCGAGCCGCCGACGGGAATCGGCCAGCCCACCGCATGTGCCAGTGTCGCCAGCATCAGCCCCGCGCCCGCAGACACCAGCGAGGGCATTCGCGAGATTGTGTGTGCGGCAACGCCAGTGAACAGCGCCCGTGCATCGTCGCCGGAAAGAAGGCTCCAGGCGGGGCTGCCCTGTGCGAGCAGGCGCGGCGCCACCCGCAGCGCCGCGGGAATACTCGGCGGGATCGACCGCTTGTCTCCGAGCATCAGCCCGACGACTCCCTCGCAGTCTTTCGCCAGTGGGCCCAGCAGTCGGCGCCACGCCGCGCCATCGGCCAGTTCAGCGCAGGTGCGCTCGATGTCCCGGTATCCGATCGCCGCGGGACGGTCCGGTAGCGGATTGCCGTAGGACACCTCGGGCACCGCCAGCGTCACGCCCCTCGCGGGCAGATCGAACTCGGCGAAAAACGGCGATGCCAGCGCCAGTGGGTGCACCGCGGAGCAGATGTCATGTGAGACGCCGGGAAACTCCGGATCGGGCAGGGTGCGGGCACCGCCTCCGGCCGTGGACTGGGCCTCGATGACCTGTACCGAAAGGCCTGCTCGCGCACAGATGACGGCGGCGGCCAGCCCATTGGGGCCGCTGCCCACGACGGTCACGTCCATGCCGCCATTCTCCCGCCCACGACCCTGCCCAAGCAGCCCACTAGGCTGTCTCGCGTGAGTTTGCCTGTTGTACTGATTGCCGACAAGCTGGCCGAATCGACCGTGGAAGCCCTCGGCGACGAGGTCGAAGTCCGTTGGGTTGACGGTCCGGACCGCGAGAAGCTGCTGGCTGCGGTCAGCGACGCCGATGCGCTGCTGGTTCGTTCGGCCACCACCGTCGACGCCGAGGTGATGGCGGCGGCACCGAAGCTGAAGATCATCGCCCGTGCCGGCGTCGGCCTGGACAACGTCGACGTCGACGCCGCCACCGCCCGCGGTGTCCTGGTGGTCAACGCGCCGACGTCCAACATCCACAGTGCGGCCGAACACGCGCTGGCGCTGCTGCTGTCCACCGCGCGCCAGATACCGGCCGCCGATGCCACGCTGCGTGAGAAAACCTGGAAGCGGTCGTCGTTCTCGGGCACCGAGATCTTCGGAAAGACGGTCGGCGTGGTTGGCCTCGGCCGCATCGGCCAGCTGGTGGCCCAGCGACTCGCCGCCTTCGGCGCGCACGTCACCGCCTATGACCCCTATGTGTCGCACGCGCGCGCTGCACAGCTGGGAATCGAGCTGCTGACGCTTGACGAATTGCTCGGCCGGGCCGACTTCATCTCCGTCCATCTGCCCAAGACCAAGGAGACCGCGGGGCTGATCGGTGCGGAGGCGCTGGCCAAGACGAAGCCCGGAGTGATCATCGTCAACGCAGCCCGCGGTGGGCTGATCGACGAGGTGGCACTCGCCGAAGCGATTACCAGCGGTCGGGTACGCGGCGCCGGCCTGGACGTGTACTCCACCGAGCCGTGCACCGACAGTCCGTTGTTCGATCTGCCGCAGGTGGTGGTCACGCCGCATCTAGGGGCCTCCACCGCCGAAGCGCAGGACCGGGCGGGCACCGATGTGGCGGCCAGCGTGAAGCTGGCGCTGGCAGGGGAGTTTGTACCGGATGCCGTCAACGTCGGCGGTGGCGTCGTCGGCGAAGAGGTCGCCCCCTGGTTGGACCTGGTTCGCAAGCTCGGCCTATTGGTCGGCGCGCTGTCGAGCGAGCTGCCCGTGTCGCTGTCGGTTCAGGTGGAGGGGGAGCTGGCCAGCGAAGAGGTCGGGGTGCTGAAGCTTTCGGCGTTGCGTGGTCTGTTCTCGGCGGTCATCGAGGAACAGGTCACCTTCGTCAACGCGCCCGCGCTGGCAGCCGAGCGGGGCGTGGAGGCGTCGATCACGACCGCCTCAGAGAGTCCCAACCACCGCAGCATGGTCGACGTGCGTGCGGTAGGAGCGGACGGATCCACGGTGAACGTGGCGGGAACACTCACCGGACCTCAACTCACCGAGAAGATCGTCCAGATCAACGGCCGCAACCTCGACCTGCGTGCCGAGGGCGTCAATGTGATCATCAACTACGACGACCGCCCTGGTGCCCTGGGCAAGATCGGCACCCTGCTCGGGGCCGCCGGGGTCAACATCCTCGCCGCGCAACTCAGTCAGGACGCGGACGGTGAGGGTGCGACGATCATGCTGCGGCTGGATCGTCAGGTGGATGCCGACGTTCTGGCGGCCATTGGTCGCGACGTCAACGCCGTCACACTGGAAGTGGTGGATCTTTCGTGAGACTGGCGGTGATCGCCGGCGACGGCATCGGCCCGGAAGTCATCGGCGAGGCGCTCACGGTGCTCGACGCGGTGCTTCCCGGCGTGGAGAAGACCGAATACCAGCTCGGTGCCCGGCAGTACCATGCGACCGGCGAAGTGCTGCCCGGCTCGGTGCTTGCCGAGTTGAAGGAACACGACGCGATTCTGCTCGGCGCTATCGGAGATCCGTCCGTGCCCAGTGGCCTCCTCGAACGTGGTCTGCTGCTGCGGATTCGGTTCGAGCTGGACCATCACATCAACCTGCGGCCGAGCCGGCTCTACCCCGGGGTGCAGAGTCCATTGGCCGGAAACCCGGAGATCGACTTCGTGGTGGTCCGGGAGGGAACCGAGGGGCCCTACACGGGAAACGGCGGCGCAATCCGTGTCGATACGCCGCACGAGGTCGCTACCGAGGTCAGCGTGAATACCGCCTACGGGGTGCGTCGGGTGGTGCAGGACGCGTTCGGGCGCGCCCAGCAGCGGCGCAAGCAGTTGACTCTGGTGCACAAGAACAACGTGCTCACCTACGCCGGGTCCCTGTGGTGGCGCACCGTACAGGCGGTTGCGCCCGAGTATCCCGACGTCGAGGTGTCCTATCTTCATGTCGATGCCGCGACCATCCACATGGTCACCGATCCAGGCCGGTTCGATGTGATTGTCACCGACAACCTCTTCGGCGACATCGTCACCGATCTGGCCGCCGCGGTGTGCGGTGGCATTGGGTTGGCGGCCAGCGGAAACATCGATGCCACGTTCTCGAATCCGTCGATGTTCGAACCGGTGCACGGTAGCGCGCCTGATATCGCCGGCCAGGGTATCGCGGACCCCACCGCAGCGATTATGTCGGTGGCGCTGCTGCTGGCGCATGTGGGCGAGCGGCGCGCTGCGGCGCGAATCGATAGTGCCGTCGAGGACCATCTGGCGACCCGGGGTGAGACCTCGTTGTCCACAACGGCTGTGGGCGAGCGAATCCTCGGGAAACTCTGAGCGGTTTCTGAATCGTCTCGGCGTCGTCTCGGCGAGGTTCGTCACGCCGAGCGTGACCGGCTACGTG
>CAZCHU010000076.1:0-15313 GCA_964498215.1 uncultured Mycobacterium sp. | reverse complement strand
AGCTACCTGCCGATCGCGGCCGCCAACCCCTGCGGGTCGGCGACACTCACCCACAGGGCGGAGTGGTCCTTGAACCCGATGACCCTGGGGATCTTTTCCTTGAAGGCAATGCACAGGCCCGACTCATGGTTAGTGCCGAAGGTGATCCCGTCGTCGGTGAAGCTCAACCGTAATCCCACCGCGGTGTACCAGCGGTGGGGTCCGGTAACCAGGGTGTGATCGACGTTGGCCAGTGGCGTCTCGATGCTGAAGCGGCCATAGGTGGCACGAAGCAGTCCATCGTCGGTGAGGTCGACGCCGTCGCGGTCGCTGACGCCGAGGGCCAGGAACACCGGCGCCCACCGGCGATCGAGTCGGTACGGAAACGCTGCTGGTGGCCTCATGAGGGAAGAATGCCAGATGGGAGGGCCTTGCACGAGGGTGGGGTGGACCCGTGGGCACCAATCACTCCGCGGCATTCCGACTGTTCCTAACGAAGTGGGGCGGGCTTCACTAGCCTCGAAGCAATGAAAGCCATGGCGCAGCGAACCTGGGATCCCGCAGAGGTGCTGGAACTCGTCGAGCTACCCACGCCCGAACCGGGCCGCGGTGAGGTCCGGGTTCGGGTCCAAGCGATCGGCGTCAACCCCGTGGACTGGAAAATGCGCTCCTCGGGACCCTTGAGGCTGGCCGCACGCCTGATCGGACCCAAGCCACCGGTGGTGGTCGGGGTCGACTTCGCCGGGGTGGTCGAGGCAGTCGGCCCCGGGGTGACCCGCGCCGCCCAAGGGGACCGGGTGGTGGGCGGCACCAACTTCGCGCGTGGCCAGCGCGGTTCCTACGCCGACACCGTCCTGGTGCGAGAGGACCAACTCTGCCGCGTCCCGGATGCGGTGGACATCGCCGTCGCAGCCGCCCTTCCTGTCAGTGGCGTCACCGCCTGGATGGCCGTGGTGGACCTGGGCCGCATCCGACAGGTACCGCCCGCCGACCGGCGGGTACTGGTACTGGGCGCCTCCGGCGGCGTGGGCCAGCTGGCGGTACAAATCGCGAAGCTGGAGGGCGCTTTCGTGGCCGGCGTGTGCTCGACGAAGAACGTGGAGATGGTCAAGGGCCTGGGAGCTGACCTGGTCCTCGACTACAACCAGGGCGATGCCCTAGAGCAGGCCCAGCCGCACGCCCCGTTCCACGTCGTCGTCGACTGTGTGGGCAGCTACTCCGGCGCCAGTTGCCGAGCCCTGCTGTCCTCCCGCGGCCGTCACATCATGGTCGCCGGCGATGAACCCAGCGCCGCCGTACAGATGCTGGTGCCCCCGTTCAAATCCAAGACCATCCTGGGCAGGCCCACCGGCGCGCGGCTGGAACCACTGGTGGCTGCCGTCGCTGCCGGCGAACTGGAAGTGGCCATCGCGCAGAAGCTGCCGCTCACGAGCGCCGAAGATGCCCACCGGCTCAGCCGAACTGGCCGGCTGACCGGGAAGCTGATACTTGAACCGTAAGCGAGCCTAGGGACGACTTCCCGTGGTGACGCTGTCTCGATGCTGGACCGTTCCCGGAGCATTGATGATCATCCGGGCCAATCGAGCAGTCGCTTGTGTGACTTCGTTGAGCGGCTGCGAAGCTAGGTAGACCCTCCAGAGCACGGGCGTCTTCAACTCGATCAGTCTCAGATCCGACAGCCGCCGCGCCTCGCTGCTGGGCATCAGGGCGGTGGCGATTCCGCGCCGTACCAGTTCGGCGATGGCGGGGAATCCCATGATCAGTTCGTAATGAGTGGGGGGCTGTAGGCCGACGCCGTTGAAGGCGTTGTTGACCACGTTGCGCAGCCCGGATTCCTGCGGGAAGCCTGCGAGGCTTTCACGCGACAGTTCCGCGATGTCCACGCTCGAACGTCTGGCCAGTGGGTGGCCGGGGTTGCACACGAATACGAGCGGGTCCTCGAACAGTGGGTGCACTTCGAGTTGCGCCGGGAAACTCTGCGGCCCAGACACCAATGCCAGGTCCAGGGTGCCCGCCAACAGGGCAGGAAGGTAGGCCGCCGAACCGGTCTGGTACAGGTGTGATCGAAGGCGAACCTGCGGGTTCTGTTCGGCGAATTCAATGAGCACTCTCACGAAGTCCAGGGGACCGGAAGAGATCAGGATGCCAAGATCCACCGAGCCGGCGTTGCCAACCCTGCCCGCCAGCGCCGATTCCTTGGCCGATTCCTTGGCAAGGTCCGCCGCCCGCAGTACTTCGCCAACACGCTCGCGGAACGCCTCACCCGCATCCGTCAGATTGATGCGGTGCCGTCTCCGGTCGAACAATTGCACACCGAGCTCACGCTCAAGTTTGCCAATAGAGGTCGACAGCGCCGATTGAACGACGTTGACCCTCACGGCCGCTCGCGAAAAACTCATCTCGCCCGCGACAGCCATGAAGTATTCCAGCTGGCGGAGCTCCACAACTCTAACCTAGCAGAGGGCCTCCGCGCCTTTGACAAAGTTTGCTGGTCACGGCTAGGTGCGGGAGCCCAGCCGGGCCAACGTGAAGGTGTCGGCACGCTCACCGGCCCAGCGTGAAGGTATCGGCACGCTCGGCCGGACATGAGCAGCCGAACGGCTACCTAGCGGACAGGCGAGCCGTGGCGGGTTGGCGGCCGGTGAACGCGACGAGCTGATCGAGCACCGCGGCCCCCGACCCGGCATCGACCGCTTCGTCGAAGCCCCGAAGACCGCGGGCTTGCGGCGTGATGGCCTTACCGGCCAACTCCAGCACATAGTGACCGACCGGCTCGGAAACCACCACGTCGCGTCCCGTGGCTGTCGCGAAATCCCAGGCATGGACCAGGAATTCCAGCGACATGACACCGGCCATGATGGCTGCCGGCATCTCGGCGGAACCCAGCGGAACCGTGCCCTGCACCCCTCGTCGTCGCCATGCCTCCAACGCGACCTGGGCGGCGTCGGCGACCTGGGTTTCCAACGGTGCATCGTGGTCGCGGGCCGGCATCTGCGCACCGGCGGCCATGCCGATCGAGGTGATCGAGCCCAGCAGGTGGTCCGCCAACTGCGACACGTTGAACTCGGTGCATGGCGTCGGCATCGTCAGATCTGCGGGATCCAATCCGCGCAAGACGTTCTGAAGAACCGCCAACGTGGCTTCGGCACTGGCGAGTTCGTCGATCTGGTCGGGCACCGCCGACCACTCATCCGGACCCGCATCGCCATCCCTCGCGGCGATCACCAGTCGGTCGAGGAAGTGGTTCCACCCCTCCGCGTGGCGGGCGGCCTGCTCCTCGGTCAACCCCTCATGCACCAGTTGGACCTCGGTACCGCCATCCACCGGCGTCAGCGTGACCGTCACCGTGGACTCGCCCGGTAGTGGATCGCCGCCAAGCTCCCAACCCCAGGAGAACACCACCCGGCGGCCTGGCTCCACCTCGACGAAGGTGCCCGCCGCCGCGTGCCCCGGGGTCACGGTCCACCGATATTCGCCCCCCGCGCGCAAGTCGACGCGTGCGGCAACGGTCATCCAGCGGCGCAGCCGGTCAGGCTCGGTGATGAGCGCGAAGGCGTCGGCCGCATCCAGCGGTAGGACGACTGATTTCTGGAACGGCATGTCTAGGTCTCCTCGTGTCGGTCGGGGTTTTCGGCATCGACGACGAGCCGGTCGAGTTCATCGCTCCAGAACGACTCGAGCAGGGCACGGAGCTGCTGCACTCCTCGTTCCGCGAGCCGGTAGTACCGTTCACGTCCCTGCTTGCGAGCCGTGACCAATCCGACCTCGGCGAGGATCGCCAGATGCTGCGATATCGCCGAGCGGGTGACCGGAAAAAACGATGCCAGTTGGGTAACCGTGTGCTCACCCGTTGCCAGCAGCTGCAACAGCCGGCGCCGGGTTGGCTCTGCTGCAACCTCGAGCATGTCGGGCACACGAAAATACGTTAGCTATTGCTAACGCATTGGTCAACTGCGGGTCGTTCGGTACTGAAGGTTGTCTAAGGTGTATCGAAAACCACGTGAAGGAGCCCGATGCCGAGTCGGCGGTCGCCAGGTCCAGGTATTTCCGCGGTCGCGCTCACCGGCGTCATCGTCCTTGTCTGCGCTGGCTGCGGCGCATCGACGGGTGGAGACTCGGCCCCAGCCCCGTCCGCGTCGTCGGCGATCACCGACGACGCCCTTACCCCGCTCATCGGATCGGTCGCATTTCCACCGGTACCGTTTTCGGGCTCCGACGGTAGGACGCACTTGGTCTACGAGCTGTCAGTGACCAACTTCTCCAGCGGCAATACAACCGTCGACGGGGTCGCCATACTGGACGCCGACTCCGACGTGGTTGTCGAAGAACTCGACTCCGCACAAGTGAGCCAGCGCCTGCAGCTCGCCGGCTCCCGGGACAGCATCGACCGCCTGGAACCGGGTCGCTCAGGCACCATGTTTCTGCACCTCGCACTTGACGGCGATGCGCCGGTTCCAGAGAAGCTGATTCACGAGGTGCGGATCACCAGCGAAGCCGCGCCGGGCACCGGCCAGCTCACCGAGCGGATCGGCCCGACTCCGGTGGATGGCCGCACCCTGCCGACACTCTCGGCTCCGCTACTCGGCGAGCGGTACATCGCTGCCGACGGGTGCTGCGATGCGGTCCGGCACACCCGCGCCATCCTGCCGGTGAACGGCAGCACCTACGTGGCGCAACGCTATGCGATCGACTACGAGCAGGCGGACGACCAGGATCGCATCTTCACCGGCGATCCCCGCGATCCGGCGAGCTACGTGATCTTTGGCAGGGAGGTCCGCGCCGTCGCCGACGGTACCGTCGTCGGCACCCGAAACGATCTGCCCGAACAGGTACCCGGCACCTATCCGACGGACATCCCGTTGGACGAGGCGGATGGCAACTTCGTCGTGCTCGACATCGGCGACGGCTTTTTCGTCAACTATGCGCATATGCAGCCCGGCAGTGTCTCCGTGAAGCTCGGCGACCGAGTCGAGACCGGTGATGTGATCGGCCTGGTCGGAAATAGCGGCAACTCCGTTGCTCCGCATCTTCACCTTCACGTCATGGACGCTGCGTCACCCCTGGCTTCACAAGGTCTGCCGTACCTCTACGACCATTTCGAGCTCACCGGGCAGGTCGCCAGCACCGCCGACTTCGATATCGCCGAGAGCACCGGCGCCCCGTTGGTCACCGTTCCCGACCTGCCCAGCGCCGAGCACACCGATCAGATGATCCTGGACCAGAACATCGTGACGTTCAGCGAAAGGTAGCGACGAACTACCAGCCCGCGTTGTTGGCCAGGTCGATCGCATACTGGGTGACGAAGGTGCCTGCCGCCGGCTCTCCGCGGCCGCACGGCCCATCGGACTCACCGGGACGCTTCACCCACAGGTAGGCGTCGGCGTTCGGGGCCGACGTGGCCGTGGTGGGCGTGACGCCCAAGGCTCGTCCGGTGGGATTGCACCATGACATCGGATCCCCCTCGACCGGGCCTGCACCGTTACGTGACGTGTCGATCACGTAGTTCGACCCGTTGGTAAGTCCCGAAATCGCTTCGCCGTAGCCGATCTCTTCTTCGGTGGTGTAGAAGTTCGCGGTGTTCAGGCTGAACCCCCGGGCGCGGTCCACCCCAACCTGATTGAGACGGGCCGCCATTTCCTCGACGCTCACCCAGCGGGAGTGCCCCGCATCGACGTACACGGCGGTGGCCGGATTGCGGGTCAGCGTCTCGACGGCGTAGCTGATCAAGTCGAAGCGCTCCTGCCGCTGATCACCCGATAGACAGTCAGCCATCGCCAGGGCGTCGGGTTCGAGGATGACCGTCGCCGGCCCTGACCCGATGGCGGATGCGACACCGTCGATCCACTGTCGATACGCGCCGCCGGAGCCGAACCCGCCAACCGAGAAGTTCCCGCAATCGCGATACGGGATTCCGTACAGCGCCAGGATCGGCATGGTGCCGGCAGCCTGTGCCGCCGAGATGTACTTCGCATCCACCGCGGGAGTGGAAAGCCGGTCCATCCAGTACGCCGTCGGCGTGCTGACGACGGCGTACAACTCGGGGCTCGGGTTGCTCCGCTCAGCACGCATCCCCTTCGAATTGGGGTCGACGTAGAAGGACTGCCCGGCCAGTGGGTTGGCGTCACTGGTCAGGCGTACCGCCGGGTCGGTACGGATCTGCGCAGGGTCGCCAAGAAAACCCATGCCGACGACGGCCGCGAATGCGAAGAAAGGCGCAATCCAGCGTGTGACTGCACCAGAAGCTGAGGACATCACGTGAGGAAACTTAGCTGCGCCCCGCACCGAGCACCAATCACGGGACGCCGGAGCCCTGGTAGCTCCTGAAATCGACGCCACCGTTCCGTATCGTCGCCCACGTGGTGGAATCCATACCCGGCGGCGGGCCTGGCGACGCGAAAAACCCCTATGGGGCGCGGCCGGGCGGGGGAATCAGCCTGCCGCACTACTACCGTCCGTGGCCGGCGATCACCAATCGCAACATGTTCCTGCCAGGCACCGAGATCCTGCCCTCCGACGAGATGCGGGTGACGTTCCTGGGCAGTTCACCCTGGCCGCCGAACCCTCGGCAAAAGGGCACCTCGATCCTGGTCGAGTTGGGTAACGGGACGAATCAGCCGCGGCGGTTCTTCTTCGACATGGGCAACGGCAGCGTCGGGCATGCGATCGCGCTGCAGGTACCGGCAGCGTTGATCAACGACATTTTCCTGAGTCATCTGCACTCTGACCACTTCGCCGACCTGCCCTACATGTATCCGTTCCGCGCATTCTCGGGTGGGTTCGAGCCACTGCGGGTGTACGGCCCTTCCGGGCGCACCCCTGAGTTGGGCACCGCAGCGATGGTGGAGCACATGCGCAAGATGAATCGTTGGCACGAGGAGAATTTCGACGCCATCCCGATCGGGGATGGTTTGGAGATCGAGGTCCACGAGTTCGACTGGACCCAACGCAACGGCATCTGCTATCAGCAGGACGGCGTAACTGTTCGGCACTGGCCGCGCTCGCATGTCAAGGACGGCGCCTCGGCGTACCGGCTCGATTGGGAGGATGCCGGGCTGTCATTCGTGTGGACCGGCGACGGCCGGCCCGACGAGCTGTCGGTGCAGTACGGCGCGGGCGCCGATCTGTTCGTCACCGAAGGCACTATCGATACCCCCTGGCTCACCGGGCTCAAGGTCGGCGCCCCGGCCAAGCTGTGGGAGTATGCGATAGACGTCTATCACACGCCCTACTACGCGGCCGGCTACATGTTCGCCCAGGCGCAGCCCCGAATGGCGGCGGTCTGTCACTTCGAATGGAGTGACGACCAGTTGATGGCCGAGTCCGTCGCCGAGATCCGCGCTCATTGGGACGGTCTGTTCATGTTCGGTCTGGACCTCAACGTCATCAACATCACCAAGGAGGCGATCTGGTCGCGGCCAGCGGTCATCGCCGACGGCGCCGCACCCGCATCGATGGATCCACGGTGGTTCGTGCCATCGGGCAGCCCGATGCCCGAGTCGATCGAGCTTCCCACCCCGCGCAACCCGCGGGAGAACCAGCAAGATCAATTCGTCCGGGATCTCGAGATCGACCCGCAGAAGTACTATCCCCCCGACGCCTACCGTGAGCCCACCCAGGCTTGGCCCGGCGTCTCCATCTCACCGCGTGAAATGTTGGCCGAGCGGGGCATCGAGCTCGACCCGAACTGGCGAAAGCCCTAGCGGCGTGGGCGAGAATCCGCCCCTACTCGCGCCGGCGCCCACCGCTGCCCCCGCCGCGATCGAGGGCCGGGAAGACCCAGTCCCCGTCACCGTGCTTACCGGGTTTCTCGGGGCCGGCAAGACCACGCTGCTCAACCAGATCCTGACCTCGGCGCACGGTCTGCGAATCGCGGTGTTGGTCAACGACTTCGGCGCCATCAACATCGACGCCACATTGGTCGAGAGTGTCCGGGATTCGACAATCACCCTGACCAACGGGTGCGTGTGCTGTGAGATCCGCGACGACCTGGTCACCGCGATTGCCGAACTCGTCAGCACCGCAAAGGATCTCGACCACATCGTGCTTGAAGCCAGCGGTGTGGCAGACCCCGCGGGAATCGTGCTGACCTTTCTTGATGCCCGCTATCGGGCCCTGCTTCGGGTGGACAGCATCACTTGCGTGCTGGACGCCGAAGGGGTTTTCGCCGACGACTACGATCCAGCCCTGACCGCGCTCAAGCTCCGGCAGATCGGCTTCTCCGATCTGGTCGTGCTGAACAAGACCGACCTGGTCGACGACGCCCACCTCGCGGTGGTCCGGGACTGGATCGGCGCGCATTTGCGGCGGGTACGCATTGTCGAGTCGTCCTACGGACAGGTTCCCCTGGAGGTGCTGCTCGGAACGTCGCGCTTCGACGCCGCGCCGCTCACCGCTGCCGCCGGAGATAGTCGCTGGCAAAACGCTCAGACGGGCACGGGTTTCGAACAGTGGAGCTTCACCACAACAGACACGTTGTCCCGCCGCGCACTGGAGACGATGGTCAAACGCGCCCTGCCGGCCTCGGTCTATCGATGCAAGGGGATCGTCTTCACCGATGACTCCCCCGGCCGGGCCCTCGTGCTGCAGGTCGTTGGGAGGCGGACTGCGCTGACCGAGCTCGGCCGGCCTGTGTCAGGGCCACCGCGAACGGAGATCGTCGCGATCGGGCGCGGAATCGACGCCACCGAACTCAATCAGCTCTTCGAAGAATGCGTCACCAAGTCGACTATCGCACCGCACCCGTAGTGAGGGCGCGCTGGTCTCACGTTAGTGTGCTTCGGTCGGCTTCCTCGAACAGGCCGGTAGAAGAGTTGAGCGATTCCATGACTGCAGAACCAGAAACGTCGACGCTCGAATCGCGAGTCGGGCACTACTACCAGATGGATGGCACCTACCTGGTAGGCCGCGAAAAGATACGCGAGTACGCCCGCGCGGTGCAGGATTACCACCCCGCACACTGGGACGTCGCCGCCGCTGCCGAGCTGGGGTATTCCGACCTGGTCGCGCCGCTGACGTTTCCCTCTACCCCGGGAATGACGTGCAACCGCCGCATGTTCGAGCAGGTGGTGGTGGGTTACGACACCTATATGCAGACCGAGGAAGTCTTCGAGCAGCACCGCCCGATCGTGGCCGGTGACGAGCTGCACGTCGACGTCGAACTGACCTCGGTGCGCAGGATCGCCGGCCGAGACCTGATCACCGTCACGAATACGTTCACCGATGCTGCCGGCGAGCGGGTGCACACCCTGCACACGACCGTCGTCGGCGTGACCGCCGACGATCTCGATCCGGCGATCAAGACCGCCGTGCACAACGCGATGATGCACGACGTGAACATCTTCGGAGTAGGCGAAGAGGACTACCGGAAGACGCTGCGCCCGCAGGGCGAGGTTCGGTTCTCCCAGGGGGACGCGGCCCGCACGCCTGGGACACCGGACTTCGATGCCGTGCAGGTCGGCGACGAGCTTCCGGTGCGTCACACCCGGCTGTCCCGGGGTGACCTGGTGAACTATGCCGGCGTCGCCGGTGACGCCAATCCCATTCATTGGGACGAGGACATCGCCAAGTTGGCCGGCCTGCCCGATGTGATTGCCCACGGCATGCTGACCATGGGCCTGGGTGCCGGCTTCGCCTCCGCCTGGTCGGGGGACCCTGGCGCGGTCACCCGCTACGCGATCCGACTGTCGGCACCCGCGATCGTGTCGGCGGCCGAGGGTGCCGACATCGAGTTTGGCGGCCGGATCAAGTCACTGGACCCGGCTACCCGCTCCGGTGTCATCCTCGTCACCGCGAAGTCCGCGGGGAGAAAGATCTTCGGGCTGGCAACCCTGGACGTCCGCTTCCGCTGACCGGGGAGCTGTTTCGGCGCCGGGCTATGACGTCGGCAGCGGAACGGGCGTCGGCTTTAGCTTCTGGTTGGTCGCGGCCGGCTGTCCCCACGTCGGATCCACGTCGTAAGGCCAGTGGACGCCGGCATGGAAGGGGATGTCGCCAAAGTAGGCCGAATTCCACGGGCCGCCGGTAGCCACCTGCGCAGGATCCGCATAAGCAGATAACAGGGCGTAGGGCAGGTCGGCTGAATAGAACGCCAACGTGTCCGGGGTCACTTCACCGGTGTAGTTCGAGTTGTACTGCTGGCCCAAGAATCCGTCGATCAGGTTGTTGGCGTAGGCGAGTGACAGGAAGTTCCATTCGCCGTTGGAACCCGCAGCCGGATTCGGGGGAAGACCCGTCAGCCCCAGCGACGTCAGGTAGGGCGTCGTTCCGTCGCCGTTGATGATGTGGCTGGAGTTGTACGCCCCGTCCGTAGCGCTACCAAGGGTCTTGAAGATGCTGCTCGACGGCACCGGGTAGATCTTCACGGAGTCACCGAGGATCTGCTTACCGGCCCACATAACGGCCAGCACTCCGGCATAGGCCCCGTCGGTCGACGTCCTGCCCGGAGCGAACTCGAAGTCCTGAGTCCACACGACGTAACCGCCCTTGTCCGTCGGAGTGCCCTCCGCGGGACTGGGGAATTCGTCATCCTTGCCGAGTCCGGGGTAGAGCTGAACTCGCTCGAGAATGGCTTCTGCCAGCGCCATCTTGTCGCCCGGGGCAACCGGTTCCGATGATGTGAAGAGGTCCTCAATGAGCGGCCACAGACTGTAACCGTCCTCGCCGGGGCTGTTGTTCTTGAGAGCCACCGACTCGCCCACAATGCGGCCAGCCTTCGTTAGCACGCCCCGCTCGTCGGCGGAGAACTCACCGATCACGCCATAGCCGGTCGGAACATTCGATGTCTGGGCGGTTTCGCCGAGGAAGTAGACGAGCAAGTCGTCCAGGACCGCACCGTCGGTGCCGTTGTTGGGGAACACGAACAAGACCCGAGCCTTGCCGGCCTCGCCCACAACCCCGCCCGTTCCAGCGGCGCCGCCGTTACCGCCGGAGCCGAACACATAGCTGCCGTTACCGCCGGCCCCCCCGTTTCCGCCGGCCCCACCACTACCGCCGCCGTGGCCGCCCCGGCCCAACAGCGACAGCACCCCGGCATGACCGCCAGCCCCTCCGCTACCTGCGCTACCCCCGGAGATGACGGCGGCTCCACCGACGCCACCATTGCCGCCGTCACCCACGAACAGTCCACCGCGACCGCCGTCACCACCGTCACCACCGGGGATGCCGGCTCCGCCATCGCCGCCGCCACCAAACCAGCCCGCAGCCCCGCCGTTGCCGCCGTTGTAGCCATTCCCGCCGCTACCCCACAGACCGCCGTTGCCGCCGTTGCAGGCGGCGATGCCGGGGCAGGTCTCCGCGTCATAGCTGAAGCCGTCGCCTATCAATATCCCGCCGTGGGGATTCTCGGCAGTACCGTTACCGACGAAGAACCGGAAAATCGAGCCCCCACCTAGCGCCGAACCCGCACCGGCCGCGCGCAGATCGGTCGGCTGGGCATACAACGCCTCATCGAGGTGGGCAGTCGCCGTGGCCGACGACGACGGCACTGGCGTAACTTCCGAAATATCTTCTCCACCAGATGAACTCGCCGATACGTCCTCGGTATATGACCTTGAGTCGGCGCCCACGCCGGGTTCTGCGACCAGATCGACACCCGATACTTCATCGGCATCCGCGACAGCTTCTCCAACGTCGGCGGCCTCGTCGACATTCTCGCCGACATCGGGTTCGTCCACGAATCCATCTGCGCCAGGTTCGAAGTCCTCGTCGGTGAGATCGTCGGTGTCGATGTCACTGGCGGCCTCATCAGCGTCGATGTCTTCGTCGGCACCCGAAATCCCGATGGCCCCGCTTGTCGGCGCAACACCGTCATCTGCTGTCGGGTCGCCGCCCGAATCCGTCAGCGTCCCATTCGATGCCGCGGTAGAACCCGCAGAATCCGAAGCGGTGACACTCGGACCAGTCGCGCTGGACCCGGTGCCGTCGGCAAACGCCACCGACGGCATCGCCGCGATCGCTGCGCCCACCCCCAAGGCGACCGCCCAAGCACCGACCCGACCCCAAGCCTGCGCCGCCGCTAGCGTCTGAACGTCAGTGCTGCCCATTTGGGGGCTCCTCAGAAGTAGTGCAACGGCGTCAGACGGGCAATGGATCGTCATGCAAGCGCTCCGCATCGGACAGCTCCCGCCGCCGAACCATATGCACGAGAATGAGTATTGAGGAGGCGGCCGCGAAGACACACCACAGCGACGCGAACTCCTGGAAGTAGAACACTGCGACCAGTATGAGCCCCACCAGGTTCAGGGCCCCGAAGGCGACGATCGAACGGTAGCCGGACAGCAGGGGCGGCCCAATTACCGCTATGACGTACAGCACCGCCCACACGATTGGGTGATGAACCTGGGTTTCGTATTCGAGCCCGTTCGGGTGCCGGATCACCTCCACCGGATTGGCCAGAACCACGAAGGTGAGGTAGGCCGACACCACGGCGCCCAACCCAACGAAGGGGGTCACCCGTCGGCGGAAGCGACGGGGCTCGAGCATCAACACAGCCAATGGTACGTAGATGGGCAGCAGCGGCCACGCGATGAACAGATATGCGCGCATCGCCAGTTCTGCCAACCCAGCCGGTACGTCGCCATCCAGGCCCGCCCAGACGGCGACTTCGAGAAACTGGTGCACCGCGAATACCGCAGGCAGCGCGGCGAAGGGCAACTCCCGCCGCTGTCTCACCTCTCGAAGAGATAGCACCGCCACCGGCACCAACGCCGTACCCACCACCAGATCAGCCGTCATCGAGAAGCACACAGCTAAATGGTCGCACGGCACCTCCACGAGAGTGGACGTATTGGGCTCGGTGCTGCCCCCGGGCAATCGATGGCTCCGTTGCTTCGCCCGAGGGGAGCCTGTGCAACCGCGGCGTCAGCAATTGATGACGACCCGCAACAGGTCGGCTACCGTCGACCTGATGACGGTGTCGCAGCCGCGTCTCGCCTGGGCCTTCGCCCGTGGAACCGTCTTGCTCACCCTGGTGGCAACCACGTCCTGCGGGCATGCGGCGCAGCCTCCGCCAGGCACCACGCTGACCACGGCGGCGCCGGAAACGACCATCCCGAGCACGACCGCGCCGGTCGTGGTTGACGCCGATGAGTTCGACGTCGTCAGCCAGCTGATCAACGCGGCGATCGCGGCACAGCGGCTACCCGGTGCGGTGGTTGAGATCGGACACGCCGACGAGGTGGTCTTCCGCCAGGCGTTCGGCTCACGCAAGCTGGCCGGCGAACCGGGGCTGGATGGCTCACCGGCGCCCGCGGAACCGATGACCGTGGACACGATCTTCGACGTGGCGTCGTTGACCAAAAGTATCGGGACCGCGCCAGCCGTTCTGCAACTTGTCGAGCAGGGCCTAGTGGGAATCGACGACCCCCTGGAGGCCTACCTGCCGGATTTCAACCCCGCCAATGACCCGCGCCGCTCTCGGGTGACACTACGAATGTTGCTCACCCACACCTCAGGCATAGCTGGTGATCTGAGCCTGGACGGCCCCTGGGGGCTGGACCGGGCTGACAAGGCCGACGGTATTCGCCGTGCGTTCGGAGCGTGGGTCGTCTTCGATCCAGGGAGCTTGTTCCACTACTCGGACATCAACTTCATCCTCCTCGGCGCGCTGATCGAGAAGATGACCGGCGAGCCCGTGGACGTCTACGTTCAGAACAACGTGTTCGCCCCCCTCGATCTGGGCGACACACGCTACCTTCCGCCGGCTAAAGCCTGTGGGCCGCACCGGATCACCGGGACCGCGCTGTCAATCGACCCGGACGCACCGGCGGTGGATCCATGCCCGGCAGGTACGTGGAGCACCGACATCTTGGCGCGTGTCGCGCCGACGGCACGCAATGAAGACAGCCTCGACGACCCTGCCAAGAACCCCGACTTCTACAACCTGCTGCGCGGCACCGTGCATGACCCGACGGCACGGCGCATGGGTGGCGTGTCCGGCAGCGCCGGGGTCTTCTCGACGGTGCACGATGTCGGCCGGTACGCGCAGGCACTCCTCGATCGCCGCGCCGGCCGCCCGAGTACGTTTCCGTTGCAGCGATCGACCGTGGAATTGATGACGACCCCGCAGCAACCCGGGCACACCGTCGAACAACTCGAAGCGGCGAACAGGGCCGACCGTGAGGCCATCGCAAGGACACCCAACGCAATCGACCCGTTGCTCGCTCCGAACTATCCGGCGATAGCAGGACAGGACTTACGCGGCTTGGGCTGGGATATCGATACGGCCCACTCCAGGCCGCGCGGCATGATCTTTCCGATCGGCAGCTTCGGCCACACCGGCTTCACCGGAACGACGGTGTGGATGGATCCGGGGTCGAACACCTACGTGATCGTCCTTGCGAACGTGATCCATCAGCGCGGCGGACCGCCCATCGCGCCCCTGAGCGGCGACGTCGCCACGGAAGCAGCCCGGGCCCTCCATCTGTACGGCAGCTGATCGGCAGTCCGCCCTAGGTGTCCTTCCCCACCGGCCCCACCGGAATCAGCACCACCACAGGAATCTCACATTCGGTCTTGGCCAGGTACATGGCGTAGTCCGGCCATACTTCGACCGCCCGCTGCCACCAGAGGGCCTTCTCCTCGCCGAACACCTCGCGGGCGTCGTAGTCACCGGTGGCCGGACCGTCCTGAAGCTCAACCCGCGGGTTCTTCTTGATGTTGTAGTACCAGAACGGGGGCCTGATTACCCGACCTGGCGGGCCGGTCTCGGCCTCCCCTTCTGCTACCGCAGCGGCTGTCGCCGACGCGACGATCGCGTACTGCCCGTCGTGTTCGACCCTCATCAGGGGGGTCTTCCGCAGTTTTCCGGTCCTGGCTCCGACCGTGGTGAGAAGGATGACCGGCTTGCCGTCCAGCTCGGTGGCCTCGGTACCGCCGGATGCCATGTACCTCTCGGCTTGCTCACGGGCGTAGTCGACTGGGCCGGGGGCATAGTCACCTGACAGCGGCATTTCGCCACCATAGCCCCATCTCAGGCCTCGTGATCGCCACTGTGCTCGTCCCACAACACCTTGCCGCTGTGCCGGATCGTCTTTATCCGCACACATCCGTCGTGGTAGAAGTGCCGAATTTCGCGGCAGCCGCACGAATAGTTCAGGTCGTCGTACAGCAGTCCTTGGTCGTCGTCTTCGAGATGGTGGTCGCCATCTGCTTTGTGGCCGCAGGGCGCTTTTCGCTTTGTGAAGTAAGTAGTGGCAACAACCACTGGCCCACCTCCTTGTCTTCTTGGGAATCTCGGGGAAGCATTCGTGACTTCCCTGCATCAGGCTGCTTCGCGAACCTGAGCGCTACCGTCAGCAGTAGCCGTGAACCTGCTGAGACCTGATGTGGCGCCACC
>CAZCHU010000075.1:14018-15393 GCA_964498215.1 uncultured Mycobacterium sp. | reverse complement strand
CGGCGTGGCAGCGCAACGACCCGATGGTGCAGATTCCGCGGATCGTCGCCAACGGAACCCGGATCTGGATCTACTGCGGTAACGGGCAGCCAAACGAGCTCGGTGGCGGCGACCTGCCGGCGACGTTCCTGGAGGGTCTGACGATCAAGACCAACATCACCTTCCGCGACAACTACCTGGCTGCGGGCGGTACAAACGGTGTGTTCAACTTCCCTGACAACGGCACGCACAACTGGGCGTACTGGGGCCGGGAGCTGCAGACCATGAAGCCCGACCTGCAGGCGCACCTGCTCGGATAGAAAACTGACGAACAAAGCTCCCGGCCGCTTGGCGGTCGGGAGCTTTGTCGTTGGCGGCTAGTGTGGCTAGTCATGACGGAAATCAACGCGATGGTGGCGCACCAGAACGCCGAGGGTGAAATCGAGCTGCGCCATGAGGTGGTCGACGAGTCGTTCTTGCCCGACGGCGACGTGGAGATCCGGGTCGAGTATTCCGGTGTGAACTATAAGGATGCATTGGCGGTCACGCCCAAAGGCGGAGTGGCGCGGGCCTACCCGTTGATTCCGGGGATCGATGTAGCAGGCACCGTGACCGCGAGTGGGTCCTCGGAATTCACCGTCGGCGACACGGTGATTGCGCACGGCCAAGATATCGGTACCGGCCGACATGGTGGTTACGCGCAGGTGGCGCGGTATCCCGCCGACTTCCTGGTGAAGCTGTCCAGCCTGAGTGCAGCCCACGCGGCGGCCATCGGTACCGCCGGCTTCACCGCGGCGATGAGTGTGAATGCCGTTCGAGCGCATGGCATCACCCCGTCCGACGGGCCGGTGTTGGTCACGGGCGCCACCGGTGGCGTCGGATGTGTCAGCATCGACCTCTTGGCCGGCCTGGGATACGAGGTGGTGGCTTCCACCGGTAAGGCTGACGCGCACGATCTCTTGCGAGATCTCGGTGCCAGCGACGTCATCGACCGGGTGCCTGGCCCCGAGGAAAAAGTGCGTCCGCTGGGCAAGTCGCAGTGGGCTGCCGTCATTGACTGTGTCGGCGGCAAGACCCTGGCGTATGCGCTAAGCACTATGAAATACGCTGGCGTGGCTGCTATTTCGGGACTCGCTGGCTCGGCGGATCTTCCCGCCACTGTTCTTCCCTTTATCCTGCGCGGAGTGACGCTGGCGGGAATCGACTCGGTGCTGTTGCCTATCAAAGCGCGTCGGGAGCTCTGGGCTGAAATCGATGCAGGGTGGCGTCCTGAGCATTTGGAGCGGATCACCCGGGATGTGCCCGTGCGGGAAGTCGCCGACGTACTCGGGACGATCATCGGAGGCGGTGTCACAGGTCGCACCCGCGTGGTCGTACACGACGGTTTCTGACGCGC
>CAZCHU010000075.1:0-13918 GCA_964498215.1 uncultured Mycobacterium sp. | reverse complement strand
ACCACCAGCTGTTGGATCTGTTGGGTGCCCTCGAAGATGTCGAGGATCTTCGAGTCGCGAGCCCACTTCTCCAACAGGGTGTCCTCCGAATACCCTGTGGTGCCGGCTAACTCGACGGTCTTCAGCGTGATGTCACTGGCGACGCGGGCAGCCTTGGCCTTACCCATCGAGGCTTCCTTGGAGTTGGGAATCTTGTTGTCCGCCTGCCATGCCGACCGCAAGGTGAGTAGGTACGCCGACTCCCAATCGGCCTCCATTCGAAGGAATTCCGCCGCCGCGGCGCTCTGCGCATGCGCCGGCTTGTCGTAGGAGATCTCGATACCGGCGTCGATCAAGATCTTGCGCAGCTCCTCCAGGGCTGCGCGCGCCACCCCGACCGCCATTCCGGCCACGATAGGCCGGGTGTTGTCGAAGGTCTCCATAACCCCGGCAAACCCCTTGTCGACCTGGATATCGGGGCTTCCCAGCAGGTTTTGCTTTGGGATACGGGCGTTGTCGAAACGGATCACGGCGGTGTCGGAGGCCTTGATGCCGAGCTTGTGCTCCAGGCGCTCCACCGTGACGCCGGGGTGCTCCCGTGGCACGATGAAAGACTTGATCGCCGCTCGGCCCTTGCTCTTGTCCAGCGTCGCCCACACGACGATATGGGACGCCCGTGAGCCGGCCGTGACGAAGATCTTTTCCCCGTTGATCACGTACTCGTCGCCGTCGAGTACCGCGGTGGTCGTCACTGCGGCCGAGTCCGATCCGAATCCGGGCTCGGTGATGGCCATCGCGGCCCACACCTTGCCCAGCCGTTCGAGTTGCTCGTCGGTGGCCACGCCGGAGATCGCCGCATTGCCCAACCCCTGGAACGGGATGGACAGCACCAGGGCGACGTCACCCCAACTGACCTCCACGATGTTGACCACGGCGGACATGTTGCCCCCGTTGATGTTTCCCTTCGGGCCGTCCTCGTCGTCCCGGAATGCCTCTGCGCCGGCGAACGAGATGGTCTTGGCCTCCGAAATGCCTTCGAACAGCGTTGCCACGGTGTCCAATTCGACGGGGTAGGCGTGTTCCTTCAGGTCGTACTTGCGTGAGATCGGTCGCAGAATCTCGGCCGCGCCTTGATGCGCCTTCTCGACGACTGCCTGCAGCTTCTTCGGCATTTCCAGATTGATTGCCATATCAGTGTCTTCCCTGGTCTGTTTTCGAGTGGGCGGGAGTTACAGGACCACAACACCTTCGGCGACCCCAATAGCCCGCAGATCGCGGTACCAGCGCTCAACGGGGTGTTCCTTAGTGAAGCCGTGGCCGCCGAGGAGCTGGACACCGTCGAGACCTATCTGCATGCCCTTGTCGGTACCAAGCTTCTTGGCCAGCGCCGCTTCGCGGGCGAATGACAGGCCCTGCTCGGCGCGCGCCGCGCCGCGCCAGGTAATCAGACGCAGCCCGTCGAGCTCGATGGCGATGTTGGCGCACATGAACGCGACCGATTGCCTTCGAGCGATCGGTTCGCCGAAGGCTTCGCGTTCCTTGACGTAGGGGATCACGTAGTCAAGCACCGCGTGCGAGGTGCCGACCGCCAACGCCGCCCAGCCGAGCCGGGACAGGGCGAGCGCCTCGGTGTAGATCTTGGCGGACTCGGCAGCCGGAGCATCCTGCTCGCCGAGCCGTGCGGTCAGCGGCACCGTGACCTTGTTGAGCTCGATCCGTCCGAGCGCAGCGGCGCGGATGCCCATGCTCGGATCGGCTTCGACGGTCAACCCGTTGGCGGATGCCTCGACGATGAACAGTGCAGGCAGGCCGTTGAGTTGAGCCCCGACGATGAACAGTTCGGCGTTCGCCGCGGCGGGGACGAGCGATTTGATCCCGTCGAGTCGGTATCCACTCGGCGTGCGGACCGCGACGGTCTTCAACGCGGTGGGATCAAACAGCGGGTGTGGTTCGGCAATCGCCACACATGCTTGTGGGATGTTCTCGCCCGCAAATTCTTTCAGGTAGGTGGCCTGCTGGTCGGCGCTACCCCAATGGGTGAACGCCGACGCGACGCCACCGGGGGCCAGGATGGGCAACGCCAAGCCCATGTCGCCGTATGCCAGCGCCTCGGCGACCAGGGCATTGGTGACGGTGCTGCGCTGCTCGGCGATGCCCTCAAAGTCCTCTGGAATGCTGATCGCGGTGATGCCGAGTTCGGCGGCCTTGTCGATCAAACCAGGCGGGTAGGCAGCCGCAGCGTCAGCGTCGTGCGCTGCTGGCCGCAGGATCTCCTCAGCGAACTCGTTGACCGTCTCGACGATCATCTTCTGGTCGTCGTCGGGCGTGAGATCGAAGTAGCCGGCCCCCTTGGAACCCGCTGTCGATCCGCCCGGCTTCAGTCGTGTCGCCGGCTTACCGATGCCCTGGATACGTTTGAACTGTCGCGTCGAAGCCCCTGCGGCGGAGAAGCCGTGTTTCACTCCGTATTTGAGGCTGCGGTTGAGCGGTCCACGCAGGTTGTACTTGTCGAGGAACTCCTGGCCCATGATCGGGGTGAGCAGCGCCATTCCGACATCGAGCGCTGTGCGTTTGCGCTGCTGGAGCCCTACAGCGCTTTCGTGGCCGTTCCGTTTGGACGGCAGGGTGTTCGTCATTGGCAGCGGCCCTCGTCTGGTGGTCTGGGATGCGCGATCACGCAACTGACTCCAGAGTAAGGTAGCCGAACTGACTATTGAGTAAGGTTGATGGATTTGTAACGCATTTCACATGGCGAGACGCGCGAGGGTCGCGTCATGCAGCCACCCGTTGGTCGCCACCGCACTGCCACCATGCGGCCCCGGCTCGGCTGCCAGATTGGTGAACCGGCCTCCGGCCTCCCGCACCAGGATGTCGAGCGGCGCGAGATCCCAAAGCTTGGCCTCCGGCTCCACAGCGATGTCCACCGCACCTTCGGCAACCAGGCAGTACGACCAGAAGTCGCCGTAGCCGCGCGTGCGCCACACGACGTCGGTGAGCTCGACGAACTTCGACCGGCGCGTCTCCCAGCCGGTGGTCAGGTCGGAAAAAGACAGGCTCGCCGACTCGAGTTCGGTGACCTTCGAGACCGAGATACATCGCGTGACGCCGCCGAACGAGGTGAAGGCTCCATGGCCCTGGCTGGCCCACCACCGTCGTCCGAGGGCGGGCGCGCTCACCACGCCGACCACGGGTACGCCATCGACGAGCAGCGCGATCAGCGTCGCCCACACCGGCACTCCGCGGACGAAGTTCTTGGTGCCGTCGATGGGGTCGATCACCCATTGCCGTCCGGTGAAGTCCCTGGTGCCGCCGAACTCTTCGCCCACTACCGAATCCAGGGGACGGCGCTCGGCGAGCCTTCCACGCAGCATCGTTTCGGTGTCGAGGTCGGCGTCGGTGGCCGGCGTCATGTCGGGTTTGGTGTGCACACGCAGGTCGACCGCGCCGAATCGCTGCATCGTCAACACGTCGGTCTCGTCGGCAAGGTCAAGCGCGAGCTTTACGTCATCGGCCAGAGGGCTCATAGGTGTGGTCCTACCATGTCGGGGTGGCCGAATTCGCGATCATTCTTCTGCTCGTCGGTGCGATCGTGGTTCTCGCGGCGCCGTGGATCATGCGAAAGCGTGGGGCCGGCAACGATTGGGTGCCCGGCACCATGCTCGTGACCGGCGTCAGCCCCCGACCTGACGCTGACGGTGAGCAGTTCGTCACGATCACCGGAGTCATCAATGGTCCGAACGTCAACGAGTACACGGTTTACCAGCGGATGGCTCTCGATGTGGACGCCTGGCCGACGATGGGGCAGCTGTTCAACGTCGTGTACTCGCCGGCCAATCCCGAGAAATGGGCGTTCGCGCCCCAGGACACGCCGCCGCCGGAGCAAAGCCTCTGATGGGCTGATTCCTCACGGGCTCGTTCCTCGCCCGCTTCGTCGTCAGCCGTGCCCGATCCGGAGCAGGTCAGCGATACTCGTCAGCTTCACCCGCGGCCGACCGGCTCCTTCGCCCGCCGAGCGTTCGTGTTCGTCGATCAGCTTCCAATGGTCTTCGGTCACCACCTTGGGCTGTCGCTGCACAAGCCAGGCCGCCAGTTGGTCGGCGTGATCGGCATCGAAGTCAGCCAGCTCGGCGGTGGCCAGGTCCGCTAACAGCGTGTTGACGGTGTCCTGGGAGTCGCTCTTGTTGCTGCCGATCACTCCGGTCGGACCTCGCTTGATCCAGCCAACAACGTACTCGTGACGGCTACCTGCCACCCGACCCTCGACATGGGGGATGGTGGCGGCACGCTCATCGAAGGGCAGGCCCGGCGTGGGCAGGCCGCGGTAACCGACCGCCCGGACCACAAGTTGGGTGGGCACCTCCTCGCGTGCGCCGGTGTCCTTGGCAACGACCCGCCCGTCGGCGCCAGTGACCAGTTCGTTGCGGCCCAGCACGATCGATGCCACTCTTCCCGGCGACCCATCACCCGACTTGATCTCAATGGGCGAGGTGCAAAAACGGAACACAATGCGACGTTTGGCGCCGGTCGGTGTGCCCTCGGCGTAACCGCGCAGCACTTTGATGTTGTTGCGCACCGTCTTGTCGGCGGCTTCGAGATCCTCGTCGGTGATGTCCGCGACGTCGGCAGGGTCGACGATGACGTCCACATCGGCGAGACTTGCCAAGCTGCCGAGTTCACGCAGCTCCAGCGTCGTAAACGGGGCTTGCAGAGGACCGCGCCGGCCGATGACCAGCACTTCCTCCACGCCGCGGGCCTGTAGTGAGGTCAATGCGTGATCAGCGATGTCGGTGGCGGCCAGCGCTTCGGGGTCGCTGACGAGGATGCGCGCGACGTCCAGGGCGACGTTGCCGTTGCCGATGACAACGGCACGTCCGCTCGACAGGTCAGGCGCCATCTCGCCGAAGTTCGGGTGCGCGTTGTACCACCCGACGAAGTCGACTGCGGCCACGCTGCCCGCAAGATCCTCGCCCGGGATGCCCAGCGACCGATCGGACTGCGCGCCGATCGCGTACACGACGGCGTCGTAGCGTTCGGCGAGCTCGGCGGGCTGCACGTGCTCGCCCACGACGATGTTGCCGAAGAACCGGAACCGCGGATCGGCGGCGGTCTTTTCAAACTGGGCGCTGATCGATTTGATCTTCGGATGGTCGGGAGCCACACCCGAACGAACCAGACCCCACGGGGTCGGGAGCATCTCGAGCATGTCGATGCGGACGTCGCCATCGCCGGAGGCGGCGAACTTCAGCAGGGAAGCGGCGGCGAAGTAACCCGAAGGTCCTGAGCCGACGATGGCCACGTAGTAGGGCCGAGTTGGGGGCATTTGCGCTGCCTTCTGGTTGCTGCCCGATCTCACGTGAGGGGCTGCCGCGACGCGGCCGGACGGGGTTTCCACACGATGCTAGATCCAAGTCGCTGACGATTGACATTCGGTCACACAGAAATCCTGTGCGTGTTTCGCGACGGGGGTGATGGCAGCGACGGCCTCGGACGTCGGCGAAGTGAGTACCCTGAACTCCCGTGGATGCTGACCGTCAAGCCGATATCGCCGCCCTTGACTCCACGCTCACCACCGTGGAGCGTGTGCTCGATGTCGAGGGGCTGCGCGGTCGCATCGACAAACTAGAGCAGGAAGCGTCCGACCCGAACCTGTGGGACGACCAGTCGCGCGCCCAGAAGGTCACCAGCGATCTGTCGCATGCCCAGGGCGAGTTGCGTCGTGTCGAGGAGCTGCGGGGGCGACTCGAGGATCTGCCGGTTCTCTACGAACTAGCCGCCGAGGAGGGCGCAGATAGTGGCGCGGCAGCTTCGGAAGCCTCAGAAGCCCTCGCCGAGGCCGACGCCGAGCTCAAACAGCTGCGCGAGGACATCGCGGCTTTGGAGGTCCGCACCCTGCTCTCGGGTGAATACGACGAGCGAGAGGCGCTGGTCAACATTCGTTCCGGGGCTGGTGGTGTGGACGCGGCCGACTGGGCCGAGATGCTCATGCGGATGTATATCCGCTGGTCCGAGCAACACAAGTACCCGGTCGAGGTGTTCGACACCTCCTACGCGGAGGAGGCGGGCATCAAGAGCGCGACGTTCGCCGTGCACGCGCCCTTCGCGTACGGCACCCTGTCGGTCGAGCAGGGCACCCACCGATTGGTACGGATCAGCCCGTTCGACAACCAGGGTCGGCGTCAGACGTCGTTCGCCGAAGTCGAGGTGCTGCCGGTCACCGAGACCACCGATCACATCGATATCTCGGACGCTGACGTCCGGGTGGATGTCTACCGGTCCAGCGGCCCCGGCGGTCAGTCGGTGAACACCACCGACTCCGCGGTTCGACTCACCCACATCCCGACCGGTATCGTTGTCACCTGCCAGAACGAAAAGTCGCAGCTGCAGAACAAGTTGTCCGCGATGCGCGTACTTCAGGCAAAATTATTGGAACGCAAGCGCTCAGAAGAGCGGGCCGAGATGGACGCCTTGAAAGGCGACGGCGGTAGCTCCTGGGGCAACCAGATGCGTTCCTACGTGTTGCACCCCTACCAGATGGTGAAGGATCTGCGCACCGAGTACGAGGTCGGTAATCCAGCAGCGGTGCTGGATGGCGACATCGACGGCTTCCTGGAAGCCGGTATCCGGTGGCGCAACAGAAAAGATGACGACTAACTCCCTCCTTGCATTCGAGTTCGCCTCGCGATGGCGTGGTTTCTGGCACGGCGACATCGGCAACTGGATTCTCGACCGCGGCGTGCAGATCGCGCTGCTGCTGATCGGCGGACTGATTGGCGCCCGATTCATCAATTGGGCCGCGCGCAAGATCGTCCGACAGATCGACGCCGAATACCGGGAAAGCGATCAACTGGTGCGTACGGAGAGCGCCAAACACCGCCAGGCGGTGGCGTCGGTGATCTCCTGGGTGTCGATTGCGTTGGTGTTCGTCATGGTGGGCGTGCAGATCACCGACATCCTCGACATCCCGCTGGGGTCGCTGGTTGCGCCGGCCGCCGTTCTTGGTGCCGCGCTGGGTTTCGGCGGGCAGAGGCTGGTGCAGGACCTGCTCAGCGGGTTCTTCATCATCACCGAGAAGCAATACGGTTTCGGTGACCTGGTTCAGTTGAGTGTCGGTGTGTCCCAGGATTCACTCGGGACCGTCGAAGACGTCACCCTGCGGGTGACCAAGATTCGTACCGCCGAAGGCGAGATGTACACCATCCCTAACGGCAATATCGTCAGGTCGCTGAACCTGTCCAAAGACTGGGCGCGTGCCGTCATCGACATTCCGGTTCCCACGTCGGCGGACCTCAGCCGCGTCAACGAACTGTTGCACAAGGTTGCCGAGAACTCGATCGAGGACGCTGAGCTTGCGGATCTCCTGCTGGACGCCCCCCAACTGATGGGTGTCGAAAGCATCGGGCTGGACATCGTGAATCTGCGCATGGTCGCGCGGACGCTGCCCGGCAAACAGTTTGACGTCGGCCGGCGGCTTCGGGTACTCGTTATCGCCGCCCTGCGCGGCGACGGCATCGTGGCGCCAGCTGATGGCTCGACGCCGGTCGTGGATGCCATTGCTCCGTCGGCAGCCACCGCCGCAAAGGGACCATCCGCAAAGGGGCAATCACAGTGACAGTCGGCGCAGTTACGTCGTGGTTCAAGGCCAAGGTCAGCGCGATACGCATCTCGACTGTGGTACTTGTCGCCGTGTTCTCGGTGCTTTTCTGGGTGTACCAGACGTATTCGCCAAAGCCAGCCCCCGAATTGCCGGCGCCCGCGGTTGTGCCGCCCGGTTTCATCCCGGACCCGAACTACACCTGGGTGCCGCGTACCAACGTGCGTACCGGCAGTGTCGAGACCACCACCACGACGACGACCACCACGACGACGGGTACCACCTCGCCGAGTGAGACGACAACCCCGACCAGCACCTCCGGCGACACGCCGACTAGCCCCACGACGACGGGGCCCAACACCGCCGGATCGCAACCCTCTAGCCCAGGGACCTCGTCGCCTGCCACCACCTCGGCGGGTTCGGCGGCACCGACGACCGTGCCGCCGCGGTGACTCAGACGCTAATGCACGGGTAGTCCCATGTGGTCCCGCTACACTGGCGTGCCGTGATGATCACCCTCGACCACGTGTCAAAGCAGTACAAGTCGTCGGCACGCCCAGCTCTCGACAACGTATCGGTCAAGATCGACAAGGGTGAGTTCGTCTTCCTCATCGGGCCGTCTGGATCGGGCAAGTCCACGTTTATGCGGCTGCTGCTGGCCGAGGACAAGCCTTCCTCGGGTGACATCAGGGTGTCCAAGTTTCATGTGAACAAGCTCTCTGGCCGCCACGTCCCGGGACTGCGTCAGGTCCTGGGGTGTGTCTTCCAGGACTTTCGCCTGCTGCAGCAGAAGTCAGTGTTCGAAAACGTGGCCTTTGCGCTTGAGGTGATCGGCAAACGCGGCGACGTGATCAACCGGGTAGTGCCCGACGTGCTGGAGATGGTGGGCTTGTCTGGCAAGGCCAATCGCCTGCCCGCCGAATTGTCCGGCGGCGAGCAGCAGCGTGTCGCCATTGCGCGAGCCTTCGTCAACCGGCCGCTGGTGCTGTTGGCCGACGAACCGACCGGAAACCTCGATCCGGAGACCAGCAAAGACATCATGGACCTGCTCGAGCGGATCAACCGCACGGGCACAACGGTGTTGATGGCCACCCATGACCATCACATCGTCGACGCGATGCGCCAGCGTGTCGTCGAACTCGAACTCGGCCGACTGATTCGTGACGAACAGCGCGGCGTCTACGGAATGGATCGCTAAGTGCGCTTCGGGTTTCTCATCAATGAAGTCCTGACCGGGCTTCGCCGCAACGTGACCATGACGGTCGCGATGATCCTCACGACCGCGATCTCCATCGGCCTGTTCGGTGGCGGGATGCTGGTGGTGCGACTGGCCGACCAGTCACGCGCCATCTACCTGGACAGGGTGGAGAGTCAGGTTTTCCTGACCAACGAGGTATCGGCCAGCGATCCGACCTGCGACGCTGACCCGTGCAAGGCGCTGCGCTCGCAGATCGAGGCACGCGAGGATGTCCGATCGGTTCGCTACTTGAACCGTGACGACGCCTACGAGGACGCAATCGCGAAGTTTCCGCAGTACAAAGATGTGGCGGGCCGTGACGCATTCCCCGCCTCATTCGTGGTCAAGCTCATCGATCCTGAGCGGCACAAGGAATTCGACGACGCCATGGCCGGCCAGCCCGGTGTGCTCAACGTCCTGAACCAGAAGGAGTTGATCGACCGGCTGTTCGCGGTGCTCGACGGTTTGTCCAATGCGGCGTTCGCTGTGGCGTTGGTGCAGGCGATCGGCGCGGTGTTGCTGATAGCCAACATGGTCCAAGTGGCGGCCTACACCCGGCGGACCGAGATCGGGATCATGCGACTCGTTGGCGCGAGTCGCTGGTATACCCAACTCCCGTTCTTGGTCGAGGCGATGCTTGCTGCGTTCATCGGCGTGCTGATCGCCATCGCCGGCCTGATCGGGGTGCGGGCGCTGTTCCTGGAGAACGCGCTGGACCAGTTCTACCAAGCCAATCTGATAGCGCGCATCGACTACGCCGACATCCTCTACATCGCCCCGATCCTGTTGTTCCTGGGCGTGGCGATGGCCGGTGTCACCGCATACGTGACGCTGCGGCTGTACGTGCGAAGATAGCTGATGGCCAAAGGCGCTGGAAAGAAGGGGCCCAAGGACAGCAACAACCAGATTGTTGCGACTAATCGTAAAGCGCGGCACAACTATTCGATTCTCGCGACCTACGAGGCCGGGGTCGCGTTGATGGGCACCGAGGTCAAAAGCCTGCGCGAGGGGCAGGCGTCGCTGGCCGATGCGTTCGCCACGATCGACGACGGCGAGATCTGGCTGCGCAACCTGCATATCCCGGAGTATCACCACGGCAGCTGGACCAACCACACGCCCCGGCGCAATCGCAAGTTGCTGTTGCACCGACGCGAGATCGACACCCTGGTCGGCAAGATTCGAGACAGCAGCCTGACCCTGGTGCCCCTGTCGCTGTACTTCACTGGAGGCCGGGTCAAGGTGGAGCTGGCGTTGGCTCGTGGTAAGCAGGCGCACGATAAACGCCAGGATCTGGCGCGCCGTGATGCGCAACGCGAGGTCACCCGTGAGATGGGGCGACGCGTCAAAGGCATGACCTCCTGACGGGCGTGCTCAGCGTGCAGACAATTGGCACGGTGTTTGCACTGGTGTCTGCCGCAATGATCGTCGCTGGTTAGCTAACGTCAGTGTTCACGCCCACGTAACAACGGCGCCTGCGTCGGAAGGAGGCGAACCGTCAAGGCATACCAAGTACGCATCGGCCTGTTCGCCTCCGCGACAGTACTTGCCGCTGTGAACGCCCTGGCCCCGTGGGGAGATCAGGCGGCTCGCCGCGGAGACACGGTGCTTCAATTGGTTACCGGGCTGGGGGCTGTGGTTTGCGGCCTCGTCGTCGCGCGGCGTGTGAGTGGAATGGCCCGATGGTGGCGACTGCTGCTCGTCGCGGTGCTCGCCGCCTTCTTGGCGGGCCAGATTCTGTGGTGGTCCGGTGGTGCTGAGATCGACGCCTCATCGATGGCCCCGGCAATGCTCATCACCTATTTGGCGTTCCCGGTATTCGCTCTCGCCTCGATGTACGTTCTCATGCGCTCGACCGGCGGCATGCTCGGGCGCCGCGATTCTCCGCTGGTGTACTCCGGGGTCACCACGTTTCTCGACGGGCTGGTGGCGGCTACAGCGTTCCTGATTTTCATGTCGCTGGGCGGCTTCGGCACCCAATCAGCCGCATCGCTGCCCCGCTCAGACAACCCCGCCGTGCAGGTTGCGTTCTCGTTGGCCGAACTGGTGATTGTGGTCGTCGCGGTGGTGATCACACTGATCTATCACGTGGACCGCCCCTATCGGCAGAATTATCTCTGGTTGGCCGCCGGCATTGTGACCATCGCGTCTGCGGATCGGCTCGTGGCCTACTGCGCGACTCTGGGTTCCGAAAGCGGCCAGCGCTGGGCTGCGATCGGCTTGGTACTCGGCCCGCTGATGTTCGCCTTTGCGATGCTCGAGCCGGCACCACAGCAGGAAGAGTCCGCGCGTCGCGACAACCTTGGGATGGACTGGGCCCAGCTGATCTTGCCCTACCTAGGCTTCCTTGGGATCACAGCGCTCTTCGCGTTCCACATCTCGATCGGGGAGCCATTCACCGGTTTCGCGGCCGCCATGATGCTGCTGATGGTTGTGTTGATCGCCATCCGTCAGGTTGTGGCGATACGTGCGCAGTATCTGTTGACTCAGCGGTTGTATTCGACGCAGCGTCGGCTGGCGCGTCAGGTGCACACTGACGCATTGACCGGGCTACCCAACCGCCTGCTGTTTGGCCGACGGCTCAGCGCCGCGATGCGGGACGGCCGGTTCGTGCTGATTTTCGTCGATCTCGACGACTTCAAGGAGGTCAACGATCGTTACGGACATGCGGCCGGTGATGACCTGCTGCGCGCGGTAGGGGAGCGCCTCAAGCAGTGCCTGTCAGACGCGGACACTGTGGCCCGTGTCGGCGGCGACGAGTTCGCGATCCTCGTCGACGGTAGCCGGGAGGAACCGGAGGTCGTTGCGGATCGGCTGCGGGTCGCACTTCGGGTTCCCTTCTCCGTGCAGGGCTCGTCATTGCGGGTGCGCGCCAGCATGGGCCTGGCCCGGCCCAGCCCAGACGAACAGTCCCAGACACCCGATGACTTGTTGCGTCAGGCCGACATCTCGATGTACGCGGGGAAACGCGTCGGCAAGGACACCGCTGTCGTCTACCAAGCATCGTCGGATGCGCGCGGCAATTTCCCGACGGCTCTGCGCCACGCAGGCGATAACGTTCCCGCCGGGTTCAGCCTCGCCTACCAGCCCATCGTGCAACTTCCGGACGGCGAGTTGAGGGCGGTCGAGGCGCTGGCTCGATGGACCGGACCCAACGGAATCGACATCCCGCCCGAAAAGTTCGTGGCCGCCGCCGAGGCAGCCGGGCTCGGCGCCGACCTGGACGCCCTCGTTCTCGATCTGGCCTGCCACGAGGTCCGCGCCGCCGGGCTGGACGTCGACGTGCACGTGAACGTCGGTGCGGCGCGGCTGGGCAACGCCTCCTTCGAACAGAGGGTCCGCCACGCGTTGCACAAGCATCGTTTGCCACCGAGCCGGCTTGTTCTGGAGATCACCGAGACACTGCCGATCGTTGATCTCGCGGACGCCGCTGAACAGATCGCGCGGATGAATGCCTTGGGGGTGAAGGTTGCATTGGACGACTTCGGCTCGGGATTCAACTCGCTGATGTATCTACATTCGCTTCCCGTACAGTTCGTCAAGCTGGACCGTCGCTTTGTCACGGGGACCGATCTCGAACGGGATCTGGCGCTGTACCGATCGGTCACGCGGTTGTGCGAGGAGATGGGGATGGAAGTGATCGTCGAGGGAATCGAATACGAACCCCAGGCCGAGACCGTGTACAACGCGGGTTGCCGGCTGGCCCAGGGGCACCTTTTCGGGCGCGCCGTACCCATCGGTGAGCTCAGTGCTAGCTCCGAGACCGAGGGCACCCCGGTCTGATGACTCGTCCAGTGACTCACCTCGACAAGTCCGACGTGCTCGCCGGGCTGTTCGCCTCGTGGCGCGACATCGACGGGCTGCTGCAAACCCTGGATACTGCGCATTGGGCTGCGCCAACCTCGCTTCCCGGTTGGACTGTGCATGACGTCGTTGCCCACATGGTCGGGACCGAGTCGTTGCTGCAGGGTGTCCCGACGCCCGAGGTCGACGTCGACGTCTCGACCCTCGACCACGTCCGCAACGACATTGGCGCGCTCAATGAGCGTTGGGTCCGAAAGCTGCGCGGCCTACCGTCGGCGGAGCTCCACGAGATGTTTAGGACCGTGACCGCGCAGCGCCGCTCGGCACTGTCTGACTTGCCCGTCGAGCAGTGGAACGGCATCACCGCGACCCCAGCAGGGCCGGATAGCTATGGCCGATTCATGCGGGTGCGGATATTCGACTGCTGGATGCATGAACTCGACATCCGTGACGCTGTGGATCGACCCGCGAACGCCGACGAATTGGTCGGGCCGGCATCCGCATTGGCCCTCGACGAGATGGCGGCCAGCATGGGTTTCGTCGTCGGCAAGCTCGGCGGCGCTCCCGACGGCGCCCGGGTCAGGATCGAGTTGACCGGCCCGCTGTCCAGAGAAATCAACGTCGCGATAGAAGGCCGCGGTCGCGTCGTTCAGGATTTCGGTGCCGAACAGCCAACGTCGACGATCACGCTCGACGCGGTCCTGTTCACCCGGATCGCCGGTGGGCGGACGACAGCGGCGTCGCACGACGAGGCAGTCAGCTACGGCGGTGACGCGGTTGTCGGTCGCCGGATTGTCGAGCACCTGAACTATGTGATCTGACCGGCTCGAGCAGACGGGACTATTAATGCGTTGGGCGTTGTTGAGATGCCCGGTAGTATGAAAGGTCCTGCTGAAGGTCGGCGGGGGTGCGAGGGGCTGAACGGTTTCGACTTCGCGCATCGAATCAAGGGAAGCGTGCCGGTGCAGGCAATCGACCACCGTAAGCGTCGTTGCAACCAATTAAGCGCCGATTCCAATCAGCGCGACTTCGCCCTCGCTGCATAAGCGACGGTGAGTCTGTCAGACCGGGAGTGCCCTCGGCCCGGACCCTGGCATCAGCTAGAGGGATCCACCGATACGTCCGGTCGCGGGAGGTATCGGGACATCAAACAGCGACTGGGATCGTCATCCTGACTTGTTCGCGTGAGCAGGAGATCCGAGCAGAGACCTAGCGAACTGCGCACGGAGAAGCCTCGAGGGAATGCCGTAGGACCCGGGTTCGATTCCCGGCAGCTCCACCAAATTAAATAGTAAAACCCCAGGTCAAGC
>CAZCHU010000074.1:0-15512 GCA_964498215.1 uncultured Mycobacterium sp. | reverse complement strand
CCATCGAGCCCCGGCGGCGACGCTCAGTGCCGGGACCTGAGGCCGCTCAGCGCTGGCTCCGGCGGGTCGGAACTGCGGGTGGAATGTGACATCTCGCATGTTGTGGGTCCAGACCAGCAGCGAGTCGGGCGCGTTCGAGCGGCCCAGGTAGTCGTGGCCGGTACCCTTCACGGCCAGGCGAACCCCTTTGTCGCGGGCGAAGTTGACGGCGGCGGCGATGTCGGCGGCACTTTCGGCCACGACGGCGTAGGGGCTGACCGCGATCTCCCACGCGTCGAGCCAGCCGTTGGTCTGCAGCGCCCCGGGTTGCTCCTCGATCCAGAAGGGGTTCGTCAAGTTGTCGAGCACCGCCGAACAAGCATCGCTGTTCGCGTCTGCCCGGCAGGGCACCAGCGGCGACTCGACCTTGATCAGCCGACCACCTACCTGTTGGCGCAGTGAATCCCATTCACCTTCGGTCGGCAATCCGCCCGGCGCGGGCGGGCCCGGTGGGGGCGTTGTTGCCTGCTGACTGCCTGGTGCCGAACAGGCCGCAAGCACGGCCAATGCTGACGCCGCTGACGCTCCGCTGAGGAAACCGCGCCGTGAGAGCTCCGAAGAAGACCACCCCTGCCTCGCCATGCCCGCGCAGTTTACGCCGCGGCGTCAACCCACCGTGGGTGATGCCCCAACTTCTCACCGCACCTGCGCCACCACGAAAACCCGTCGGAATTCGAATAAGGTTGTGCCGTCAGGGCGCATCGGATAGGCCGCATCGAGCCTCGGAATCAGCTCGGCCCGGAACTGCTGCCACAGCGTGTCGTCGAGTCTGGAACGGACTGGCCGCAGCGCTGTCCCGGTGATCCACTCCAGCACGGGGTTCTGGCCGGTCAGCGGGTGAACGTAGGTGGTCTCCCACGCGTCGACAGCGCACCCTGCATCGGATAAGAGCCCGGCGTATTCCGCCGCGGAGCGCACGACGTCCGGGTCGCGAATCCCGAAGTCCCTTAACGCTTCGGACCACTTCGCGCTGCGCGCGAGCTCACGTACGGCGGTATGCGAAGGCGCATCGAAGTTTCCCGGCACTTGGAAGGCTATCCACGTTCCGGCGGCCAACTGGTCTGCCCATCGGATCACCAGATCCGGATGCTCGGGCACCCATTGCAGCGTTGCGTTACTCACCACCACATCGGTGTCCGGGGCAGGTGTCCAGTCCCGGACATCTCTCACTCCGGCGGGCACACCGCGCTCGCGCGCCGCCTCGACCATCTCGGGCGAGGAGTCCCACGCCTCGATCTGCGCGTCGGGCCATCGGACGGTCAGGGTCTCGGTGAGATTACCGGGACCACAGCCGAGGTCGACGACCCGTCGCGGGCTGCGGGCGCCGACCCGCGACAGCAGATCGACGAAGGGCCTGCCCCGATGGTCGGCGAATGCCAGGTAGACGTCGGGATTCCACATATCGGCAGTCTGTCATTGGCCACCGCCACCGCGTTAGCATGCCAAACATGGAGTCCGAGACCACACCTGTGGAGGCAACGCCCATCCCGGTTCCGGACGTCCCAGGTGCCGATGCGACCGCACGCGGGTTGCCCCGGCGGATCGACCTCACGTGGCGGCAGCGGTTGGTCGTGGACTCGTCGGCCGTCGCCGATCTGGCGTTGCGCACATCCATCGCGTCTCTGCTGAGCGCGACGATGGCGCCGTCGGTGGCCTCTGCGCTGCGTCGGTCGCAATCACGCGCTGAGCAGGAGCACCTGCGCTTCTACGCGGACCTCGCATCAGCGCGCGACCCGAAGCTTTCCTTCCCCGCTCCGGTATCGCTGCCGCGGGTTTCGTCACGGCCGGCCAACCCGGTGGCCGAATGGATCGCGCACGGCAATGTGCGAAACATCCGGTTCGACAGCAGCTTCCGGGCCGTCAACCCGGCGATGCGCGGTCGCGCCAGCAGCTATGAACGCAACAACGTTGTCCATGCCCAGCATTGGCGCCATGACGACGGGCCGCGGCCCACCTTGTGCGTGATTCACGGCTTCATGGGGTCGGCCTACCTGTTCAACGGTCTGTTCTTTTCCCTGCCCTGGTTCTATCGCTCGGGGTACGACGTGGTGCTCTACACGCTCCCGTTTCACGGGCGGCGCGCTGAGAAGTACTCGCCCTTCAGCGGATACGGCTATTTCGCCAACGGCTTCGCGGGATTCGCCGAGGCAATGGCTCAGGCTGTGCACGACTTCCGTTCGCTCATCGACTATTTGGAGTACACCGGGGTTGACCGCATCGCGCTCACCGGAATGTCGTTGGGCGGCTATTCCGCGGCGTTGATCGCCAGCGTGGACGACAGGATCCAGGTGGTCATCCCCAACGTTCCGGTCGTCACCCCGGACCGGACGGTCGATGAGTGGTTCCCCGCCAACAAGGTGGTCGCCCTGCGGGATCAGATCGTCGGCACCGACAAGGAGCTGTCCACCGCGGCGACGATGTACTCCTCCCCGCTGAACTATTCACCCCTGCCCGCCAAGGACAGACGATTGATCATCGCCGGGTTGGGCGACCGGCTGGCACCACCGGAACAGGCGGAGATTCTGTGGAGACACTGGGACCACTGCGCGTTCCACTGGTTTCCGGGCAATCATGTGCTGCACGTCAGCCAGCCCGACTACCTGCGCCGGATGACCCGTTTCATGGGCAAATTCATGTTCGACTGAGTGGTCACACCAGGGGGCGGCCGGTGCGGATGCGCCAGTCGACGTCCTTGAGCAGCACGTTGAACGGAAACTGACGCACGAAGCTGGGGGCAAGGTTGTTGACGAAGCGCAGCACCGTCATCAACTGGTCGAACCGCTGCTGTCGGGCCGCGTCCCAGGGCAACCGCATCTCGTCGCGAAACCGCTGTGGCAGAAAGCCCGTCGTGATCAACAACGACAGACCCTCCGAAAATCCACGCAACGGCTCAGGCAGTGTCAGCCCGGGCAGCCGAGACGCCGCGATCGGGTACAGATATTCGCGAACAGCGTCATCGATGTGCACCTCGTCCAGCGACTTCTGCCAGTACCGGTCGAAGGCCTGCCTATCGGGAGGCCACATCTCCTCGGGTACTTGCAACATCGTCGCCAAGGAACGGCCCTGCTGGTAGACCCGATCCGCAGTCGGCTCGTCCATCTCCCCGACCAGCAGTCGATACACATCGACGGTGCCCTTGTACAGACATGCCCCGACCCACAGCTGTAGGTCCTTGTCGAAGGCGTTGTACTCGACCGCGCTCGACTCGGTGGAGAACACTTCGGCGTGCGCACTGTTGACGGCACGACGGAACGCCGCCTTCTGTTCATCGGTGCCACTGGTGGACACCGCGAGGTAGGTGAAGGTGGTGCGCGCACGCTTGATGGGGTGCCGGTCGACCCGCCCGCTCTCCACTCGACTCTCCATCACGCCGTACCCCACGCCGGGCCGCGCGAGTTGCATGATCACGTTGGCAGGACCGGCCAGCAGACCGAGCCCCAACATCCCGTCGGGACTGGACTTTTGGGAGTTCACTGGAACCGTGGCGTCGCTCACGGCGCGTTCGACGTGCGAGACGAGCGGACTCATGGACTCCTGCACCGCCATGGACGGCTCCTCTCCGCAACGCTACCTAAAAGTGCGAACGTTCGTTTCCTGATATTGCTCCGGCGCGGCGCGAGTGTCAATATGTACCCATGCCCCAGGCCCGCCCCTACCGCGGCGTGGACGCTGCGCAGCGAATCGGGGAACGGCGCCGCCGGCTACTGGAAGCAGGCCTGGACCTGCTCGGCGGACAGGTCGAACCCGCTGAACTGACAGTGCGCTCGATCTGCTCGCAGTCCGGCCTGGCAGCGCGCTACTTCTACGAGAGCTTCGACGACAAGGACGTGTTCGTCAGCGAGGTGTTCGACTGGGTGATCGCCGACATCGCCGCCACCACCCAGGCCGCCGTCGCGACCGCCCCGGCCCGGGAGCAGAGTCACGCAGGCATGACCAACATCGTGCGCACTATCTCCAACGATGCCCGGGTCGGCCGGCTGTTGTTCAACACCCACCTCGCCAATCCGGTGGTGATACGCAAGCGCACAGAGTCCGGCGCCCTGTTCGCCTTGCTGTCGGGACAACACGCCGGCAGCGCCCTGCACGTCGAGCCCAACGACCGGATCAAGGCCGCCGGGCACTTCGTGGTGGGCGGCGTCGCGCAGACCCTGAGCGCCTGGCTCGCCGGAGACATCGGATTCACCCCCGGACAGCTGGCCACCCAACTCGCGGCCATGATCGACCAACTCGCCGACCCTGCTCTCTACACACCCTGACCGCCACCCTGCCGAGATGGCAGTTGCGCAGGAAAACATCGAGTGAACACCTGCATAGGTGCGATCTCGGCGCGGAAACTCAGATCCGGCGGTCAGCCGCGGTCCGCGGCACAGCCGCTGCATCGCTGTCGGTGAACTCCTTGGTCCAGCACGCGAATTCGAGGGTTATTCCGTCCGGGTCGAAGAAGTAGAACGACCGCACGTACACCCCGGGATGCAGGGTCGCTGACACTTGGGCCGGGCTCTCGTCGTGGTTGAGGACCGGCCCGACCCGCACACCCTTGGACTTCAGACGCTGCCGATACTCGTCGAATTTCTCCGCGGGCACGTGAAACGCCAGGTGGTTCATCGTGCTCACCGCGCTCACGATGTCGCCGATGCCCGGAATGGCCTCGGGTGACGAGATGCCGGGCACCCGGTCCGGCGCGTCCGCGAACCAGAAAAACGCCACGCAGTCCCCATTGCCGGCGTCGAAGAAGAAGTGCTGGCCCATGCCGCCTGGCAGGTCGAGCGACTTGACCAGCGGCATGCCGAGCACGTTGGTGTAGAAGTCGACGGTCTTGGCCATGTCCGAGCAGACCAATGCGACGTGGTTGATGCCACCGAGCTCAAACTCGGTGTTGGTTTTCCCGCCAACGTTGTGCGGCTTGATCACAGGCACACCTGAATCTAACATCAGATTCAGTTTCAGATCAACGACCTGCGAATTCGGCGCGGTTGGTGACCGTGGGGGTGCCTAAGCGCGCCGAAATCACTCGGAAAGGGGCGGCCGGTGCGGGTAAGCCCACGTGAGCAGTTGCCGACGCTGCGCGGTCGCCAGACCCAGGCCGCGATCGATGCGGCGGCCCGCGCAGTCATCGCCCGCAAGGGCATCCTGGCCACCACGATCGCCGATATCGCCGGCGAGGCGGACCGCTCGACGGCGTCCTTCTACAACTACTACGACTCCAAAGAGGCGATGGTCCGGGAGTGGGCGCTGCGGTTCCGCGACGAAGCCCGCGAACGCGCGACGGCCGCGGACCAGCCCGGACTCAGCAACTGGGACCGCTCCTATCAGGCCGCTGCGGCACACTGGAACACCTACCGCAACAGGTTGGCCGAGATCATTAGCGTGTCGCAGATGGCGATGATCAGCGACGACTTCGCCGACTATTGGAACGACATCTGCTCGGTGCCTATCGGATTGATCACTTCGCTGGTGAAACAGGCACAGCAGCAGGGCTTTTGCGCAGGCAGCGACCCGCGGCTCATCGCGGTCGCGTTGGTGTCGATGCTTAATCAATTCTGCTACACCCAGTTGGCCGGCCACGCCGGTCGCGCCGGAGGCAGCATCGACGACGACGCCTGCATCAACACACTCGCCGAGATCTTCTACCGGACCATCTATTACCGGGAGGCACCACATTCATGAGCGCCGCAGCCTCGTCCCCGAACCCAGGCGTAACCCGCGAGTTCGTGGGTCTGGACTCGACCACCGCCCAGCGGGCCGGATCCGGTGGTCACCCGTGTCAAGGTCTCTACCATCGCAGTGCGGATCGCAAGCCGACCGTGGCGATGATCGCGACGCACTACCAGATCGATTTCTCCGAGCACTACCTCGCGGAGTACCTAGCCAGCCGCGGAATCGGCTTCCTGGGCTGGAACACCCGCTTCCGCGGATTTGAGAGCAGCTTCCTGCTCGACCACGCACTGGTCGACATCGGCGTCGGCGTGCGCTGGCTGCGCGAAGTCCAGGGCATCGAAACCATTATCCTGCTGGGCAATTCGGGTGGCGGATCTTTGATGGCCGCCTACCAGGCCAATGCCGTGGACCGGCACATCACCCCGCTGGAGGGGATGCGGCCCGCCGCCGGGCTCGACGATCTCCCACCCGCCGACGGCTACGTCGCCAGCGCCGCACATCCGGGGCGGCCTGATGTGCTCACCGCGTGGATGGACGCATCGGTGATGGATGAAGGCGACGCCGTAGCAACGGATCCCGACTTGGATCTCTTCAACGAGCGCAACGGACCGCCCTACGACGCGGAATTCGTCGCGCGCTACCGGGCCGCCCAAACCGCCCGAAACGAGGCGATCACCGACTGGGCTGAGGCCGAGCTCATCCGGGTGCGGGCCGCCGGGTTCTCCGACCGGCCATTCACCGTGATGCGCACCTGGGCCGATCCACGGATGGTCGACCCCACACTGGAACCGACGAAGCGGCCCGCCAACATGTGCTACGCGGGCGTGCCGATGAAAGCCAACAGGTCCAGCCACGGCATCGCCGCGGCCTGCACGCTTCGCAGCTGGATCGGCATGTGGAGCCTGCGGTACGCCCAAACCCGGGCTGAGCCGCACCTGGCGCGCATCACCTGCCCGGCACTGGTGATCAACGCCGACCAGGACACCGGGGTGTATCCATCCGACGCACAGCGCATCTACGACGCGCTCGCCGGCTCCGACAAGGCACAGTGCACGATCGACACCGACCACTACTTCACCACGCCCGGTGCCCGTACCGAGAAAGCCGATACCATCGCCGAGTGGATCGCGCACCGCTGGTGACTGATGACCAGAGTCCGGTGCGGGTCCTCGCCCACTTCACACCCGGTCGCAACGTGCTGGAATTCCTTGCTCCGCAGTCTGATTGGCTCGACGTCCGGTACTGCGCCGAGGACGACGCGGACACCTTCTATCGCGAGCTGCCCGACGCCGAGGTGATCTGGCATGTATTACGGCCCATCTCCGGCGAGGACCTCGCCAAGGCCCCGCGGCTGCGGCTCGTGCACAAGCTGGGCGCCGGCGTGAACACCATCGACGTCGACGTCGCGACGGCGCGCGGCATCGCTGTCGCCAATATGCCCGGAGCGAACGCGGCCTCGGTCGCCGAAGGCACGATGCTGCTCATGCTGGCCGCGCTGCGCCGGTTGCCGGAGCTGGATCGCGCCACCCGGGCGGGTGCCGGCTGGCCGACGGATCCGGACCTCGGCGAAACGGTCCGCGACGTCGGCGGCTGCACGGTCGGCCTGATCGGTTACGGCAACATCGCCAAACGTGTCGAACGCATCGTCGAGGCAATGGGTGGGGACGTCGTGCACACCAGCACCCGAGACGACGGGCACCCAGGTTGGCGAAACCTGGGTGACCTACTGACCACCAGCGACATCGTCTCGCTGCACCTGCCGCTGACCGAACACACCACCGGACTGCTCGACGGCGCCGCGCTGCGCCGCATGAAACCCGGCGCGATCCTGATCAATACCTCGCGTGGTCCGATCGTCGACGAGAGTGCCCTCGTCGACGCGCTGCGCCGCGGGCACCTTGCCGCCGCCGGTCTCGACGTCTTCGCCGTGGAGCCGATTCCGGCCGGCAATCCACTGCTCGGGCTGGACAACGTGGTGCTGACCCCACACGTGACGTGGTACACCGCTGACACCATGCGCCGCTACCTGGAGCTCGCTGTGGACAACTGTGCCCGGCTACGCCAGGGCCGCGACCTCGCCAACCTGGTGAACCAGGTGCCCGGGTAGGCTCGGTCCCAACCAACCGGTTAGCCAGCTCCCGACGGAGGCGACGATGCCCATCGCGATCACTGACGAGCACAACGACCTGGCCGATTCGGTGCGGTCACTGGTGGCGCGGGTCGCGCCATCCGAGGTGCTGCACGAAGCTCTCGAGACGCCGATCCCGAATCCCCCGCCCTTCTGGAAAGCCGCAGCTGAACAAGGCTTGATGGGTGTTCACCTGGCCGAGTCGGTCGGCGGGCAGGGTTTTGGCGTTCTCGAGTTGGCGATCGTCGTCGCCGAGTTCGGCTACGGAGCCGTGCCCGGCCCGTTCGTGCCGTCGGTGATCGCCAGCGCGTTGATCGCCGCCCACGATCCCGACGCGGCCATCCTCAACGACCTAGCCTCCGGCGACGTCATTGCCACCTACGCGATCGGTTCCGGGTTGACCGCGACCCGCCACGGCGAAGGACTGGTCATCCGCGGAGAGGTGCGAGCGGTACCGGCGGCGGCGCAAGCTTCGGTGCTGGTGCTGCCGGTGGCGATCGAAGCGGGCGAGGAGTGGATCGTTCTCGACGCCGACCAACTCGAGATCGAGCCCGTAGCCAGCGTCGACCCCCTGCGGCCGGTCGCTCACGTGCGCGCGAACGCCGTCGAGGTGTCCGAGGACCGCGCGCTGTCCAATCTGAGCCGCGGGCACGCGCGGGCGCTGATGTCGACGTTGTTGTCCGCAGAGGCTGTTGGCGTCGCACGCTGGGCCACCGACACCGCTGCGGGCTACGCGAAGATTCGCGAACAATTCGGCAGGCCGATCGGACAGTTCCAGGCCATCAAGCACAAGTGTGCCGGCATGATCGCCGAGACCGAGCGAGCCACCGCTGCTGTGTGGGACGCGGCCCGCGCGATAGACGAGATGTGCGAGACCGCCGAAGCCGCCGACACCAACGGCTCCGGCGATACGGCCTTCGAGTTCGCCGCCGCCGTCGCGGCCACCCTGGCTCCGGTCGCCGCCCAGCACTGCACCCAGGACTGCATCCAGGTGCACGGCGGCATCGGGTTCACCTGGGAACACGACACCAACATCTACTACCGCCGCGCGCTCGTGCTCGCAGCCGGTTTCGGTCGCGCCGCCGAATACCCGCAGCAGGTCGTCGACCTCGCGACCACAACCGGCATGCGGGCGCTGAACATCGACCTCGACCCCGAAACCGAGAAGCTGCGCACCGAGATCCGCTCGGAAGTCGCGGCTCTCAAAGCGATTCCGCGTGAGACACGCAACGCGGCGATCGCCGACGGTGGCTGGGTGCAGCCCCACCTGCCGGTGCCGTGGGGCCGCGCGTCCAGCCCGGTCGAGCAGATCATCATCGCTCAAGAGTTCACCGCCGGGAAGGTGCGCCGACCCGCGATGGGGATCGCCGCCTGGATCATTCCGTCGATCGTCGCGTTCGGCAGCGACGAGCAGAAGGAGCGGTTCCTGCCGCCGACTTTCCGTGGCGAGATGATCTGGTGTCAGCTGTTCTCCGAACCCGGCGCGGGCTCCGATTTGGCCAGCCTGTCCACCAAGGCCACCAAAGTGGACGGCGGATGGCGGCTCACCGGCCAGAAGATCTGGACCACTGGCGCGCAGTACTCACAGTGGGGCGCGCTACTGGCCCGCACGGATCCGGACGCCCCCAAACATCAAGGCATCACCTACTTCCTGCTCGACATGAACAGTGCCGGCATCGACGTCAAGCCGTTGCGCGAACTCACCGGCAACGCGATGTTCAACACCGTCTACATCGACGATGTCTTCGTGCCCGACGACATGGTGCTCGGCGACGTCAACCGGGGATGGGAGGTGAGCCGCAACACCCTTACTGCCGAACGAGTGTCGATCGGCAGCAGCGAGCCGCCGTTCCTGCCCAGCCTGGACAGGTTCGTCGAGTTCGTCGGCGACGGGCAGTTCGACCAGATCGCGCAGAACCATGCGGGAGTGCTGATCGCCGAGGGCCATGCCGCCAAGATCCTCAACATGAGGTCTACCCTGCTCACCCTCGCGGGGGGTGATCCGATGCCCGCGGCGGCGATCTCCAAGCTGCTGTCTATGCGCACCGGGCAGGGCTACGCGGAGTTCGCGGTGTCTTCCTTCGGTACCGACGCGGTCCTCGGCGATCGCGAGCAGCCCGCCGGGCGCTGGGCGGAATACTTGCTCGCCAGCCGCGCGACCACCATCTACGGCGGCACATCCGAAGTGCAGCTGAACATCATCGCCGAGCGACTGCTCGGGCTCCCGCGCGATCCCTGACGCAGGATTACCGCCCGCCGAGGTTGGGAACCCTTCGCTCATGACCAACGACGTGGAGAAGCGGTTCGACCGACCCGGATCCTTCCGGGCCGCGGCCACCTACACGCTGGTGGTGATCGCCCTGGCCGGTGCCGGGTTCGCTGTCTATGCGTTCGGCGACCGCGGATCGGTGTTCACCGCGGTGCTCGTGCCCGTCGTGCTGTTCCTCGGCGGTGTCGGCGCATTCGTCAAGACCTACCGGGAATGGAAGGCCCACGGCGGCTGGGTGGCCTGGCAGGGAGCTGGCTGGCTGCTGCTGATCATGATGCTCTTCACCCTTGCCGTCCCCGGCTCGGCCTATCTCATCGGCGGCGGCGAGTAGCGCGAGGGCGATGGCGTCTGGTGTGTACTCAGATCGCGAAATCGGCCCGTCGGACGATCCGGCTGCACACTAGAGCTGCACGCCAGAGGTAGCGCCGTTCAGATCTAGCCCTGGTCCATCTCGCGGAGCTCACGCTTGAGGATCTTGCCGGTGGGGTTGCGGGGTAGTTCATCGAGGAAGATCACCTCGCGCGGCACCTTGTAGCGGGCCAGGTTGTCTTTCACGTAGGCCTTGATGGTGTCTTCGTCGATATCCGACCCCTCAACCTTGACCACGAAGCAACGCAGCCGGGCACCCCAATCCTTGTCCTCGACGCCGAGGGCGGTTGCCTCAACGACGTCGGGATGTCCGCTGACGAAATCCTCGACCTCGGCCGGGAACACGTTCTCGCCGCCGGACACGATCATCTCGTCGTCGCGTCCGCTGACGAACAGCAGGCCGTTCTCGTCGAAGTAGCCCACGTCGCCCGACGACAGCAGCCCGTCGATAATCTGCTTGCCGCCGCCGCCGGTGTAGCCCTCGAACGGGAAGAAGTTCCCGACGAAAATCCGGCCCACCTCACCCTGGGGAAGCTCCTTGCCGTTGTCGTCGAGGATCTTGACCTTCATCCCCTTGACCACCGGACCGACCGTGGCCGGGTTGATCGACAGGTGCTGCGGCCCAGCGATGCTCGCGAAGGCAACCTCGGTGGAGCCGTAAAGGTTGTAGATCACCGGGCCCAGGTCCTTCAGCGCCCGGGTGGCCAACTCGGCGCCGAGCTGCGAGCCCGACACGAACACGATGCGCAACGACGACAGGTTCGGCTTAGGTGTGGTTTTCTCCAGCTCGTCGAGCAGCCGGGACAGCATCACCGGCACCACGACCATTGCGGTGGCCCTGTTCTTCTCGATGTCGGCGAGCACGGTGGCCGGCTTGAAACGCCGGCGCAGAACCAGCGTCGAACCCAGCATCATCGCGATGGTGGCGTGCAGGAAGCCCAGGGCGTGGAACATCGGCGCCGGCAACGAGGTCACCTCGGCGGCTTTGAACGGCACCGAGGACAGCACGCCTCCGATCGGCGCCAGCGATGGCGGTGCGCTGCGGTTGGCGCCTTTGGGCGTGCCGGTGGTGCCGCTGGTCAGAATGATGACCGACGCGTTCTTGGTCACCTTGGGCGCGGGGCTGCTATCCCCGCGGGCAACCAGCTCGGCCAGAGTCTCGTCGGTGCTTCCCGAGGGCTCCTCCGAGTCGGGGTTCACCCCGAGCGCCCGGAGCTTGCCGAGTTCGGGTTCGGCGTGCGCGACGGCTGCGGCGTACTCGTCGTCATAGATGACGAGTTTGCTTCCTTCCCGCTCGGAGACCTCCTTGATCTGCGGGCCGGAGAACTCGTTGTTGAGCAGGATGATGCGGGCGCCGACCCGCGCGGCGGCATACACCGCGACCAGGAACCACCGATGGTTGCGGGCCAGGATGGCGACCCCGTCGCCGCCGATGATTCCTTTGGTAAGCAGCGCGTTGGCGACCGCATTGGACGCGTCATCGAGCTCCCGGAACGTCATCTCGCCCTCTTCGTCGACGACGGCCGCGCGATTGGGGTACCGGCGGGCACTGAGGGCGGGGATCATGCCGATCTCACCCCAGCGCCGCATGTCGGCGACGAACGCGGCGACATCCTGCGGCCCCTCCACTTTGAGGGCACCCGCCTCGAACATCTTGCGGGCGTAGTGCAGCTCAGCCGAACCACGCTCCCAAATTTTGTTGGCGGATTGCTGAACCTTGGCGGCAACCTGCAACGGAAGATCGTTGAGCTTGGACATGCGTCAACAATATGTGACAGCGGTCTCGCTCAGCTAGCCAACGGCAGCTCTGCGGACCCTACGATAAGTTGCGTGCCCGCCCCCGAGTTCCTCACGGTCGGCGGAGCGCGGGTGCCCATTACCCATCCGGACAGAATCGTTTTCGGCGATATCGGCGTCACCAAGCTGGACCTGATGCAGTACTACGGCGCGGTGGCCGAGGGCGCCCTGCGCGGTGTGCGGGACCGCCCGATGATCCTCAAGCGATTCGTCAAAGGCATCGGCCAGGAAGCGGTGTTCCAGAAACGCGCGCCGGCGAAGCGTCCAGACTTCGTCGATGTCGCCGAGCTCAAATACGCCTCCGGCACGTCGGCGAAGGAAGCCGTCCTGCACGACGCCGCCGGGCTGATCTGGGCGGTGAATCTCGGCTGCGTCGACCTCAACCCCCACCCCGTGCGGGCCGACGATCTTGACCACCCCGACGAGCTGCGAGTCGACCTCGATCCCATGCCCGGTGTGGGATGGCCGCAGATCATCGATGTGGCGTTCACCGCCCGTGAAGTGCTCTCCGACCACGGCTTGGTGTCCTGGCCCAAGACCTCGGGCTCGCGAGGGTTTCACATTTATGCACGTATACACCGCCGCTGGCCGTTTAAGTCCGTCCGACTGGCCGCCGAGGCGGTGGCCCGCGAGGTGGAGCGCCGGGCACCGGAGTGGGCGACCGCGCGGTGGTGGAAGGAAGAGCGCCACGGCGTGTTCGTCGACTTCAACCAGAACGCCAAGGACCGCACCGTCGCGTCCGCGTACTCGGTGCGCGCCACCCCGGATGCCCGGGTGTCCACGCCGCTGTTCTGGGATGAGGTCGCCGAGTGCCGACCGGAGGCGTTCACCGTCGCGACCGTGCCAGAACGATTCGCGCAGCTCGGCGATCCGTGGGAAGGGATGGACGACGCGGCGGGTGGCCTGGAGTCGCTGCTCGACCTGGCCGACCGATTGGGCCCGGCCGAAAAGGCGCCCCGGGGCGCTCGCAGGTCTGCGATGCCGCTCATCGAGATCGCTCGGACCAAGACCAGGGACGAGGCGCTGGCCGCGTTGCAGCAATGGCGCGAGAAGTTTCCGGCGGCGGCCGCGGCGCTGGAGCCCGCAGACGTGCTCGTCGACGGTATGCGCGGCCCGAGTTCGATCTGGTACCGCGTCCGGATCAACCTTCGGCACGTGGCCGAGGATGCCCGTCCACCGCAGCAGACCCTGCTGGCTGATTACAGCCCGTGGCCGACCCCCACCGGGTCTCGGCGCCGACGCAAAGGGTGACGTCACGTTTGTGGCGAGTTTGCTGGCGGAGCTAAATACAGTTCTTAGCGAAGTATTAGTAGTTACTCCCCACGGCCTTAAATTGGTTCACTACCTTCACTTTTGTAACGCCCTTTAAGGGGCTGTCGGCACTTGATCGAGGGAGGCTGCAATGTACGGCAATCCGACGTTCGACTGCGACGGCGCCGAGATTCGGGCGCACTGCCGCCAGTTGGCCACCGTGGTGACCATCAAAGGCGCACTCAACAACGCCAACATCGACCGCGCCATCCGTCACACGCGCCGCTTCGTCCTTGCCGAGAAGCCATTCGTATTGGACCTCAGCGGTGTGACTTCCTTCAGCCGGGATGCCGTTTCCCTGCTGTTCACCATTGACGACGCCTGCACCGCCGCCGGCGTGGACTGGTCGTTGGTTGCTAGCCGTCCCGTCGAATTGGCCCTTCTCGACCGCGGCATTGAGGTCACCTCATGCGGATCGATTCCGGAAGCGCTCAATCATTTCGCCGAGTCCATGGTTGCGCGGCGGCAACTACTCCCCCTGCTTACCAAGACTGCGTAAGGATCATCGTGTTAATTGATGTTCGCTGGCTCAGATACCTCCTTCACCGGCGCCACAGGGCTGCGGTGGCGCACCACGCGTTGCCCGCCGCCTGACCGTTCGCCGCGCACCGCGGAGTTGCCCATCCGTTGACCCGCCACGCTCTACTGTGGCCCCATGAGCGCTGCTGCCGATACCGGCCGAGTGACCGAGGCCGCGCACCGCGTGGTCGCCGAACACGATCCGCGTTCGGTGCCCATTGCACAGTTCCTGGGGGCCTGCTTCGACGCGGGGTTGTCTTGGGTGCACTTCCCCGAGGGCCTCGGCGGCCTCGGCGTTTCCCGCGGACTACAGGCCGTCGCTGACCGCATCCTGCAGGACGCGGGCGGACCTGTGCCGTTGGCCCTCAACCCGATGGGATACGGCATGGCCGCCCCGACGGTGCGTGAGCACGCCCAGACCGACGATGTCCGTAAGGCACTGTTGCGGCCGCTGGCGACCACCGAGCACATCTGGTGCCAATTGTTCTCCGAACCGGGGGCAGGTTCGGATCTGGCGGGCCTGGCGACCTCGGCAGTCGCTGACGGCGACACCTGGATCGTCAATGGACAGAAGGTGTGGACCAGCCTGGCGCACCGCGCCCGGTGGGGGCTGCTACTGGCCCGAACCGACCCCAACGTGCCCAAACATCGGGGGCTGACGTACTTCGTTCTCGATATGCATGCCGAGGGCGTCGAGACCCGTCCGTTGCGGCAGCTGACCGGGCATGCCGAATTCAACGAGGTCTACATCACCGATGCACGCATCCCGGACGCGTACCGGCTCGGTGCTGTCGGCGACGGCTGGCGGGTCGCGATGACGACCTTGATGAACGAACGCAGCGCCCTCGGCGGCAGCGGCAGCCGACGCGGTGCCGGCACCATCGGCGACGCCGTTGCGCTGTGGGCGTCACGGCCAGACCTGCACACACCGGTTCTGCGGGATCGCCTCACCCTCCTGTGGCTCCGCGCCGAGGCGCAACGGCTCACGAGCGAGCGGTCCAGGGCGGCCGCAACCGTCGGCGGGCCCGGCCCGGAAGGGTCGATCGGCAAGCTGGTCGGCGCCGAACTCAACCAACACATCTACGAGTTCTGTATGGACCTGTTGGGGCCCGAGGGAATTCTGTACGACGGCTACCCGGTGCCCGGCCAAGGTGCGGACCGGGATGGCGGGGACTGGCGCGGACCGATCCAGCAGCGATTCCTGCGCAGCCGCGCCAACACCATCGAAGGGGGCACCTCCGAAGTGATGCGCAACATCCTCGCCGAACGGGTCCTGGGACTACCCGGAGACCTGCGCGCCGACGCCGGGATGCCGTGGAAGGAGGTCCCCCGTGGCTGAGGAGCTTGCGGATCAGCCCGACGAGAGTGCTGAGGAGCTTGCGGATCAGCCCGACGAGAGTGCTGAGGAGCTTGCGGAATTCA
>CAZCHU010000073.1:0-15871 GCA_964498215.1 uncultured Mycobacterium sp. | reverse complement strand
AAGCGCTCATCGGCACCCTCTGTTCTTCGCGCAAGCGCTCATCACCGGTACTCGCTTAATCTCGGCCAAATCCCCAACGCCACGGCGATGGCTGCCACGACGCTGAGGGCCGCGGCCCCGAAGGTCGCCCCAGAGAGCACCCGACGCGCGTTGACGATATCGCTGCGCAACTGGCTGCGGCTCTGCTCGATGCCTTGGGAGAGCGCGTCGTCCAGCTTGTTGAAGGCGGGTGTGGCGTCGTCCTCGCCGACACCGAGCGCGACCTGGGTGGCGGCCTGGTAGTTGCCGACCGCGATATAGGCCGTGATCCGGTCGTCGGCGGCCTGCCATCGTTCGAGTAGCTGGTCTGCGTCGGCGAGGTCAGACTTGTCGATCGCGTCATCTTGAGCGAGGTAGTGGGCCAATTGTTGCCGCATCAGGTGAATCCGCTGGTAGTAGGACTGCTTGCGTAGGTTCTCGTCGCCACGGCGAATCAGGGACAGGGTTTCGTCGGCACGGGCCTGTTGGGCGGTGATGGCCAGGTTAGTCACCGTCTTGAGTGACTCGGCTGCGGTGTCCTTTGCGCTGCGGCTGTCCAAGGTTGAAATAATCAGCGCCGTTCCCACCCATATCAGCATGATCAGCACCGCCAACCCGCCGGCGACGAATCCGATGTTGACCCGCCTTCGGGTGCGTTTAGCCATCCAGCGGTTGGCGAACAGCCCGAAGAGCAGCGTTGACAGCACGACCAGAATGACCGGGGTGGGGATGCGGGTCGAGGCTGTGGTTTCTGCGTCCACTCGAGCCGAGGTTTGCTCGTAGAGTCGCTGCGCATCCGGCAGGATGAGCTGTTGCATCAGCGACGACGCTTCGGACAGGTACGAGGAACCGACCGGGTTGCCCGCTTGGTTGTTCGTCCGCGCGGTCTCGATCAGCCCGGTGTACACCGCCAGCCTGGCGTTGATCTGGCCGAGTAGCTGCACCAGTGGCTCATCAGTCAGGCCGCTGGAGGCCCGGGTCGCCGCGACTGCGGCGTCGGTGATCGCCTGCTCATAGCGTTTCCGCACCTCGGGAGGTTCGATGCCCGCGATGAACGCTGTACCGGCGGCCGCGTCGGCGACAGACAGGGTGGTGTAAAGCTGGCCGGCGGCAAAAGCCAACGGCTCGGTGTGGTCGAGGACAGTGGTCAGCGCTTCCTGGCGGTCGTTGATCGTCGTCGAGGTCGCGAAGGCGCTGCCGACCACCAGCGCAGCCAGGACGAAGCCGATGCTCAGTATTCGGCCGGGTGTCGTCCACAAGAACCACCAACGCGGATGCGCCGACCTGGTCGGGGACCGGGACGCAAGCGGTTCGGTCGAGGGATGCGCCAACTCCACAGTCACGTTTGCGCGGACCTCATTTGGTTTCTGTCTCTCCGGCCGTCATATCGCGGAACAACTCTATAAAAGAAGTCTAAGAGCTTCCCGCTCGACCTGTCTGGATTCGGCAGCTGTGACTTCCCCGGTGTCGGTGTCTGTTCCCTATCCTGAAGACGTGCGTGGGGATGGTGACGGCTGGGTGGTGTCGGCCGACGGAGCGGCCTATTGGGGCAGGCATGGCGCGGCGGGGCTGCTGCTGCGGGCGCGTTGCCCGGACGGAACCGCGGCGGTGCTGCTCCAGCATCGGGCGCAGTGGAGCCATCAGGGCGGGACCTGGGGCCTTCCCGGTGGTGCCCGCGACAGCCACGAGACACCTGAGCAGGCCGCGGTGCGCGAAGCCCACGAGGAGGCCGGGTTGCCCGCCGACCAGCTGAGGGTGCGTACCGCCGTGGTCACCTCCGAAGTGGCCGGATGGAGCTACACCACCGTCATCGCCGATGCCACGGCGCTGCTGGACACGGTCCCCAACCGCGAGAGCGCGGAACTGCGCTGGGTGGTCGAGGAGGAGGTCGCCGATTTGCCGCTGCACCCGGGCTTCGCCGCGAGCTGGGAGCGGCTGCGCAGCGTTGCCGCGTCGATCCCGCTGGCGGTCAGCGGGGAATGCTGAGCAGTGTCCGCAGTTGCTCGGCTGCTGACTTCGGATCGTCAGCGGCGGTGATCGCGCGGACCACGACGATGCGCCGCGCACCGGCGGCGACGACATCGGCCACCCGGGCGGTGTCGATTCCGCCGATCGCGAACCAGGGCTTGTCGCTTCCGGTCTTGTCCTCGATGGTGCGGGCAGCGCGGACCAGGTCGAGGCCCGCTGCCGGCCGCCCCGGCTTGGTGGGTGTGGGCCAGCACGGTCCCACACAGAAATAGTCCGGATTGCCCGGGCCCGGGGCCGCCGCGGCGTTCAGTTGTTCGACGTTGTGGGTGGAGCGGCCCAGGATCGTGTCGCCGACGATGTCGCGGGCAACCGGCAGCGGCAGATCGTTTTGGCCGAGATGCAGCACGTCGGCCCGCGCGGCCAGCGCGATGTCGGCGCGGTCGTTGACGGCCAACAGTGCGTCGTAGCGGTGGGCGGCATCGCGCAAGACCTCGAGCGCGTTCAGTTCGTCGCGTGCCTCCAGAGGGCCGAATCGCTGCTCACCGGGCGATCCCTTGTCCCTGAGTTGGATGATGTCGACGCCGCCGGCCAGGGCAGCGTCGGCGAACTCGGCGAGGTCGGCGCGCTCGCGGCGAGCGTCGGTGCACAGGTAGAGCCTCGCGGCGCGCAGCCTGGCGTGCGCTGGGGAGTCACTCACGCCACGAACGCTATCCCGGTGCCGACGTAGGCTGGTAGCCGAAGGGGGCAGACGATGCCGAGCACGGGCCGGGCCGGAATAGATCTAGCTGTCATCGGTGGCGGCGTCATCGGGCTTTCAGTCGCACGCCGCGCGGCTCAGGAGGGTCTGTCGGTGCGGGTGCACCGCCCTGGTGGCCAGGCCCCGGGGGCAGGTCAGCGTGAGCTGGGCGCGTCATGGGTGGCGGGCGGAATGCTGGCACCTCACAGCGAGGGCTGGCCTGGGGAAGAGCGTCTACTTCGGCTGGGATTGGCATCGCTCGAGATGTGGCATCGGGGATTCTTGGACGGTCTGCCGGCACAGGTCGTGACTGCGCGCGGTTCCCTGGTGGTCGCCGTCGACCGGGCCGACGTCGCAGACCTGAAGACCGTAGGCGAATGGCTGTCCGCTCAGGGTCATCCGGTCGCGCTGACCAACTCCGCCCGCGAAGTGGAACCCCTTCTTGCCCAGAACATTCGGCATGGTTTGTTCGCTGATAGTGAGTTGGCGGTGGATAATCGGGCGGTCGTCGAGGCGCTCGCCGCGCACTGCGGACGGCTCGGTGTCCAGTGGGCGGCCCCGGTGCGGGAGCTCGCCGATACCGCAGATGCCGGCGCCACCGTCATCGCGAATGGAATCGATGCGCCCGCACTATGGCCCGGGCTGCCCATCCGTCCGGTCAAGGGCGAGGTGCTGCGGCTACGTTGGCGCCGAGGTTGTATGCCCCCACCGCAGAATGTGATTCGAGCGAGAGTGCACGGTCGGCAGGTGTATCTGGTCCCCCGGGCGGACGGTGTGGTGGTGGGTGCGACGCAGTACGAACACGGCCGCGACACCGCCCCGGCGGTGGCGGGCGTGCGGGAACTGCTCGATGACGCCTGTGCGGTGTTGCCCGCGCTGGGTGAGTACGAGTTTGCCGAGTGTGCCGCCGGTTTGCGGCCGATGACCACCGACAACCTCCCGATTGTCGGCAGACTCGATGAGCGCACACTCGTGGCTGCCGGCCACGGACGCTCGGGGTTCCTGCTGGCCCCGTGGACCGCCGAGGCGATCGTCGCGGAACTTCGCGGGGCGCCGCTGCCCGACACCGAGGATCTGCAAGGGGCGATGGCCCGATGAGGGTGATCGTCAATGACGAAGCAGTGGAGGTCGATGAGCGCACGACGGTCGCCGACCTACTGGAGAAACTCGGATTCGAGGGTAAGGGGATCGCCGTCGCGCTGGACTGGTCAGTCATCCCGCGGTCGCAGTGGTGCACCGCGCTGCATGACGGTGTGAGAGTCGAAGTGGTGACGGCGGTGCAAGGTGGCTGAGGTCGCTTCGCACACCGGCGCGAGCAAGTTGTGCATCGCGGGCCGGGAGTTCGGCTCGCGGTTGATCCTCGGTACCGGCGGAGCGGCCAACCTCGCGGTGCTGGAAGCGGCGTTGATCGCCGCGGAGACCGAGCTCACCACCGTCGCGATGCGTCGGGTCGATGCCGAGGGAGGCACCGGAGTGCTCGAGCTGCTGGCCCGGATCGGTATCACGCCGCTGCCGAACACAGCCGGCTGCCGCGGGGCGGCCGAAGCGGTGATGACGGCCCAGTTGGCCCGCGAGGCCCTGCAGACCAACTGGGTCAAGCTGGAGGTCATCGCCGACGAACGAACACTGCTACCCGATGCGATCGAATTGGTCAGGGCGGCAGAGCGACTGGTCGACGACGGGTTCGTCGTGCTGCCGTACACCAACGATGATCCGGTTCTGGCCCGCCGATTGGAAGCCGCCGGATGCGCGGCGGTCATGCCGCTCGGGTCGCCGATCGGAACCGGCCTGGGCATCGCCAACCCGCACAATATCGAGATGATCGTCGAACAGGTCACCGTGCCGGTCATCCTCGACGCAGGGATCGGCACCGCCAGTGATGCCGCGCTGGCGATGGAGCTGGGCTGCGACGCCGTGCTGCTGGCCAGCGCGGTCACCCGCGCGGCAGACCCGGCGATGATGGCAGCGGCGATGGCAGCCGCAGTCCGGGGCGGATACCTGGCCCGCCAGGCCGGCCGCATCCCGAAACGGTTCTGGGCGCAAGCCTCAAGCCCGCAGCTGTGATGCCTGAAACCCTGGTCCTGAAGCTGCCACACCTGGACGTCGCGGCCCTGGCTTGGGGTCCCTCCGGTGGTCGGCTCGTGCTGTGCCTGCACGGCTTCCCCGACAGCGCGTGGGGCTGGCGAAACATGGCGGCGATCCTGGCCGATCGCGGTATGCGGGTGGTCGCCCCGTTTTCGCGGGGATATGCGCCGACCGGGCCCGCGGCCGACGGCGACTATCACATTGGTGCGCTCATGTACGACGCACTGGCTGTGTACCGGGAACTCGGGGCGCCCGCGGATGCTGTGCTGATCGGCCACGACTGGGGCGCTTTCACGACCGCCGCGATCGCGGCGTATCCGGACTCTCCTTTCGCCGAACATATCTCGATGGCGGTGCCGCCGGTGGGTGCGATCAATCGCACCCGTGGCCCCATCGGTCGTCAGCTGCGGATGATGCCGCGTCAACTGCGTAATAGTTGGTACATTCTGTTTTTCCAGCTCCCCGGCCTGCCCGAGCGGCTACTGCCGCGGATCATTCCGAGGCTGTGGCGCGACTGGGGGCCGCCCGGATATCCGATAGATGTCGAGTTGGAGGAAGCTCTGGCGGCCCTCCCGAGCTCGGCTCATCGCCGGGCGGCGGTGGCGTACTACCGCGCACTCGTTCGTCCGACGCGCCCGGCGCCGCGGTACGCCGAGCTGAATCGGTGGCGCTTCGAGCTGCCACGGGCGCCGATCCTGCACCTGCAGGGCCTCCAGGATGGCGCGATGTTGGCCCGGTACGCCGACCAGATCACCGCGGTGCTGCCGCCCGGTAGCCGGATGCTGAGCATGCCGGCAGCCGGACACTTTCTGCAGATCGAGCAACCACAGGTGGCAGCTGACGCCGTCTGTGACTATCTGGACTCGCGCTAACGTGGTCACGTGACACGGACACGACGGACGGCGCCCATGGTCTCGGGTGCTGCGGTGATGACGGCTGCGTTGGTGCTCGGCTTGAGTGGATGTGGTCTCTCGACCCGCACGGAGCCGACGCCATCGCAGGGGGACCCGGCTGCTGCAGGCGAGTTCGCCGACACGCTTCGTCAGCAGGTCACCCTCGACGCCACGATGGCCCACCTCGCCAAGTTGCAGGAGATCGCCGACGCCCATGGCGGCAACCGCGCACTCGGCACCCCGGGATATCGGGCCAGCGTGGACTACGTCGCCAACGCCCTGCGCGACGCGGGGTTCGACGTCGAAACTCCGGAGTTCGAGGTTCGTCTGCCCTGGGCTGATGAACCTTCATTGACTGTTGCGGGTGAAACGGTGACCGCCAGACCGCTGAACTACACGATCGGGACTGAGTCCCAGGGGCCCAATGGTGCCGGCGTTGTAGCCGCGCCCCTGGTGCCGGCCCGGGCCGAGGATACGCCGGGGTGCACCGCCAGTGACTACGACGGACTGCCGGTGGACGGCGCGGTCGTGTTGGTCGATCGCGGATCATGCCCCTTCGGTCAGAAGCAGACCGTGGCCGCCGAGCGCGGCGCGGCGGCGCTGATCGTCGCCAACAACGAGGACGGCGACGAGATGGGTGGCACGCTGGGGCGCGGCACCGAGGTGAAGATACCGGTCATCAGCGTCACCAAAGCGGCCGGCGCGCAGTTGCGCGGCCAGCAGGGCGCTCCAGTGACGATCAAACTCAATGCCGGTGTCCGCGTTGAGAAGACCCGCAATGTCATCGCGCAGACTACGACGGGCTCGACGACGGACGTCGTCATGGTCGGCGCCCATCTCGACAGCGTGGCCGAGGGGCCCGGCATCAACGACAACGGCTCCGGCGTCTCAGCTGTCCTGGAAACCGCGCTGCAGCTGGGAAGTGCGCCCCCGATCCGCAACGCTGTCCGCTTCGGGTTCTGGGGGGCCGAGGAAGTGGGACTACTCGGCTCGCAGAACTACGTCGAGTCGCTGGACGTTGACGCACTCCGGGATATTGCGTTGTATCTCAATTTCGACATGGTCGCCTCTCCCAATCCCGGCTACTTCACCTATGACGGCGACCAGTCGACCAAGCTTGATGTGCGGCAGGGGGTTCCCCGTGTCCCGGAGGGTTCGGCGGGAATCGAGCGGACACTAGTGGACTACCTGGACCGGGAAGGCAAGCCCGCCCAGGACACCTCGTTCGACGGCAGGTCGGACTATGACGCTTTCACGAAATCGGGGGTTCCCGCGGGCGGCCTGTTCGCCGGTGGCGACCAGGAGAAGTCGGTACAGCAGGCCGAGTTGTGGGGCGGTACGGCTGGCGAACCGTTCGACCCCAATTACCACACGGACGCGGACACACTCGACAACATCGATCGGACGGCCATGGACATTCTTGGTGGTGGGGTGGCCTATGCGGTGGGCCTGTATGCACAGAGCCAGGAGGGCCGCGACGGGATTCCGGTCCGAGAGGACCGCACCCGGCATCAGCTGACCGAGTCATGAACGACTAAGCCGCACTGTTGAACCCCAGCAGCCGCATGCCGGTGATCCACTGAAAAATGGTCGTGTCGGTGAACCGCTGGGCTGCAACCTTGTCGGCCGTGCTGCTCATGCTGGGTGTCAGCCAGGCGTGCGGTCAGGACACGCCGATGCCGCCGGCGTCGACGGAGCCGGTCGGTTCGCTCCGATTGCTCACCGACCCCTTTCTCCAGATGCCCGAACGTAACTCGGTCGAGGTGGCGTGGTTCACCGAGTTCGCGGGCGATTCCCATTACGTGCTTGTCGGCGGGGCGGTCCCCGCGATGTCCGAGACGGATCTGCAGGAGGCGGTCAGGCGAAACGGCGCCCCCGGTGTCGAAGTATTCACCGCCGAATCGGTGCAACTCTCGCGGGTCGCCGAGGATTCGGGGTCGCAGTTGCCCGCCGAGGCCAAGCCGGCGGCAGGCATTGCGGCGCGCCAAGTCTTCCGACACCACGCTGTCGTAGCCGTTCAAGGTGCCGACCGCCTGCCGTACCGCGTTGTCAGCACGCGCGGCGATCAGTTGGCGGGCTCGGGCACCTTCAGTCTGCGCGGTGCGCTCGAGCCCGGCGAACCTGCGGTGATCTTGCTGACCTCCGATCTTCAGCTGCAGATCAATACGCCGGCCAACCTCGAACTCGCCGCCCGCACGATCACTGACGAGCTGGGTCCGATCGACGCTGTGTTCATGCCCGGGGACCTGGTCAACGTCGCCGATCGAGCCTCGGACTGGTTTGACGATCAGCGCGGATCGGCGTTCTTTCCCACGCTTCAGGGCAACGGTGGGCGGCAAGCCAGCGACGGCAATGTGTACCGCGGCGGCGAGATCATCCAGAACGCTCCCCTCTACCCGGCGATCGGCAACCACGAGGTGCAAGGCCGGATCGACGGTCACTCCTCGCTCAGCGATTCATACCAGAATGCCGTGCCCCGTCCGGTGGCCGAAGCCGAATATCTGAAGGTGTCCGCTGCCGTGAACCCGACCGATGACCCGGCGGTGAAAGCTCAATGGATAGAGGATAATTCGTTCTCCACCACGACCTACGAGGAGATCTTCTCGTTGCCCGAGTCTGATGCCGGCGGCGAACGTTACTACGCCACCACTGTCGGAGGCCTACGTTTGGTGGCGCTGTTCGCCACGCGCATCTACCGCGCCGAGCAGGCCAACCCGGATCCCGCCGCCCGCAGCGACGTCAGTCGCTACCAGGAGGCCCGTACAGTCCTTACCGACCCGCTGGCCCAAGGCTTTGGGGAGTTCATCGTCGAAGATCTTTCCGTCGGCTCCGAGCAGCGCGACTGGCTGGTTGACGAGTTGAACTCGGCCGAATTCCGCGAGGCCGAACACACGGTTGTCTTGCTGCACGAGAGCTCACAGAGCCTAGGCGGCAACGCGATGCCGCCATTCGTCGATCCTGATCGGATCGAGGAACTCGACGACGACGGTACCGTCGTCGGGATCCGCTACGAATACCCGGCAGCCGAGGACATCCTGCTGCGCGACGTGCTGCCGCTATTCGAGGACGCCGGTGTCGATCTCGTCTACAGCGGCCACAATCACCTCTGGAACCGATTCGTATCCGACAATGGTGTGAACTATCTCGAGGCGTCCAACACGGGTAACAGCTACGGCGCCTTTGACACGCTGTCAGGTGAGAGCCGGCCGATTCCGCCGGCCCCGTGGAACGCCGATAACTATCTCCCCCAAGGCAACCCCGGGGGCCTTGAACCGGTCATACCCTCCATCGCGCCGCTCCGTGACGCTGCGGGCCGGGAACTCCCATTCATCGCCGATGACGATTTCGTCGTGTTCCAGGCCCTCCAGACCGGCACCGGCATGGTCACGAGCTGGTACGTCGACATGGACGACCCGGCTGCTGGAGCGGTCAGGTTCGACGAGTTCAGCCTCTAAATCGGGCCTGCACCGTGTAGGTTCCCATGCCGATCAGGACGATCGCCGTCCCCGCGAGCACGGCGGTCACGGGCAGCGCGCCAGCCAGGATCAGGCACCCGGCCAGGCCCAATGCGGGCATCACACGGTCACCAACAGTGATGGCCGCCGCGTTGGCGATCGCGTAGTAGAGCAGCACAGCGAATGACGAGAAGCCAATCGCGGTACGGAGATCGACCACAGCCGCCAGCAGCGCAACCGTGAGCCCGACGGCCAGCTCCGCACGGTGTGGAGTTTGGTGGTGCGGGTGTACCGCGGCCAATATACGGGGTAGGTGGTGATCACGGGCCATGGCGAGCACGGTCCGTGAAACACCCAGCAGGAGGGCCAGCAGGGCACCTAGCGCTCCGACGGCGGCACCGACGTTGACGACCGGAACCAGTGCCGGGAAGCCGGCTCCGTGAACCGCATCGGACAGCGGAGCCTTCGAGGCGGCCAGCCCGGAGCTGCCCAATTCCGCGAGTACCGCCAGGGCTACCAGCGCATAGACGAGTAGAGCGATACCCAGCGCCAGGGGGATGGCGCGGGGAATCGTTCTCGCGGGATCCCGGACCTCCTCACCGAGGGTGGCGATGCGCGCGTAGCCGGCGAAAGCGAAGAACAGTAGACCCGCGGCCTGTAGTACCCCTGTGCCGCTGACATCGTCGAGCACCAACCTGGATCGGTCGAGGTCACCGAACCCGAGAACGACGACGACCACCATCGCGAGCACTGCCAGCACCAGAGCGACGATGACACGGGTGAGCAGGGCCGACCTTTGTATCCCCGCGTAGCCGAAGGCTGTTAGAGCAACCACCGAGCCCACCGCCACCGCGGGCGCGTGCACCGGCCACATGTAGTACCCCACAGTGAGTGCCATCGCCGCGCAGGAGGCAGTCTTGCCGACGACGAAACTCCAACCCGCGGTGTGGCCCCAGAATGCGCCAAGACGTTCACGGCCGTACACGTAGGTGCCGCCGGACTCCGGGTAGCGCGCCGCCAACCGGGCCGAGGACCTCGCGTTGCAGTACGCGACGGCGGCGGCGATCGCCAGCCCGATCAGCAGACCGGTCCCGGCAGCGGCGGCGGCAGGTGCCAGCGCGACGAAGATGCCGGCTCCGATCATGGAGCCCAGGCCGATGGCTACCGTGTCGAACATGCCTAGCCGGCGGTGAAGCTCCGGCCCGGCCGACGAAGTCACGGGGCGAAACGCTGCTACCGGGGGCGAATCACGTTGCCGACCAGGTAGAGCACGTAGCCGATGAGGCCGAGGACGGCCAGTTTACGGGTCTTTTTCGCGGCCAGCCCAAGCCCGACAGCCGTCTCGATACCGCCGTCGGCATAGACATGCTGACGGGTATTGTCGGGAAATGCCGCTTTGGTAGGCCCCTCAAACAGTTGCGGGACAACGAAATGCGCCAACCCGGCTCCAGCCAGCGCAAGCCCAGCGACGGTGGCGGCACGTGAATCGTCTTTCGGCACGGTACTCCTAGTCGAAGTGGTAGTCGGTCACGGGGAAGGTGGAGGCGTCCCGGATCGCGGTACGTCTGGGCATGGGCCGTAGCAAAGTGGCCTCACCGCTGGGGTTGAAGTAGTACGACCGGGACGATGCGCAATCACCGTTTGTGAACAGTGAGTCACCGAGCAGTTCGGTCATGCGGTCCAGGTAGCGGGTGTTGGCCTCCTCGGTGATCTCGAAGGTCGTTGCACCGCGGCGCTTCAACTCGCCGAAGAGGCGATCCATGTGCCGCATTTGATATTCCATGTTGTTGAAGAAGTTCAACCCGAGGAACCCGTAGGGACTGGCCAGCGACAGGTAGTTGGGGAAGAAGGGCATCGATACGCCTTGATAGGCCTGGAAGCGTGTTTCTCGCCACCATTTCCCGAGGTTGCGGCCTTTTCGTCCGATTATCTCGAAGGCAGGAAAGTTGGCCTCCCAGATGTCGAAGCCGGTCGCCAGCACCAAGGTGTCGAGGACGGCTTTGGTTCCGTCGTTGGCGACGATGCCATCGGACTCGACCGCTGCGATCCCGGTGTCCTGAAGATGGACGTGGGGCTCGGTGAACGTACGGTAGTAGCTGTTGGAAAAGGTGGGCCGTTTGCATCCGAAGTCATAGTCGGGCGTGAGCCTGTCCCGAAGTTCCTTGTCCGCGATCGACGCGCGGCGTTGAATCTTGGCGAGATCACCGGCCGAGATGTTGAATCGCCCCCGGAACTTTCGGTAATGGAGCACCCCCGCCGACACCATCAACTCGTAGATGGTGTCCGTTATTGCCCGAATAGCCCTCTGGGTCAAAGGGATTCGCGCGAATATGCGCTTAGCGCGTTGGGAGAAGTGGAAGTCGACCTTGGGTACGACCCAGATCGGTGTCCGTTGGTAGACGGTTAGCTCGGCCGCCTGTTTGGCCAACTCGGGGATGAGCTGTACGGCGGTGGCGCCGGTGCCGATGATGCCGACTCGATCACCGGTCGGGTCGTAGGAGTCGTCCCACGCGGTGGTGTGGATGATCCGCCCGTCGAATCCGGTAATGCCGGGTATGTCGGGGACGTGCGGTTGGGAGAGGAAGCCGGTGGCGCCGATGAGGTACCGAGTGTCGATGGACTGCCCATCGCCCAGTGTGATCCGCCACTGTTTGGCATCCTCGTCCCAGCGTGCGCCCTCGACGGTCGTCCCGAAACGCATGTGGCGGCGCACGTCGTACTTGTCGGCGACGTGGTCTGCGTACTGCTTGATCTCCGTGCCGGTGGAGAAAAGTCGCGACCAGTTCGGATTCGGCTCGAAGAAGTACGAATAGGTTGTGGTGGGAACGTCGACGGCCAGCCCCGGATAGTGGTTGACGTGCCACGTTCCGCCGAGATCGTCCTCTCGGTCCAGGATCACGAAGTTCTCGTAACCCATCCGCTTGAGCTGGATCGCGGCGCCGATACCGGCAAACCCGGCCCCGACGATGACCGCGTCGTAGTGCTCCGAAGTCATGGTGAAGACGGTACCCGAGTCAGTGCTCAGCAGAGCAGCCGCAGCGCCGCGTCGACAGCGAGCGCGGGGACGTCGAGTTTCTTGGAAGCGAGGTCGTGGCGAGCGCCATGAACCTCGACCATCTCAGTCGCGGCGGGGATCATGTCGGCCGCGCCGCGGATCTCTTCGATCGTGCCGAACGGGTCGGCGGTCCCGTGGGTGAAGACGGTGGGCACGGTGATGCGCGGCAGGTGCTCGATGCGGGCGCGCTCCGGCTTTCCGGGCGGATGCAGCGGGTAGGAGAACAGGGTGAGTACGTCGAGGTCGAGCCCGTCGTCGGCGACGGCCATCGAGGTGAGCCGCCCGCCGTAGGAGTGGCCGCCGGCCAGCACCGGTTGCCCGCCTACTAGCTGGCGGACGGTGGCCACGGCCTCCAGGATGCCGGCCCGGTCGGCGGCCTGCGAGCCTGAGGGCGGACCCTTGGGGCGGCGCCGCCGGTATGGCAGGTTGTAGCGGACCGCGAGCCAGCCGCGGCGCGCCCATTCTTCGCAGACCGCGACGAGCATCGGTGAATCCCGGCTACCTCCGGCTCCGTGCGTGAGGGCCACCGCCCCGGCCGGAGTGCCCTGGGGCTCGTGCAGGATGCCGGCGATCTGGTCCATCAGCCGAGCCGAAAGAGTGCAGAAACCGGGCCGTGGCCGTGACCCAACGGGTAGGCGGAGCGCAGGCATTCGGTCACCCAGCGCTTTCCGAACGCGACAGCATCGGGCACGGAGTAACCGTGCGCAAGGGCGCTGGCAGTTGCGGCGGCCAAGGTGTCGCCGGCTCCGTGATCGTGAACTGTGTCGATACGGAGGGAATCGAACTCGTGAAAGTCTCGGCCGTCGAATAACAGGTCCGGACTGTGCGCGGAGGATCGCAGGTGCCCACCTTTGACAAGCGCCCACTGAGGGCCGAGGGCGTGCAGTTGCCGGGCGGCTGTGCGCTGGGTGGCGGCGTCGACGACCTCGGTTCCGGTGAGCAGCCGGACCTCGTCGAGGTTGGGTGTCACCAGCGTGGCCAACGGGAAAAGTCTCTCCCGCATCGAGTTCAGCGCACTCGGGTGCAGCAGTGGGTCGCCATGCATGGAGGCGCACACCGGATCGACGACGAGTGGTGCACCGTCTGCGCGGCACTCGACCCAGGCATCGGCAACGGTGTCGATGATGTCTGACGAGGCGAGCATGCCGGTCTTGGCGGCCTGCAAGCCGATGTCGGAGGCGACCGCCTCGATCTGCCCGGCGATCACGTCGAGTGGGATCTCATGGAAACCCTTGACGCCCAGCGAGTTCTGCACCGTCACCGCGGTGACGGCAACCAGGCCGTGGATACCGAGCATGGCGAAGGTGCGCATGTCGGCCTGTATTCCGGCTCCACCGCCGGAATCCGAGCCGGCGATGGTCATTACCCGAAGCGGGGCCTGCCCCGGTGGCGTGAGTGGCAGAAAGGTCACGGTGTCACTAACGGTAGTTCGTAGGCCTTCCGAATGTCGTGGGTAATGCGCATCGAGCAGAACTTGGGCCCGCACATGGAACAAAAGTGCGCCGTCTTGGCTGGTTCGGCAGGCAGGGTTTCATCGTGGAACTCGCGCGCGGTATCGGGATCCAGGGACAGATTGAATTGGTCGTCCCAGCGAAACTCAAAGCGCGCCTTGGACAACGCGTCGTCGCGTTGCTGCGCGCGGGGATGCCCCTTGGCGAGGTCTGCGGCGTGGGCAGCGATCTTGTAGGCGATCACCCCGTCTTTGACGTCCTGTCGATTCGGCAGACCGAGGTGCTCCTTGGGTGTGACGTAACACAGCATCGCGGTGCCGGCCTGCGCGATGACCGCCGCTCCGATGGCCGAGGTGATGTGGTCATAGGCGGGTGCTATGTCGGTGGCCAGCGGTCCCAGGGTGTAGAAGGGAGCCTCATCGCAGAGCTCCTCTTCGAGCCGGACGTTTTCGACGATCTTGTGCAGGGGAACATGACCCGGCCCCTCGATCATCACCTGCACACCATGGGATTTAGCGGTCTTGGTCAGTTCTCCGAGCGTGTGCAACTCCGCGAACTGGGCGGCGTCGTTGGCGTCGGCGATCGAGCCCGGTCGCAGCCCGTCGCCGAGGGAGAACGTCACGTCGTAGCGCTGCAGGATGTCGCAGAGTTCTGCAAAGTTCGTGTACAGGAACGACTCCTGCTGATGGGCCAGGCACCAGGCGGCCATGATCGAGCCACCCCGCGAGACGATCCCGGTGACCCGGTGGACGGTCAACGGGATATGGCTGCGCAGTACACCCGCATGCACCGTCATATAGTCCACGCCCTGCTCACACTGCTCGATCACGGTGTCGCGGTAGATTTCCCACGTCAGTGCGGCCGGATCGCCGTTGGTCTTCTCCAGGGCCTGGTAGATCGGAACGGTTCCGACGGGCACGGGTGAATTGCGCAGGATCCACTCGCGGGTCATGTGGATGTCGCGGCCGGTGGACAGGTCCATGATGGTGTCGGCTCCCCAACGGGTGGCCCACACCATCTTGTCGACCTCTTCGTCGATGGAGGAGGTCACCGCCGAATTGCCGATGTTGGCATTGACCTTCACCGAAAAGGCTTTCCCGATGATCATCGGCTCGGCCTCGGGATGATTGTGGTTGGCGGGGATGACTGCGCGACCGGCCGCGACCTCATCACGCACCAGTTCGGCGGGCATTCCCTCCCGTTCGGCGATGAACGCCATCTCGGTGGTGATCTCACCGGCCCGGGCGCGCTGCAGTTGGGTACCGTGGTCACGGATGACCCGGCGGGGCCGCAGACCTGCGGTCAGATCGATGGTGGCGTCGTGGTCGGTGTAGGGACCCGACGTGTCGTACAGGTCCAGGTGCTCGCCGTTGGTGAGGTTCACCCGGCGAAACGGCACCCGCAACCCGTCTACTTCGCGGTAGATCTTGGCGCTGCCCGTGATCGGGCCTACGTGGACGTGGGTCATCGTGTGCTTCTCCCTACGCCGGCATTACCCGGTCAGGTTCGTACGGTCGACGGGCCTACCCGTCCTCTCAGCGCGTTGGTACGCGCTCCCGTGTGGTTGACGGACTCGACGGTAGCGCAACGGCTGCGCGCAGGGAACCTCTGACTAATGCCGAATTCCCCTGGTGTCGTTGGAGGGGATCGGGGAAAATTGAAGTTCGGCTATTGGCTGGCGGCGAGTCGCATCGTCGTGGAAACGAGTAGTGAGGGAGCAGCAGTGAAGACAACAACGATGATAAAGACTGCCGTAGCAACCTTGGTCATGGCGGTGATCGGTGTCATCGGCGCACCGGTTGCGTCGGCCTATCCCATCGCGGGCAAGCTCGGTAGCGAATTGACGATGACCGACTCCGTTGGCCAAGTGGTGCTGAGCTGGCGGGTCAGTGACCTCAAACCCAGCGCGGCCGTTATGCCCGGCTACCCGGTAGCCGGCCAGGTCTGGGAAGCCACGGCCACGGTCAAAGCCGACCGGGGCAGCGTCACCCCCGGCATATCGCAGTTCAACGCTGTCGCACCTTACGAAGCCGCGTATCGGGTTCTGTGGGAAGTCGCCAGCCCGGACGGGATCAGCGGAGCCACCATCGCCGAAGGTCAAGAATCAACCGGCAAGATCTACTTCGATGTCACCGGCCCCGCACCGACCACCGTGACGATGAACAACGGAATGGAAGACCTCCTTATCTGGGGGCCGTAGCCATTTGGGA
>CAZCHU010000072.1:14157-16088 GCA_964498215.1 uncultured Mycobacterium sp. | reverse complement strand
GCACGCTCGTTGCCGGCAGCGGAATGAACATCACGGTGTGGAGCTACGTCGACCAGTTCTCGATCGCGGTGCTCACTGACGACCGCACCCTGGCTGATCCGCACGAGGCAACCGACGCGCTTGTCGAAGCATTCGTCGAGATTCGACGGGCAGCGGGCCTGCCCGATGACCTCACTCCGGTTAAGACAGCCTTGCCGCAGGCCCACGCGACCTAGCGGAACCTACCGTGTGTCGGCATTGCGCTCGACGTACCAGCTGCGTGCGACCACCCCGACGACGAGCACCGCGAAACCGATGAGGAACCAGTCCTCGACGTGTCCGACATGGTTGCCGTGCATCATCAGCAGCAAGAAACCCGCCGCCAGCAAACCGCCGATCCGCTTGATGCGGGGGTTCTCTTTCGACCAGCCCCACTCCGCGGACGGCACGTCCTCGACGTCGACGCCGGTGTGCCGTTCCACCTCGGTGCTTGCCACGGCTGCTCCTCACGATCGGCGGCTTGGTTGCCGCTATTCTGACACAGCTCTACTACCGGTGGCCGTAGAGCCGCAGGAAAACAGCGCTCATCGCTTTAGTGCCCCGTACCTGCGTAGCGACTCCCTCCGTTCCTGGGCGTGGTCGACGATCGGGAGCGGATAGTCGTCGGGCCAGTCTTCGGTGCCGGCGCGGAGTTTGTGCACGTCGACCGCGTCGTCCAGGTCGGCCAGCTCGTGCACCCACCGACGCACATACCTGCCTGTGGGATCGAACTTTGAGCCCTGAGTGGTCGGGTTGAACACGCGGAAGTACGGCGCGGCGTCGGTACCAGACCCAGCCGCCCACTGCCACCCGTGCTGGTTGCTGGCCATATCGCCGTCGACCAGTTGGTCGAGAAACCAGCGAGCGCCCCACTGCCACGGCAGATGCAGATCCTTGACCAGGAACGACGCGACGATCATGCGGACCCGGTTGTGCATGAATCCGGTCTCGGCCAGTTGTCGCATGCCGGCGTCGACGATCGGATAGCCGGTTCGGCCTGCTTTCCAGGCCTCGAATAGCCGCTCGGCGTCCCTTCCCTCATCGATTTGGATACGGTCGAATGCGGAATTCCAGTTCTGCCAAGCGCTTTGCGGCCACTCGTGGAGCACCGCGGCGTAGAAGTCGCGAAACGCCAGCTCCCGCAGGTATGCCTGGGCCCCGTTCTCTGGCCCGAGGTCCGCTGCCAAGGTGCGAGGATGGATGGTCCCGAACTTCAGGTGCGCCGACATCCGGCTCGTGCCGTCGAGGTCCGGGCGGTTGCGTTTGTCTTCGTAGTCCTCAAGGCCGGTGCGGGTGAACTGTTCCCACTGGCGCCGGGCCGACTGCTCGCCGGCGGGCAATTCCAGTGTCATTCCGGTGTCGGGAATGTCGACGACTCCGGGGCACCCGGGTACATCGGCCGGATCGATCCAGCGTGCTGAATCCGGCCCAGAGTCGGTAGGCGGCCGCCAGCCGTGTGAGCGCCACGCCTCGAAGAACGGCGTGAACACTTTGTACGAGGTGCCGTCGCCTTTCCTGACCTGGCCGGGGGAAACCAAATACGGGGACCCCATCGGGACCAGAGCGATGTCGCCGAGCGCGCCGGCCACCTGCTCGTCGCGGCGCCGTCCGAAAGGCGAATAGTCCTGCGACACATATACCGCCGTCGCTTGAACTGCCCTTGCCAGCAACGGCACCTGGGTCGTGGGGTGACCCTTGGTGACCATCAGGCGTCCCTGGAGAGCGTCGCGTAGCTCGCGCAGGGCGTCGTAGAGGTACTGCAATCGACGTGTGCCCGCTGAGTCCGCCAATCGTGGGTCCAGCACATAGCAGGCCAGTACGTCACCGTCGATGTCGGCGGCGGCCAATAGGGCGGGTAAGTCCGACAACCGCAGATCGCGACGGAACCACAACACGGCAGGCATGACAGTGAT
>CAZCHU010000072.1:0-14057 GCA_964498215.1 uncultured Mycobacterium sp. | reverse complement strand
GTCTGCACGCCGCCACAGACCACCGCGGCGTCGTTGACATGAAGCCCGCCTGGGTTGTCGGTGACGACAACATCGGCGCCCTGCACCGTGGTGTGCTCACCGACGACCGCTGCCGGGCTGGCCTGTCCCGGCACCACGTGATAGGTCAGGATGCTGGTCAGCAGCGGGGTGTCGGTCTTGAGCTGCTCGATGGTCGCCGCGTCGATCTTGGCGAACGCCTGGTCGGTCGGTGCGAAAACGGTGAATTGACCGCCGTTGAGGGTGTCGACCAGATTCACTTCCGGATTGAGTTGCCCCGAAAGAGCTTTGGTAAGCGTGGTGAGCAACGGGTTGTTGGAGGCCGCGACGGCAACCGGTTGGCTTGCCATCGCCTGCACCGAGCCCGGCCCCTCGGGAACCTGCTCGGCATAGGCCGTGCAGCCCGGACCGACCAGTTCGGCACTAGCCGTGGTCGCGGTTCCCAAAGACAAGCCTATTGCGGCGGCCATCGCGAACCCGGCTCCCGCCAATGCTTTTCCGTTGACCGTCATATCAAGGATTTCCTTTCAGCGCAGCGGCCGGAGGTACGGCCACTGTGTCGTTGCTGTCCTACTGGACACTTACAACTGCTATTCGGAGCAGTTCGTGGCGTGGATGGGTTGTTTGGCTGCCCGGCAGCGGCACAATGGACACGTGACTGAATCCGGCGGGCGGCTGCGGGTGTTGATCCTGGGCAGCACGGGCTCTATCGGCACGCAGGCGCTCGACGTCATCGCCGCCAATCCCGAGCGCTTCGAGGTCGTCGGGCTTGCTGCCGGGGGAGGCAACCCTGATCTGTTGGCCCGGCAGCGTCGGCAAACCGGCGTGACGAACATCGCGGTCGCTGACCCCGCCGCGGCCAGTGCGATCGGTGATGTCACTTATTCGGGATCGCAGGCTGTCACCCGCCTGATCGAGGACACCGCGGAGACCGTCGGTGTCGACGTGGTGCTCAACGGGTTGGTGGGTTCGCTCGGTCTGAAGCCCACCTTGGCGGCGCTGGCTACCGGTGCCCGGCTGGCGCTGGCCAACAAGGAATCCTTGGTCGCGGGTGGGCCGCTGGTACTCAAAGCGGCGGCGCCGGGGCAAATCGTGCCGGTTGACTCCGAGCACTCCGCGCTGGCTCAGTGCTTGCGTGGTGGGGCCGCCGATGAGGTAGCCAAGCTGGTTCTCACTGCGTCGGGAGGTCCGTTTCGGGGCTGGACCGCCGCGCAGCTGGAGCATGTCACACCTGATCAGGCAGGCGCGCATCCCACCTGGTCGATGGGGCCGATGAACACGCTGAACTCGGCATCCCTGGTCAACAAGGGTCTTGAGCTCATCGAGACCCACCTACTGTTCGGCGTCGACTATGAATGCATCGATGTTGTCGTGCATCCCCAGTCGATAGTGCACTCGATGGTGACGTTCACCGACGGCTCGACCCTGGCACAGGCCAGCCCGCCGGACATGAAGCTTCCGATCGCGCTGGCGCTGGGCTGGCCTTCCCGGGTCGCCGGCGCCGCGCTGCCCTGTGATTTCGGTACCGCCGCGAGCTGGGTGTTCGAGCCGTTGGACAACGAGGTCTTCCCGGCCGTCGACCTGGCCCGTGAGGCTGGTCGGGGCGGCGGATGTTTGACCGCGGTGTACAACGCCGCCAACGAGGAGGCGGCATCGGCGTTTCTCGCAGGGCGTATCCCGTTCCCCGCGATCGTGCGAACCATCGCTTCCGTGCTGCGCGCTGCCGACCAGTGGTCGGCCGAACCAGCTACCGTGGAGGATGTACTCGAGGCGCAGGATTGGGCTCGTGCCCGCGCCCGGCGTGCAGTCGAGGATGAATCCGCAGTTCAATACAGGTTTGAACAAGATAGAACCAGGCAGACGTAGTAGATAGGGAATGGCCATCACATGATGTTCGCGATCGGCATCGTGCTCTTTGCACTCGCCATCCTGCTGTCAGTAGCGCTGCACGAATGCGGCCACATGTGGGTGGCGCGGGCCACCGGGATGAAGGTGCGCCGCTACTTCGTCGGCTTCGGCCCCACACTGTGGTCCACCATCAGGCCGAACAAGCTGGGCCACACGGAGTACGGAATCAAGGCAGTTCCGCTGGGCGGATTCTGCGATATCGCGGGAATGACGTCGGTCGAGGAACTCACTCCCGACGAGCAGCCCTACGCGATGTACAAGCAGAAGACATGGAAGCGGGTCTCGGTCCTCGCCGCCGGGCCGGCCATGAACTTCGTCATCGGCCTGGTGTTGGTCTACGCGATCGCCGTCATCTGGGGCTTACCCAACCTCCATCCGCCGACGGGCGCGATTGTGGGCGAGACATCCTGTGTGAAATCAGAAGTCACGCGCGGCACGCTTGGCGAGTGCATTGCACCCAGCCCGGCCGCGGCTGCCGGCATCCAAGCCAACGACGTTGTCGTCGGCGTCGGTGGCACTTCGGTGTCGACGTTCGACGAGTTGGTCGAGGCGGTTCGTCAGCTGGGCGGGCCGACGATGTTCACGGTGCAGCGGGACAAGAACGGTGTGACGGGTGAGTTCACCACCCTGGTCGACGTGACACCGAGTCAGCGATTCGTGGCCCGCGACGGTGGGTCTGGTGATCCGGTCCCCGTCGACGTCGGCACTATCGGTGTCACCGCTGCCTCCTTCGGTCCGACCCAGTACAACCCGCTCTCGGCGGTGCCGGCGACGTTCGCATTCACCGGTGACCTCGCCGTGGAACTAGGTAAGGCGCTAGCCAAGATCCCGACCAAGGTCGGTGCGCTGGTGCACTCGATCGGCGGCGGTGAGCGCGACCCGGAAACACCGATCAGCGTGGTCGGTGCCAGCATCATCGGCGGCGACACCGTGGACCATGGCCTGTGGGTGGCGTTCTGGTTCTTCCTGGCTCAGCTGAACTTCGTGCTCGGAGCGATCAACCTGGTGCCGCTGCTGCCCTTCGACGGCGGCCATATCGCGATCGCGGTATTCGAGAAGATACGCAACCTGTTCCGGTCGGCGCGAGGCATGGTTGCCGCCAGCCCGGTCAACTATCTCAAGTTGATGCCCGCGACCTACGTCGTGCTGGTGGTGGTGGTCGGCTACATGTTGTTGACCGTCACCGCCGACTTGGTCAACCCCATCAGGCTTTTTCAGTAGGAGGCGTTCATGACCACCTCGATCGGACTGGGGATGCCGGCGCCCCCGGCGCCGACCCTCGCCCCACGCCGCAAGACGCGCCAGCTGATGGTGCGCGATGTCGGGGTGGGGAGCGACCATCCGATCGCAGTGCAGTCGATGTGCACCACCAAAACGCACGACATCAATTCGACGCTGCAACAGATCGCCGAGCTGACCGCGTCGGGCTGCGACATCGTCCGGGTCGCGTGCCCGCGGCAGGAGGACGCAGACGCGTTGTCGGTGATCGCTGAAAAGTCGCAGATCCCAGTGATTGCGGACATCCACTTCCAGCCCAAGTACATTTTCGCCGCGATCGACGCCGGCTGTGCGGCCGTACGCGTCAATCCCGGCAATATCAAGGAGTTCGACGGACGGGTCAAGGAGGTAGCTCAGGCGGCGGGCTCCGCGGGCATCCCGATCCGCATTGGCGTCAATGCCGGGTCGCTGGACAAGCGCTTCATGGAGAAGTACGGGAAGGCCACGCCGGAGGCGCTGGTCGAGTCGGCGCTGTGGGAGGCCTCGCTGTTCGAGGAGCACGGCTTCGGAGACATCAAGATCAGCGTCAAGCACAACGACCCCGTGATCATGGTCGCCGCCTACGAACAGCTCGCCGCGCGGTGCGATTACCCTCTGCACCTCGGCGTCACCGAGGCCGGCCCCGCTTTTCAGGGAACGATCAAATCGGCTGTCGCCTTCGGTGCGTTGCTATCCAGGGGTATCGGCGACACCATTCGGGTGTCGTTGTCCGCGCCGCCTGTCGAAGAGATCAAGGTCGGCAACCAGATCCTCGAGTCGCTGAACCTGCGCCCGCGCGGTCTGGAGATCGTGTCGTGCCCGTCCTGCGGGCGTGCCCAAGTCGATGTTTATACGTTGGCCAACGAAGTGACCGCCGGTCTGGAGGGCTTGGATGTGCCGCTGCGGGTCGCGGTGATGGGCTGTGTGGTCAACGGGCCCGGCGAAGCCCGCGAAGCCGATCTCGGCGTCGCCTCCGGAAACGGCAAGGGCCAGATCTTCGTCAAGGGCGAGGTCATCAAGACCGTGCCGGAAGCCCTCATCGTCGAGACGTTGATTGATGAAGCCATGCGGCTCGCCTCGGCGATGGAGGGAGCGGGGCCCGAGGGCGGTTCAGAACTTGGTTCAGATGATGCCCACGGTTCGCCCATTGTGACCGTAAGCTGATAGCTGGCCCCCGGCTGTGCGGGGCCGGCCGCTCAGGGTACGACGCAGAAAGAGTCCAGATGTCGGCTCCTCCGCTTTTTCGCCTCGTTGACGAGCGAAGAGTGTCTGTGGTGCGCGACGTCCGTGACATGACATCGGTGCGCCAGGTGCTCGATGAAGATCCCGTGGCATCCTGCATGGTTGCTTCCCGGGTTGCCGAGCACGGAATCGAACCGTCGCAGATCGGCGGCGAACTGTGGACGAGGCGGCGCGCGAACGAATCACTGTGCTATGTCGGGGCGAACATGATCCCGCTGCGCGGCGGGCGGAGCGATCTGAGCGCCTTTGCCGACAAGGCGATGAGCCGGACGAGACGCTGTTCGTCGTTGGTCGGCCGCGCCGAACTGGTTCTGCCGATGTGGGAGCGCCTCGAACATGTCTGGGGTCCCGCCCGGGACGTACGCGCACATCAGCCCCTGATGGCGCTCAGCGGTGCGCCCGCCTGTGCCATTGATACGGCGGTCCGTCCGGTGCGCATCGATGAGCTCGACGCCTACCTCGTCGCGGCCATCGACATGTTTATCGGGGAGGTTGGTATCGACCCGCGTACCGGGGACGGGGGCCGGGGTTACCGGCGCCGGGTGGCCGGGCTCATCGCTTCGGGCCGGGCCTGGGCCCGATTCGAACGCGGTCAAGTGGTGTTCAAGGCCGAGGTGGGTTCGCAGTCACCCGCCGTCGGACAGATCCAGGGCGTTTGGGTGCATCCAGACCGGCGTGGGCGCGGCATGGGAAGTGCCGGCACCGCCGCGCTTGCCGGCGCGATCGTCAGCAGTGGCCGCATCGCGAGCCTGTACGTCAATAGTTTCAACACCGTCGCGCGGGCGACGTACGCGCGGATCGGATTCAGCGAGGTGGGAACTTTCGCCACCGTACTGCTGGACTGATTGCTGGGCGGCATACGCTCCACCCATGACCGAGTCGGATTCGACCGCAGAACAGAGGGCCATCGCCGACGCACTCGTTCACGCACTTGAACGTCGACACGCGGTGCTCGATACCGTTGTGGCCTCTGAGGACTACGACGCGGCGATTGAAGCGATCGCTGAGCTGCTGGACACCTCCGCCGTGGCCGCTGAAGCGGTCCTGAGGCTGTCTTTCGATCGACTCACCAAGGTATCCCGCCGCAGGATCGCCGCCGGGCTGGAGAATCTCGACAAGCAGCTCGCCTTCGCCGGGCAGACCCGCCAGGCCGGCCGGTCTACTGTGCGGCTGATGTTGCGACCGTTCGACGCCGACGCGGACCGGGACATCTTCGCCGCGCGGACGCGCGACATGCGCTCCAAGGGGGACGGCACGGCGGCCCCCGCCGGTGAGCTCGCCGACGAGATTAGTGACGCGGTGGAACGGGTCGCCGACGAGGAAGCCGCCTGGCTGGTGGCCGAAGTGGGCCCGCAGAAGGTCGGAATGGTGTTCGGTGAGCTGTGCGACGGCGAGGTCGACGTACGAATCTGGATCCATCCGCACCACCGTGAGCAGGGCTACGGCACTGCCGCGCTACGAACGTCGCGTTCGGAATTGGCCGCCTACTTCCCGGCCGTGCCACTGGTTGTAAGGTCGCCGGCCGCCGGAAGCCGCCCGACTTAGCCATCTGTTTGGCCATCGGATGCCACCTGTCCGGTGCGCCTACGCCGAAATCAGATTGTTACTCTTAACATCAGTCTCAATGGCAACATTGACCCCATCAGCATCACGTGCGGCAGCCCTGGTTACGGTGGCCGCATTGGTCCTCACACTCGGCGCCTGCACGCCCCGACCCAACGGACCCGAATCCGCCGCCGAGCAGTTCTTCGCCGCGCTGGCGATCGGTGACACATCGGCTGCAGCCCAGCTCAGCGATCGTCCGGAGGCCGCCAGGGCAGCGCTCAACAAGGCGTGGGCGGGCCTGCAGGCCACCGGTCTGGACGCGCAGATCCTGAGCACCAAGTATGCCGAGGACACTGGAAGCATCGCCTACCGCTACACCTGGCACCTGCCCAAGGGCCGGACGTGGACCTACGACGGACAGCTCAACATGGTCCGTGACGAGGGGGAGTGGGAAGTCCGCTGGAGCGCCACCGGCGTACACCCAAGGCTGGGGGAGAACCAGACACTCGCGCTGCGCGCCGACGAACCACGTCGGGCCTCGGTCAACGAACGTGGCGGCACCGATGTTCTGGTCCCCGGCTATCGCTACCACGTCGCGCTGGATGCCCGGGCGGCCGGTGGCGAGCTCATGTCCTCCGCGCACGCGGTCGTGGCGGCGTTGCACCGGTTCGATGACACCCTCAATCCGCAGCGACTCGCTGAGCAGGCCAGCTCGATCAAGGGTGCGCTGAGCCTGATCACGCTGCGGCAGTCCGACCACGACTCGGTCGTGGGCGCTATCGGTGCTCTGCCCGGCGTGGTGATCACCCCGCAGCCGGAAATAGTGCCTACCGACGACGCCTTTGCGCCTGCGCTGATCAACCAGGTCAAGCGGGCCGTAGCCGACGATCTCGACGGAGCCCCTGGTTGGCGCGTTGTCACTGTCAATCAGAACGGGGTGGATGTCGACGTTGTCAACGAGGTGCCAGGACAGCCGGCGCCCTCGGTGACGATCAGCTTGGATCGGTCGGTACAAGATGCCGCTCAGCACGCGGTCGACACCACCGGCAAGCAGGCGATGATCGTGGTCATCAAGCCGTCGACCGGGGAGATCATGGCCGTCGCGCAGAACGCGGCTGCCGACCAGGAGGGGCCGATCGCGACCATGGGCCTGTATCCGCCCGGGTCGACGTTCAAGATCGTGACCGCCGGTGCGGCGATCGAGCGGAATATGGCGACGCCCAACACGCTTCTGGGATGCCCCGGTCAGCTGGACATCGGCCACCGCACCGTGCCCAATTACGGCGGTTTCGATCTCGGCACTGTGCCGATGTCGCGGGCATTCGCCAGCTCGTGCAACACGACGTTCGCCGAACTCGCCAGCCGGATGCCCCCGCGCGGGCTCACTCAAGCCGCTGCGCAGTACGGCATCGGGCCGGACTACAACATCGAGGGGATCGACACGATCAGTGGATCGGTGCCACCCACGGTGAACCTCACCGAACGCACCGAGGACGGGTTCGGTCAGGGCAAGGTTTTGGTCAGCCCATTCGGAATGGCTCTGGCCGCCGCAACCGTTGCCGCGGGCCGAACTCCGGTTCCTCAACTCATCGAAGGCCGCGAAACCGAGATCACCGGCGATCGTGAACCCGTCGCGGCCAGAGTCGTGGACAGCCTGAGACCGATGATGCGCCTGGTGGTGACCAATGGCACAGCCCAAGGCCTCGATGGCTCCGGCGACGTGCGCGGCAAGACCGGCGAAGCGGAGTTCGCGGGTGGATCGCACTCCTGGTTCACCGGCTACCGAGGCGATATGGCGTTTTCAGCGCTGATCGTCGGCGGTGGCAGTTCGGAGTACGCCGTGCGGATGCTCAAGGGCATGCTCGACGAGTTGCCGCCGGACTACCTCGCCTGAGATCTCCGGCGGTACCGTGGAAGACGTCATGACCGAAATCAATCACCTACCCGCCAGCATTCCCACCGACACAGTCGAGATGCGGATCTCCGACGCCGATCGCAACGGCACACTGCGCCGGTTGCACAACGCCGTCGCGCTCGGGCTGATCGACATCGAGGAGTTCGAGGAACGCTCGGCGATGGTGTCTCGAGCCCGATTGCGCTCCGACCTCGACACGCTGGTCGGTGACTTGCCCGGACCTGGCGCGATCGTGACCTCAGCAGCCGACCGGGTGGAACTGCGCGGGGTGTTCGGGTCACTGAAACGTCAAGGCGAATGGGTGGTGCCCAGCCGGCTGGCGTTGCACCGGCGGATGGGGTCGGTGGAGCTCGATCTGACGCGTGCGCGGTTCGCCGGCCCCATTGTGGTCATCGAGCTCGATATGAAGTTCGGCGGCCTGGATCTACGGCTGCCTATCGGGGCCAGCGCCTCAATCGACGACGTTGAGGTCAATGTGGGAAGCGCCCACGATCACCGCAGGGACGCCCCCGCCGAAGGCAATCCGCACGTCGTCCTCACCGGAAAAGTGGTCTGCGGTTCGGTGGATGTTCGCGGTCCCCGCAAGTCGTGGCGAATTCCACGACCACTTCGGCATACCGAGCGGTAGTTCCTTCTCCGGATAGTCTTGGCAGTATGTCTGTCCGAACCGCCCTGCGTCCCGGTGTCGTGTCACCGCTCCTTCCGGTGCCCAAGTCGATCGTTCGCCCCGAGTATGTCGGGCGGCCGACCGCGCGTGAAGGCACCGAGCCCTGGGTGCAGACACCCGAGGTGATCGAGAAGATGCGGGTGGCTGGGCGGATCGCCGCTGGTGCGCTGGCCGAGGCCGGCAAGGCGGTCCGGCCCGGGGTGAGCACCGACGAACTCGACCGGGTCGCCCATGCGTACATGATCGATCACGGCGCGTATCCCTCGACGCTGGGTTACAAGGGGTTTCCGAAGTCCTGCTGTACGTCGCTGAACGAGATCATCTGTCACGGCATTCCGGATTCGACGGTGATTCAGGACGGCGACATCGTCAACATCGACGTCACCGCGTACATCGACGGCGTGCACGGCGACACCAACGCGACGTTCCTGGCGGGTAACGTCTCCGAGGAGCACCGACTGCTCGTTGAACGCACTCACGAGGCCACGATGCGGGCGATCAAGGCGGTCAAGCCCGGCCGGGCACTCTCAGTCGTTGGGCGGGTCATCGAGGCCTATGCAAATCGGTTCGGCTACAACGTGGTTCGCGATTTCACCGGGCACGGTATCGGCACCACGTTTCACAACGGGCTGGTGGTTCTGCACTACGACCAGCCGTCCGTTCAGACCGTGCTCGAACCGGGGATGACGTTCACCATCGAACCGATGATCAACCTCGGGGCCCTGGACTACGAGATGTGGGACGACGATTGGACCGTGGTCACCAAGGACAAGAAATGGACCGCGCAATTCGAGCACACCCTGGTGGTCACCGACGCCGGTGCGGACATTCTGACCCAGCTGTAGGACCTGGGTAGCCTGAGCAGATGACAAGGTGGCAGGTGGCGGGGTCTGCCGCGACGATACTCATCACAGCGCTGCTTGCCGGGTGTTCACACCTGGTCACGGGTACCGCCCAGTGGCCAGGCACCAGACTTGAGCGGGCCGTGCTCAGCGAGGCCGACTTCGCGCCGGGCGTGCTGTATCAGCGCATCATCAGGGACAGCGGCGAAGCAGACGGCGCCAGCGCGCCACCGCCGATGCTTTCATCGCCGCAAGGGTGCACCGACGGTCTGACCCGCGACATCGCCGCCACTGCCGAGCGCGGCGCGGGCAGTGCAGCGGAGTACATGGTCGCCTATGACGGCGCGAAGATGGTGATCACGGTGTTGAGCTGGCCGCTGAATCTCGAGCGTTTAGCCGCTACCGCTGAGCGTTGCGCGGAGTACGAGACGTTTTTTGGGCCATCGGATCCCGGGATCCCAATGACCACGACCCGGTTGCAATCCACCCGGCCGGATACTTTGGTCTACCGCCAGACGATGTCTCTCGGTGGCGACGAAAGCAGCGTGTACTTCTCCTTCGAGAACGTGGGGTCTATGGCGGTATTCGCCATCGCGTTTCCCACGCCGGACCCGTCCATACCCGTCAAAGGTACGCTGCCGCAGACTTTTTTGGAGATCACCGAGAAGCAGGCCGCACGCGCGAAGGCGGTCTGAACAGCCGGTTTGATAGCGTGCAAACCTCCCCGGAGGGTCGGCTGCTGCCTGTAACGTGACGCCGTGACCCCTTTGCCGCCTACCGCGATCACCGTCGATGGTGTTGAGGTGCCTGTCGCGGTGGCCGGACCCGACACGAGGTCGGTGGTGGTACTGCTTCCTGCGGCACATCAGGGGCCGGTCGCCTACGCAGCCCTCTGTGAGCGTCTGCATACCGCCTCGCTGCGTACCGTCGTGATCGGCCCTGATCCCCGGTTGACCGCAAAGATCGTTGTCGGGATTCTCGACGAGCTCAACATCCGTTGGGCGTTGTTGGTCGGCGACCGGCTGGGCGCGGAGTTGGCCTGGGAGTTGGCCGCGACCCGGCTGGACCGGTTCACCGGACTGGTAGTGATCGATCGCGGTCATCCGCGGGTCGCTGATCTGGCCGGGGTGATCCGGAACGAGAATTGCCCGCCGGTCGAGCTGAACACCACCGCACTCGTCGGTACAAGCGCCGCCAGGGCGGTTGCCAACGCCAGTCAACGGTTCGTCTACGGGGACTACCGGGTCGTGGAACTGTTGGGCAGACGCAACGAGGTCGACTCGACCGCGCAACTGGCCGCCGAGATCGTGATGCGCACGAGCACCTGGTAGGACGCGCCCGGCCGCTTGAGTTCCATTAGGTTCCAGCAGGTCCGGAGCGTTCGACCTCCTCGGGCGTCCACGCCTGGGGCAGGCCGGGCTGGCCCGGGAATAGAAAGTCCACGAACGCTTTTGCGGTGGGCTGAGGCTCGTGGTTGGCCAGGCCGGGGCGTTCGTTGGCTTCGATGAATACGTAATTGGTCCGGGTGACATCAGGAACGAGCAGATCGACCCCCGTCACCGGGATACCGATGGCCTCGGCGGCCGCGACGGCAACCGACCGCAACTCCGGATGCACGGTGGCCGTGACATCGTGGATGGTTCCGCCCTGGTGGAGGTTCGCGGTGCGACGAACCCTGAGACGAAGCCCTTCGGGCAGGACGTCGTCGAATGACCAGCCGGCCTCCTTTACGGTGCTCTCGGTTACGGCGTCCATCGGAATCTTCGACTCTCCGGCGGTGGCGGCGGCGCGCCGCCGACTTTGCGCGTCGATCAACTCACGGACGGTGTGGCGGCCGGTGCCGGTGATTTCGGCGGGCCGGCGAAGTGCCGCGGCGACCACCTTGCCCTTGATCACCACCAGCCGCAGATCGTCGCCTTCTGCGCGCTGCTCGATGAGGACCTCCGGGTGCTGCTGGCGAGCCCGGGCCAGTGCCGCGTCGAGCTCCGCAGCGTCGGTGATGCCGACGGTGATCCCCTTGCCCTGCTCGCCGCGGGTGGGTTTGACGACGACATCGCCTACCTTGGCCAGGAACTGGTGATCGGCGTCGTCAAACGTCGCCAACCGTCCTTTCGGCACGATAATGCCCGAGTCGGAGACGATGCGACGGGTCAGGCGTTTGTCGTCGCAGCGGCTCATGGCTACCGCGGAGGTGTACTCGGACAACGCTTCACGAGTGACGACGCTGCGTCCGCCGTGCGAGAGGCGCATTTCACCGGCCTCAGCGTCAAGCACCTCAACCCAGATGCCACGGCGCAAGGCCTCGTCGGCGATGATCCGCGCGTACGGATTGAGGTCGTCGACGGTCTCCGGCGGATGAGTGAACAGAGGTTCGTTGATGGCGTTCTTGCGCTTGACCGCCATCACCGGCACCCGCGTGAACCCCAGCTTTTCGTACAATGCGATCGCAGCGCTATTGTCATGTGCCACAGAAAGGTCCATGTAGGCGCGCTTGCGTTCCCGATAGATCTCGCCGAGGCGCTGCGTCAGCGCGGCGCCGACGCCGGGAAGCGTCCCGGCGGGGTCCACCGCCAGCGTCCACAGGCTTGATCCGTTCTCCGGGTCACAGAACAGGGCCTGGTGATCCACACCGGTCACGGTGCCCAGCACGGCGCCGTCGGCGTCGCGGACGGCGACGAGATAGTCGACGGATTTCTGATGGCAGTGGTTATCCCAGATGACGTCGATGGGCGCCGGCACCATTCCGCAACGGACGTAGACCCGATTGATCTCGTCGGCATCCTCACGGCTCTCCAGTTCCCGCACACTGAACCCGGCCAGCGCCGCCCCGGCGGGTTCGGTATCGGCGAACCTCAGCCGATAGGTGTGGCTCGGATCGATGAACAGCTCAGCGGGCGCCTTCGCCACGAGAACATGGGGTTCGCGCGCGTAGATGCAGATATCGCGGCGGCCGTGTCCTTCCTGGCGGAGCACGTCGGCCAGCTTCCCCTGGTTTGCGAATGTCTGACCGAAGATAAGCCGGCCCCAACCGAGTTCGAGCACAACGTCATCGGCCATCGCGTCCACCATGTTTGGTGGCGAGGCTTCGTGCAGGGCCAGGGTGATGCCCTCCGGGTGGTCTCGGTCGGAATCCGGCCGAGGTTCGACATCCCCGGTCATGCGGCCGGTCCGTTGATGCCGTGCCGCTGCAGCCACAACTCAAGCAGCGCGATCTGCCACAGCTCGTTCCCCCGAAGCGGCGTGAGCCGGCCGTTGGGGTCGTTCAGCAGCCGCTCCACGGATTCCGGACGGAACAGCCCACGCTCTTTGGCTACGGGTGCGTACAGCGCATCGCGGACCAGATCGAGGTACGGGCCTTCCAGATGGGTGAGTGCGGGCACCGGAAAATAGCCCTTGGGTCGGTCGATCACCTCGGCTGGAATCACCTGGCGGGCAGCCTGTTTGAGCACGCCCTTACCGTCGTGGGCAATCTTGTATTGCGGGGGACAGGTTGCGGCCAGTTCGACGAGTTCGTGGTCGAGGAACGGTACTCGGCCCTCGAGCCCCCACGCCATCGTCATGTTGTCGACTCGCTTGACGGGGTCATCGACCAGCATCACGGTGCTGTCCAGACGCAGCGCCCGGTCGACCCCGGTTTGTGCGCCCGCGCGTGCGAAGTGTTCGGTGACGAAGCGCTCGCTGGGGTCATCGGGCGTCGCCACCGCGGGGGAAACCAGCGAGCGGTAGCCGGATTGGTCCCGATCGAAAAAAGCTGTCCGATAGCTCGCCACCGAACCCTCTAGTGACGCCGCAGCCGGCTCACCCATCGGTGGGTACCAGTGGTAGCCGGCGAATACCTCGTCGGCACCCTGTCCGGATTGCACGACCTTGACGTGTTTGGACACTTCTTGGCTGAGCAGGTAAAACGCCACGCAGTCGTGGCTGACCATCGGCTCGCTCATAGCGCCGATGGCGCCGTCGAGGGCTGGCAGCATGCGTTCGGTACCAATCCGGATCTGGTGGTGATCGGTGCCGAATTTCCTGGCGATGATGTCGGAGTAGTGGAACTCGTCACCCGCGACGTCGCCCACCGACTCGAAACCGATCGAGAACGTCTTCAACCCGTGCTGGCCGGCTTCGGCGAGCAGTCCGACGATCAGGCTGGAGTCGACACCGCCGGACAGCAGACAGCCTACCGGCACGTCGGCGACGAGGCGCCGCTTGACGGCGAGCCGTAGCGCCTCGAGAACCGCGTCCTCCCAGTCCCGTTCGGACCAGACGCCACGTTCGTCGGCGCGAGTGAAGTCCGGCTCCCAGTACGTCGTGGTGGATGGCTTCTGGTAGCCGCCGCGGCCGTCAGGCTCAATCGCCACCAGCGAGGCGGGCGGGACCTTGCGGATGCCGCGCAAAATAGTGTGCGGTGGGGGTACGACTGAGTGGAACGTCAAGTAGTGGTGCAGGGCCACTGGGTCGATCCGGGTGTCGATCGAATTCTCCCTGTCGCCGGCCAGCAGCGCGGGCAGCGTGGACGCAAACCGGATGCGATGCGGGTCCTCGGTGGTGTAGAGCGGCTTGATGCCCAACCGGTCGCGGCCCAGCAGCACCCGTCCGCTGTCCCGCTCGACGATCGCGAAGGCGAACATGCCTTGCAGGTGGTCGACGAAGCGGTCGCCCCAGTGGTGGT
>CAZCHU010000071.1:0-16258 GCA_964498215.1 uncultured Mycobacterium sp. | reverse complement strand
GGCCGCCCTTCTGGACGTAAGCACGCACGAAGTCCTCGGCGTTCTCCTCCAGCACATCGTCGATCTCGTCGAGCAGGTCGTCGGTTTCGTCGGTCAGCTTCTCGCGGCGCTCCTGGCCGGCGGCCGTGCCGCCAGCGGGGTCGTCGCCGTCTCCGCCCCCGCCGCCGCGCTTGGTCTGCTCCTGAGCCATTGCTGCCTCCTGCGTATGTCTGGTCCCGTGGTGGGCGCGTGGTACATGGTCTTCCGTTGCCCGCGGGTTCCTCCACACTACCGGTCGGCAGTGAGATCGCCGGGTCAGGTGGTCAGCTGCTCAACGAGCTCCGCGGCGCTGTCAACAGACTCCAGTAGCGCACCCACATGCGCTTTGCTGCCCCGCAACGGCTCAAGGGTGGGGATCCGCACCAAGGAGTCACCGCCCAGGTCGAAGATCACCGAATCCCAGCTGGCAGCGGCGATATCCGCGCCGAATCGCCGCAGGCACTCGCCCCGGAAGTACGCACGGGTGTCGGTCGGCGGGTTGTCCACGGCGTCGAGCACCTGTTGCTCGGTCACCAGCCGCTGCATCGAGCCCCTGGCGACCAGCCGGTTGTAGAGGCCCTTGTCCAGCCGCACGTCTGAATACTGAAGATCGACCAAATGCATGCGCGGCGCCGACCAACTGAGGTTCTCGCGGTGCCGGAAGCCGTCCAGCAGCCGCAGCTTGGCCGGCCAGTCCAGCAGCTCCGCGCACTCCATCGGATCACGCTCCAGCAGGTCGAGAACGTTTGCCCAGGTCTCGACAACGTGGGAGGCGCGCGGGTCGGGATCACGGCTGTCCACCAGCTTCGCTGCCCGGTCCAGGTAGATCCGCTGCAACGCCAGACCGGTCAGTTCGCGACCATCGGCCAACGCAACCGTGGCACGCAGCGACGGGTCCCGGCTGATGACGTGCACGGCGTGCACCGGGCGGGCCAGCACCAAGTCGCTGAGGTCCAGCCCCTCCTCGATCAGGTCGAGCACCAACGCCGTCGCGCCGACCTTCAGGTAGGTCGAGGTCTCGGCCAGGTTGGCGTCGCCGATGATGACGTGCAGGCGCCGGTACTTGTCGGCGTCGGCGTGTGGTTCGTCGCGGGTATTGATGATGCCGCGCTTGAGGGTCGTTTCCAGACCGACTTCCACCTCGATGTAATCGGCACGCTGGCTCAGCTGGAAGCCCGCCTCATCACCGGAGACACCGATGCCTACCCGGCCTGACCCGGTGATTACCTGGCGGGACACCAGGAAGGGCGTCAGGCCGGCGATAACCGCCGAGAACGGCGTCTGGCGCGACATCAGATAGTTTTCGTGCGACCCGTAGGACGCACCCTTGCCGTCGACGTTGTTCTTGTAGAGCTGCAACTTGGCCGCACCGGGGACGCTGGCGACGTGGCGAGCCGCGGCTTCCATCACCCGCTCGCCTGCCTTGTCCCAGATGACCGCATCCATGGGGTCGGTGCACTCCGGCGCGGAGTACTCGGGATGGGCATGATCGACGTAGAGCCGCGCGCCGTTGGTCAGGATCATGTTGGCGGCGCCGACCTCGTCAGCGTCCACCACCGGCGGTGGACCCGAGGAGCGGCTCAGGTCGAATCCGCGTGCGTCCCGGAGCGGGGATTCCACCTCATAATCCCAGCGAGTGCGCTTGGCACGTTGAATTCCGGCAGCCGCCGCATACGCCAGCACTGCCTGGGTGGACGTCAGGATCGGATTCGCGGCCGGGTCGGACGGCGATGAGATGCCGTACTCGACCTCCGTCCCGATGATCCGTTGCATACCGGCCAGCGTAGAGGGCGACGCTGGCTCAGTTTCCGCCGACCACTTCCCAGCTGTCTTCGCTGTCCGGCCCGCCGGCGGTCACCTTGACCGGCCGGCTGTCCCCTCGTCGGTCCACCGCCTCGCACTCGAACGACTCACCGACGGCCACCACTTCGAGGCCGCTACCGCATTTGACACTGATCTTGAAGCCGTACTCCTCCGAGATGTCCTTGGATAGTTCCTTACCTGTTTCGCGCAGGTCGAAGACCACGTCGAGGGTGGCGAAGTCGACGCTGTAGTCGTCGTCGGTGAACGTCACCTCCACCCGCACGTCGTTGCCCTCGAGATCGGCGATGCAGTTAAAAGTGGATCCGGCTTTCGGTGAATCCGACGGACGCGGGCATTCGACCGAAGACACCTGCCGCGACATCGGCGCGTACTGCTTGTTGAGTTCATCGGCTATCGCCGACTCGAGTTTCTTGTAGTCCGGGCCACCGGAGGAGAAGGAGAACTGGCATCCGGCTGCCGCCGGGGCCAGCACCAGCAAGGCCAAGAGCGAGCGTGCGGTTCTCACAATCTCGACGGTACCGTCCGCGGTGCCGAAATTGAATGGAAAAGAGCTCCTCAACTTTGGCCATCCGAATCCGCCAACCGATGTTCCGCCAACCGGTGTCGCAGGCACTAGATTCACGTCTGTGAAGGATTTCCGAGGCAGGCGCTATGCCGAAGTCCTGCTGGTAAGTGCTGGCGTCGACTCCGCGGACGGACCCCAGGCCACCGTCTATAACACGTTCGGGCTCAATGACTGCCCGGCCGAACTGTGGTCACAACTCGACGCCGATGCCGTGGCCAAAGAGCACGGCGCAGCTGCAGCGCTGCTCAACGGCCCGCGGTATTGGCTGATGGACAGCGTCGAAAAAGTTGCGACCGGCACCGGGGAGCCTGAGATCGCGACGTTCGGCGGGATCGACATGGCCCGGCAGGCCACCGTGAAATTGAACTCGATGAACCCCGCGCCGTACCGGCCCAACGTCGTCACCCGCAATACCGTGTTCGTGTTCAACTCGGGTGAAACGGTTTTCGAGCTCGTCGATCCCGACGGCCGACATTGGGTGATGCAAACCTGGAGCCAGGTCGTCGACCCCACATTGGCCTACGAAGACCTCGCCGGGCTCGCCTCCCGACTCAGCTTGCCCGACGGCTGGTCCTACCGAGCACGCGTACTCGACGAGGACCTGCGCATCGACACTCGAACGGAGGCCGCCCACGTCCTCCAGGACGACCTGACCAACAGCTATTCCCTGGTGACCTGAACCGTCCTGCAGGTACGGCCCTATAGGTCCCTATAGGTACTGCCCGAGGTTCGACTCGGTATCTATGGCACGGCTTGCGCTGCCGCTCTTGCCCGTGACAAGTGTGCGGATATAGACGATCCGCTCGCCCTTCTTGCCCGAGATCCGGGCCCAGTCATCGGGATTGGTGGTGTTGGGCAGATCCTCGTTCTCGGCGAACTCGTCAACGATGGAGTCGAGCAGATGCTGGATGCGCAGCCCTTTCTGGCCCGTCTCGAGCACCGACTTGATCGCGTTCTTCTTCGCACGGTCCACGACGTTCTGGATCATGGCGCCCGAGTTGAAGTCCTTGAAGTACATGACTTCTTTGTCACCGTTGGCGTAGGTAACCTCCAGGAACCTGTTGTCGTCGATCTCCGCATACATCCGGTCGACGACCTGCTCGATCATCGCCTTGATGGTCAAGCCCCGGTCACCGGAGAATTCGGCAAGATCTTCGGCGTTGATCGGAAGCTGCTCGGTCAGGTACTTGCTGAAGATGTCCTGCGCAGACTCGGCGTCCGGCCGCTCGATCTTGATCTTGACGTCCAGGCGGCCGGGCCGCAGGATCGCCGGGTCGATCATGTCCTCGCGGTTCGACGCACCGATCACAATCACGTTCTCCAGACCTTCGACGCCATCGATCTCGCTGAGAAGCTGGGGAACGACAGTGGTCTCGACGTCTGAGCTGACGCCGGTGCCGCGGGTGCGGAAAATGGAGTCCATCTCGTCGAAGAACACTATGACCGGTGTGCCCTCCGAAGCCTTCTCCCGTGCCCGTTGGAAGATGAGCCGGATGTGACGCTCGGTTTCGCCGACGAACTTGTTGAGCAGCTCGGGACCCTTGATGTTGAGGAAGTACGACTTCGCCTCACGGGCGTCGTCACCACGGACCTCGGCCATCTTTTTTGCCAACGAATTGGCCACCGCCTTGGCGATGAGGGTCTTCCCGCAGCCGGGCGGACCGTAGAGCAGTACGCCCTTGGGTGGTCGCAGTGCGTACTCCCGGTAGAGCTCCTTGTGCAGGAACGGCAGCTCCACGGCGTCGCGAATCTGCTCGATCTGACGACCCAGACCGCCGATGTCGTTGTAGCTGACATCGGGAACCTCTTCTAGGACGAGATCCTCGACCTCGGCCTTCGGGATGCGCTCGAACGCATAACCGGCCTTGGTGTCCACCAACAGCGAGTCGCCTGGGCGCAGCTTGCGGGGCCGTTCGTCACCGAGCACGTCGTCGTCGTAACCGTCAGGCAGTTCCTGGTCTGCCACCAGCGGCTCAGCGAGCCAGACGATCCGCTCCTCGTCGGCGTGACCGACGACCAGGGCCCGGTGGCCGTCAGAGAGGATCTCACGCAGGGTGCTGATCTCACCGACGGATTCGAAATAGCCGGCTTCCACGACGGTCAGCGCCTCGTTGAGCCGAACTGTTTGACCTTGCTTGAGCTCCTTGGTGTCGATATTGGGCGAGCAGGTCAACCGCATCTTGCGGCCTGAGGTAAACACGTCGACGGTGTCGTCCTCGTGCGTGGCAAGCAGGACGCCGTAACCGCTGGGCGGCTGACCGAGGCGGTCAACTTCTTCACGTAGTGCCAGTAACTGCTGGCGCGCCTCCTTCAGGGTGTCCATCAGCTTGGCGTTCCGCGCCGTGAGCGAGTCGATCCTCGCCTCCAGTTGGTGCACGTCGCGTGCACTGCGCAGTCCACTTCCAGGGCCTACCGCGTTTTCCAGTTGCTCGCGCAAGATGGCGGCCTCGCGCCGCAGCTGTTCCAACTCTGCGGCGTCCCCGCGGGGCAGGCGGTTACCAGGGGATGCACCCAAGACATCAGGGGTCTCAGAACGCTCGGACTCACTCATGCTGAGCTCCTTTCCCACACCCGATCTTGGTGCGGTAACACCTTCAACGCTACCGGCGATTCACTCTTTGTGTGCGGTGGTAAGGATTCGACACACCAAGCAACACTGTTAGCCTCTGATAATCAGCGGGCCGAACGAAAGGACAGCCGTGACCTTCAAGACCCTCTATACCAGTCTGACAACTGGAGCGGCGGCAGCCGTGATGGTGGGCGCTGCGGCGGCGGGTGTGACGTCGATTGCCGCCGACTCCGGAACTGCTGCGCAACCCGCGGTACAGCCGGTCGTCTTCGACTTCCCCTTACCTGCCGCACCCGCTCCCGACCTCCAGGGACCGCTTCTGTCGACCCTGAATGCCCTCTCGGGGCCAGGTTCGTTCACCGGAACCAAAGCCAGCTACGTCCAGGGCGGCCTCGGTCGCATCGAAGCCAGAATGGCCGACAGCGGGTTCGCCAACGCAGCAGCCAAGGGGTACTTTCCGCTGAGCTTCACCGTCGCTGACATCGACCAGAACGGTGGCGTGGCCACGGCGAACGTCACCGCGGCGGCTGCATCCGGCCCAGTGGCCACCCAACCGCTGACGTTTATCGCCGGCCCCAGCCCGACAGGCTGGCAGCTGTCCAGGGAGTCGGCGTTGGCGCTCATGTCATCAGTGGGCTGACCCTTTCGTGGTTCTTGCCGAATCATGACGCGTGCGATCATGAGGCGGACGCGTCGCACCTTTTTGACCCGAGGCGCCGCCACCATGGTGATGGCGGTCGGATTGAGTGCATGCGGCCAGCAGACACATCCGGCCGCCTCGCCGGAAGCTGCGGCCCCAACCGCGCCGACCGTCGGGTCACCCGCGACGATTGACCCCGCACCGGGCGGACCTGCCCTGCCACCGGACTCTGCGCTGATCGACGTGATGGTCAGGCTCTCCGATCCGGCGGTCCCGGGTGACCAGAAGGTCGCGCTGATCGAAGACGGCACCGCCGACGAGGCTGCCGGCCTGGACCGGTTCGGTATCGCCCTGCGTGACAATGGTTCGCTGCCCCTGGCCTTCGAGGCGCGAGATCTCGCCTGGTCACAGGCGGACCCCGGTAATGTCGTCGCGACGGTGCTGGTCAGGACAGCCAATCCCCAGGACGGCGAGTTCACCTACCCGATGGAATTCGTTCGAACCGAAGGCTCATGGCAACTGACCCGGCAGACCGCCGACCTGCTGCTTGGGCTGGGCGGCGAGGAAAGCGCTGCACCGCCGCCACCTCCACCGCCGGCAGTCGAGCCGCCACCGGCACCGCTCCCAGCTGAACCACCACGCTGACTTCGCGCAGATCGGCCGGTTGGAGCGTTGCGCCTACTCCGCGCGCCCGCGGTGCTTCTTGCGCAGCGGAACTGGCGCAACAGTGCCGGGGGCCAGTCTTCGGGTACTGATCAGGAATGCCGTATGGCCGCGCATCGAGTGCTCCGGGCGCACCGCCAAGCCGACGACGTGCCAGCCCCGCTGCATGCTCTCCCAGGCCCTCGGTTCGGTCCAGCACTGTTGATCGCGCAATGCCTCCACCGCCCTGGACAGTTGCGTGACGGTGGCGACGTAGATCATCAGCACCCCGCCGGGCACCAACGCGTCACCGACGGCGCCGAGCACCTCCCACGGCGCGAGCATGTCCAGAACAACCCGATCCACCTGGGGGCCGCTGAAGTCGGCGATGTCGGCGATCGACAGCTGCCAATTCGGCGGGTGGGTACCAAAGAACGTCGTCACGTTGCGCACCGCGTGCTCAGCGTGATCCTCGCGCAGCTCGTAGGAGATCACCTGCCCCTGCGGTCCGACAGCACGCAGTAACGAGCAGGTCAACGCGCCGGATCCGGCACCGGCTTCCAGCACCCGAGCCCCCGGGAAGATATCCCCTTCGTGCACGATCTGGGCGGCATCCTTGGGGTAGACGACCTGAGCGCCGCGCGGCATCGACATCACATAGTCGACCAGCAATGGTCGCAGAACCAGGAACTGATCCCCGTTGGTCGATCGCACGACGCTGCCCTCGGGCCGGCCGATCACGTCATCGAAGGCGACGACGCCCCGGTGGGTGTGGAATTCGCCGCCGGGCCTGAGCAGCATTGTGTAACGGCGGCCCTTCGCGTCGGTGAGCTGTACACGGTCGCCGACGGCAAACGGACCGGTCGGGGCTTTCTCTGGCACAACCGATCAGCCTGCCAGCACAGCCAGCCCCCCGTACGCCCGGGTTGCCCGGATATGTCCGACCGCGGTCATAGGGTTGGTTTATGAACGAGCAGACGGAACGCCCAGCGCCATGTTCGACACGGAGCCCGGCCCTGTCTCCGTCCCGGGCGGGCGACTTCAAGCAGTGTCCGCTGCTGTACCGCTTCCGGGCCATCGACCGGTTGCCGGAGCCTTCCTCCACCGCGCAGGTGCGCGGGTCCGTGGTGCACGCGGCGCTCGAAAAGCTGTACGCCCTGCCCGCCGCCGAACGCGGCCCCGAGACGGCGGCCTCGCTGGTGAGGCCCGCATGGGAGCACGTGGCCGCGGAACAACCCTCAGCGGTCTCCGATATCGCTCCGGACCTGCAAACCGAACTGCTCGAACAGGCACGCAGTCTGCTGTCGCGGTATTACCAGCTGGAGGACCCCACCCGTTTCGACCCGCAGAGCTGCGAGGAGCGTGTCGAGGTGGAACTGGAGGACGGCACCCTGCTGCGCGGGTTCGTGGACCGCATCGACGTCGCGCCATCGGGTGAGCTGCGAGTCGTTGACTACAAGACCGGCAAGGCCCCTCCGGCGGCGCGGGCGCTCGCTGAGTTCAAGGCCATGTTCCAGATGAAGTTCTACGCGGTCGCCTTGCTGCGTTCGCGAGGGGTGATGCCGGCGCGACTACGCCTGCTGTACCTGGCCGACGGCCAGGTTCTGGACTACACACCCGACCTCGAGGAGCTGCACCGTTTTGAGAAGACGTTGATGGCGATGTGGCGGGCGATCCGATCTGCGGGTGCCACGGGAGATTTCCGGCCGAGCCCGTCGCGGCTGTGCGATTGGTGTGCCCACCAGGCCCACTGCCCGGCCTTCGGCGGCACTCCCCCGCCCTACCCGGGCTGGCCCGAAATGTTCGACGAGGGTGACCCCGACGCCACGTTGCGGGCGAAGGAGCCGGCGGCATGATTGACTGCCTGTTCCGTCGCCAGACAGTGGCCGACACCGAGGACTCGGTCTTCATCGCAACCGACGGCACCCGTAGCAACTGGGACCCCGAAATCCAGCACGGCTCGCCACCATTGGCGCTGTTGACCAAAGCGATCGAAGACCTCAGCAACCGCGTTTCGGGTACAAAGTTGCGGATCGGGCGGCTCAGCCTGGACATTCTCGGTGCGATACCGGTGGCCGCCGTTCGAGTTCGGGCTCAGGTGGACCGTCCGGGCAGCCGTATCTCGCTGATCACCGCCGAGATGCTCGCCGACCGCCCCGACGGCGGCCAGCGTGCCGTGGCCCGCCTCAGCGCCTGGCTGCTGGCCACCAGCGACACGGTGGACGTTGCCACCGACCGCTATCCGCCGCTCACGGAGGGCCGCGCAACCGCAGTGGCGCACGACTGGGAGGGTGCACCCGGATATCTGGAGACGGTCAGCTGGCGCAGGCAGGCCGAGCCCGCAGGCTCCGCCGCCGAGGTCTGGCTGAGTCCGCTGGTACCGCTGGTGGATTGCGAGCCGACATCACCCCTGCAGCGCCTGGCGATGGTGGTCGACTCGGCCAATGGGCTCGGCGCCGTGCTGGACCCACAGCAGTTCGTCTTCATGAACACCGACACCGTCGTGCATCTGCACCGCCTGCCCATGGGCGCGGATTTCGGCCTGCGGGCCCGCGGTTCAGTCGGCCCGGATGGCATCGGCGTGACGACCGCCGAGATCTTCGACCGTCGGGGATTCATCGGGACCTGTGCGCAGACCCTGCTGATTCAGCGGCGGACATGACCTCGCCCTGACTCACCTGACGCGACCGGATTCAGGTCAAGCGGTAGCTGCCAGGGATTGCCGATCCTCCTCGGCGAAGGTGTCCTCGAGCTGCAGTGGCGAGTAGTCGACGTCGATCTCGGCCAGCGGCCGCCCGCGCGCGCTTCCGATGGTCCCGAACCGGCGCATACCCTTGTCAGCCGCGTACTGCTGAAACTCCTCCATCGTCAAGCCGAACGGAACCTCGTCGTAGAGGGCGAAGCCGTCTTCGGTATTTTGCAGCGCCAAGGGGATGAGCTCGTTCATCCGGCCCTCGAACACCGCCCAGTTGGCGTCGTCGGCAGCCACGTGGCGCCGGCAGGTGAAGGTGCCCCAGGCCATGTGGCGCCGTTCGTCATCGCCTATTCGGCGCACCAGTTCCTGCATGCCGGGAAGAATGTCGCGATCAACGCAGATGCGATGCCACGCGTAGTAACCCGTCAACGCCATCATGCCCTCGATGACGTGGTTGTAGGTCACTGAAGCCCGTACCTGGGCCGCGGGTGACGGGTCCGCGCACAACGCGTCGAGCGATGTCGGCAGCTCGTCGTAGAACATCTGCCGGTAGGCCGGAAGCTCGTCGAGGTAACCCTGCAGATCTTCGGTGACCCCGACGGCGTCGAGCCACATCCGGAACACCTGTGTGTGCTTGGCCTCTTCGAAGGCGAACTGTGTCAGATACATCTCGTCGCCGAGTCGTCCTTCGGCACGCATCGCCGCCATGAACGGCTGGATATCTTGGGTTACGGCTTCTTCACCGGCGATGAACTCCGCGCACAACCGGGTAGCCCAGTCGCGCTCGAGATCCGTGAGAGCCTCCCAATGGGCGCGGTCTCTGGAGAAGTCGATATCGGCTGGGTTCCAGAACTTTGCGTTGCCACCGGCGAAGAGTTTCAGCGGCAGGCTGTCCCAGTTGAGCCCGCCTTCGGCGAGTGAGTCCGAACGTGTCCTAGCCACGTGCACCATCTGATTCTTCTCCTCCGGTCGATGTGGTTGTGAGCGTCTGGGCGGCGAGCGGCGCGAAGGCTGCCGCAAGCACGGCGACGTACCGCCGCACCACGAGCGCGGGTTGTTCGGGTGACAGCTCATCGAGGCCGAGCACCGGGTCCATCCCGCGGACGTATGGCGCCAACGCCAGGTGGGGCATGATCATCAGGAGCAACGACAACAACGCATCGGTATCGGCATCCGGGCGCAGATCCCCCCGGACACGCGCCACCTGCACCAGCGGGCGCAGCACTTCCAAGTAGTGGCGGTGTATCACCGCCCGGACGCTGACACGAGCATCGGTATCGACCTCGAAACTGGCCGCGGCGTGCAGTGCCCGCTCGCGCGGGTGCTCGGCGAAATAGGCGACCCACACGTCGAGTAGGTCGGCGAGGAAATCGAAGAACGGCCTGCTGGCATCGAGGGCGCGAATTTGGTTCTCGGTGTAGGACCGCACGCGCTGGCTACCAATCTCGGTGACGTAGGCGTAGAGGTCACGCTTGTCCGCGAAGTACTGAAACAGGCTGCCTTTGGCGACGCCCGCGCGTCGGGCGATGACGTTCAGACTGCCCCGGGAGAAGCCGTGCGCGGCGAACTCCGCCTCCGCCGCGGCCAATACCGCGGAGCGGCGATCCGCGCTGAGACGAGCCCACGTCACCGTCGGCACCGCGCCTCCAATCAAATATGACCACTGGTCATATTACTGTGATCTAGGCCACAGTCAAGGGCTGACGCTACTCCAGTGGCTGGAGTTCCTGCAGGACCGTCGGCACTAACTCGCTAACGGTCGGGTGGATGTGCATGGTGCGCGAGATCGCGGTGTAGGGCAGTTTCGCCGTCATGACATCGAGGATGTCCTGCACCACCTCGTCTCCACCGACGCCCAGGATCGCGGCCCCGAGTATCTCCTCGGTTTCGGCGTCGACGAGTACCTTCATGAATCCCTGGGTCTCGCCCTTCTCGACCGCCCGGCCAACTCGCGTCATCGGCCGCTTGCCGACCAGCGCTTTTCGGCCGGATCGACGAACTTGCTCGGCGGTCATCCCGGCCCGGCCCAGCGGAGGATCGATATAGAGCGCGTAGGTGGTAATGCGATCGCTGACCTTCCGAGGGTCATCGTCGAGCAGATTGGCCGCCACAATCTCGAAATCGTTGTAGGAGGTGTGGGTAAACGCGCCGCGTCCGTTGCAGTCACCCATCGCCCAGATACTCTCGACGCTGGTACGAAGTTGATCATCGACCACGATGTAACCCCGGCTATCGGTCTCGACGCCCGCAACCTCGAGCCCGAGGTCGTCGGTATTGGGTTGCCGCCCTACTGCGACAAGGAGATGACTGCCGGCTATCGGTGATGCGCCGGCACGGGGTGTGACGGTAAAAGCTGCGGAATCACTGTCCTGTTTGGTGAAGCTGATCGCGTCGGCGTCAAGTTCGACGTTGATTCCCTCGGACTCCAGGATGTCCTTGATCGCGGCGGAGACATCCTCGTCCTCCCGGGCGGTCAGGCGCGGCCCACGCTCGATGACCGTCACGCGGGCGCCGAACCGCCGGTACATCTGGGCGAATTCCAGCCCGATGTAGCTGCCGCCGATAACCACGAGATGCTCCGGGACAACGTCGATTTCGAGGATGCCGACATTGGTCAGGTAGTCCAGCTCGGCCAGACCGGGCATGTCGGGCACGACCGCGCGGCCGCCGACGTTGAGGAAGATGCGGTCAGCTTCCAGCAGTTGATCAGCAACCCGGATGGTGTGCGGGCCCTCGAATCGGGCGTGACCGCGAATCAGGGTGCATCCCACCATGGACTCCAGCCATGACTCGAGGCCTTCGCGGTCGCCCCCGCTGATGCGGTCCTTGCGGGCCTTGACCGCGGCCATGTCGACTACCACCTCCCCGGTTGCGACGCCGAAGTCGGCGGCGCGCCTTGCCAAATGTGCCGTGTGGGCACTAGCCACCAACGTCTTGGTGGGGATACAGCCATAGTTCACGCATGTTCCACCGACGAGCTTGCGCTCGATCACCGCAACCGTTTGCCCAGCCGCCGTGAGCCGTCCGGCCAGCGCCGGGCCGGCCTGGCCGGCGCCCACGATGATCGCGTCGAAACGTTGTGTCATCTAGGAGTTTCTACAGCAGACAGACGAGGAAGGCGACCAGCAGCCCGCCACCGACGGCGATCACATCCTCGCCGATTGCCCCTGGCAGGTCGTTCCCGTTGTTGGCGTCGGCGACTCGGCTGCGCAACGCTGCGCCGCCGAGTGTGCCGAGCACTGCGCCGACAATGCCGGCACCCAGGCCGATGAAGGTGTGGAAAACGGCGCTGCCGATCACGGCGCCGGCGAACGCTCCGGCCATCAGGCGAGCCAGGAACTGCGGTGCGACTCTACGACTCGGTGTTGACGGCAGCTGATCGGAGATCAGTTCGCCCAGCAAGAAGATGGTCAAGACGGTAACGGTGACCGGGTGCGCCATCCATTCCGACCATTTGTCGCTGACGTCGACCCAGCCGAGCAGCGCGCCCCAAGCCACCACTGCGGGCGCGGCCATGGCGCGCAGGCCGGCGACCACACCGATCGACAGAGCCAGAAGCAGAACGAAAACCTGAGTCATCGGACCTCCGACGGTGAAAGGACATCCGGAAACTAACACGGGCCACCGCATCGTGCGTCTAGATCAGAAGCGACAAAACCTGATGTCGGAGGCCAGGATAGCCTTGGCGCCGATCGCCGCGATCTGATCCATGATGGTATTCACATCACGTCGCGGCACCAATGCGCGCACCGCGACCCAGTCGGGATCGGCCAGCGGTGCGATGGTCGGTGACTCCAACCCGGGTGTGACCGCAGCAGCGGCCTCCAGCACCGCACGGGGGCAGTCGTAGTCCAGCATCAGGTACTGCTGGCCGAACACTACTCCTTGAACGCGGGCCACCAACTGGTCTCGCGCAGCGGCCTTTTCGCCATCAGGATCGCCATCCCGGCCACCCCCTTCGCCCGCATCGCCGCGTTCGATCAATACCGCCTCGGAATTGCATAGCGGCTCGCCGAACGCTGCCAGGTTGTGCAACCCCAGGGTGCGCCCGGAGCCGACGACATCGGCGATGGCGTCGGCGACGCCGAGCTGCACCGAGATTTCCACCGCACCGTCCAGCCGGATCACCGTCGCGTCGATTCCGTGGGCGGCCAGGTCTTTTCGCACCAGATTGGGAAAGGCGGTGGCGATCCGCTTACCGTCAAGATCCGCCACACTCCAGGACCGTTCGGCCGGGGCCGCATACCGGAACGTCGACGAGCCGAATCCGAGTGCCAGCCGCTCACGCACCGGCGCAACGGATTCCTCAGCCAGGTCCCGGCCGGTGATGCCCAGGTCGAGTTGCCCGGAGCCAACGTAGATCGCGATGTCTTTGGGCCGCAGAAAAAAGAACTCGACGTTGTTGGCGGGATCGACAACGGTCAGATCCTTGGTGTCGGCGCGTCGACGGTATCCGGCCTCGGAAAGGATTTCGGCGGCCGGCTCGCTGAGGGTGCCTTTATTGGGGACCGCAACTCGAAGCATCGGCGACGAGCCGCGTGCCTGAAGAGCATCCGGCATTGTCACGGTCACAACTTTCGGTACACGTCGTCGAGGGACAGACCACGCGACACCATCAACACCTGTGTCCAGTACAGCAGCTGGCTGATTTCGTCAGCCAGCGCGTTGTCGCTCTCGTGTTCGGCGGCCAACCACACCTCGCCGGCCTCTTCCAGGATCTTCTTGCCGATGCCGTGCACACCGGCGTCCAGCGCTGCGACGGTGCCGCTGCCTTCCGGGCGGGTTCGCGCACGTTCGCTCAGCTCAACGAACAGCGCATCGAAGGTCTTCACGAGACGCGATTGTCCCACGAATGAGGCGGGCCCCGCGAACAGCCGCGTCGCGCCGCTCAGGTCCGGGTGCGTTCGTGGTGCCAGGCCTCGCCGTGCATGTCCTCCAGCGCCTTGCCCTTCGTCTCTTCCACGAATTGCCATACGAACACCAACGACAACACCGCGCACAGTGCGTAGAACCCGTAGGCCAAGCCGAGGACATCACGCAGGCCGGGGAAGGTGACGGTGATCAGCCAGTTCGCGGTCCACTGTCCCGCCGCGGCCAGGCCCAGCGCGGCTGCCCGGATGCGGTTGGGGAACATCTCGCCCAAGAGCACCCAGACCACCGGGCCCCAGGACATGCCGAACGAGACGACGAACAGGTTCGCCGCAACCAGAGCGATCGGTCCAGCCACGCCGCCGAGTTGCGGCTGACCGTCGACCTGGCTCGCGGTGCCGAAGATCACCGCCATGGTTCCCAGCGTGATGGCCATGCCGCTGGAGCCGATCAGCAGCAGCGGCTTGCGGCCGACCTTGTCGATCAACGCGATCGCGATCAGGGTCGTCACAATGTTGGTCACCGAGGTGATGACCGTGATGGTGAATGACGAACTCTCATCGAAGCCGACTGCCTGCCACAGCACATTCGAGTAATAGAAGATCACGTTGATGCCAACGAACTGCTGGAAGATCGACAAACCCAGGCCGACCCAGACGATGCCATAGAGGCCGCCGATGATCGCCACGCCGATGACCAGCGCGAGAAACACCACTGCCAAGGGCCATAAGCCGAGGCCGAAGGACGCCACGGCAAGCACGGCGAGCAGCGATAGCAGCCACCACATGTGTTCCCGGACCCACGTGATCAGACCGGAGCCGGTCCCACGCTGACGTAGCGGCCGCGACAGATCCCGCCACGACGGCGGCTTGTCGGATCGCAGCGAATCCTGGATTCGATTGATGGTGATCTCGAGGTTCTTCTCGCCCAGCAGTGTGGTCAGCACCCGGCGAGCCTCCGGAATCCGGTGCGTGGCAACCAGATAACGCGGCGACTCAGGAATGGTGAAGGCCAACAGACCGTAGGCCAGCGCTGGGATGACCTCGGCCAAGAACATCCATCGCCACGCCTGCATATCCAGCCAGAGCACCTGATTGGAACCGCCGGCGACCTCGGCCAGCACCCAGTCGACGGTCAGCGACACGAAGATGCCGGACACGATCGCCAACTGTTGCAATGAACCGAGCCTGCCGCGGATCCGCTCGGGTGACGTCTCGGCGATGTAGGCGGGAGCGATCACCGAGGCGATGCCCACGGCGACACCGCCGACGATGCGAAAGACCACGATCAGCCAGATATCGGTTCCGATGCCGGTGACGATCGCGCTGACCAGGAAGAGTGCCGCCGCGATCTTCATCACCCAGAGCCGACCCACGGCGTCGGCGAGTCGCCCCGCGGTCAGCGCACCCGCGGCAGCACCGAGCAGGGCCGAGGCGACGGCGAAGCCCAGAGTGGCGTCACTGATCGCGAACTCTTCCTGTAGGGCGCTCACGGCGCCGTTGATCACGGCGCTGTCATAGCCGAAGAGCAGCCCGCCGAGCGCGGCAACCGAAGCCACCCGCACCGCGCTGCGTCCGGAGCCGAATTCACTCTGGACAGGAAGCTCCCCGCCCGCCCCTGCACCCATGACGCGTCCCTTCCACTCCGAGGAATGAGAGATAGATCACAGTTACGATCGCACAGAACACGTCTAACAGGGGCGGTATCAGTACCGCGCTTCCAGTAGTCAGGCGGTGGATCCTCCGCGCCCCCGCGATCGACGCACTATTTCGCGGTGGACTGTTCGCAAATCCTCGGCGCCGAGGCCGGCCAACGAATCGACATGATGCCGTCGCAGTCCACCGGGGACCGGGACGTCATTGGGGACTACCAGCACCGAGCAACCCGCAGCCTCCGCAGCAGCGGTGCCGGTCACCGAGTCCTCGACCGCAAGGCAATCCGAAGGCTCCATGCCGAGCAGTTCGGCCGCGCGCAGGTAAGCGTCAGGGGCCGGCTTGCCGCTCGGAACCTCGTCGCCACATACGGATACCGAGAAGTATTGGCGACCAATGCTATTGAGTGCGCGCTCAGTGAGTTCGCGCTGAGTGTTCGTCACCAAAGCCATCGGTATGCGTTCGGCAGCAAGGAGTTCCAGCATTTCACGGGCTCCGTCGCACCACGGCAGCCCATGGTCGAACAGCTCCGCGGTGTGGTCGTGCAGCCGCCGGATCGACTCAGCCATCGCGTCAGGATCGTGCTGCAGGCCCAGCTCCGCGTACGCGGTCACCATCGTCTCTGCGGCCGAGGCGCCGACCAGGGAGGTCCTGGTTTCGTTGCTCATCTCTGCGCCGAATGACTGGTAGAACGCGGAAAGCGACACATCCCACAATTTCTCGGAGTCGACGAGGGTGCCGTCCATGTCCCACAGCACCGCCCGCACCCGACTATTCTGCCACG
>CAZCHU010000070.1:12135-16361 GCA_964498215.1 uncultured Mycobacterium sp. | reverse complement strand
TGCTCGGGTAATCGATGGACATCGGAATCTGGTGAGACTCCAGAACGGTCGCGCCACTGTAGACAGTCAGACCCGAGTGCCATCGCACCTGTGGCTGGGACGCGCAATCCCAGAAAGGATCCGAGATGACGTCTCTCGACGCGAGCAATACCCGGTCAGGAGCGATCGACCTGTCGAGCACGAAGGCGGCGGCCTGGCTGTCGGTGACCGCTTTCCTGGCGCTGGTGCTTCTCTACTTCGTCGGTATGGACCAGGGGGCGACCTCGGTGTTCGGCAATACCACCTACATTCACGAATTTTTCCATGATGCCCGGCATCTGCTGGGCTTCCCCTGCCACTGATACGGGGCGGACATGGAGAAGCAGATTATCTGGCGCGGCTTGCTGTCCGGCGCCGCTGCCGGCGTCCTGGCGTTCCTGTTCGCCCGGATCTTTGTCGAACCGCAGATCGACCGGGCCATCGACTATGAGGACGGAGTCGGCGCTGCTCACCACGCGGTCGACCATGCAGCGGCTGGGGCCTCTGGCATCGCCGCACACAGCCACGGAGATGGTGGCGGGTTCAGCCGGGCCGTCCAGATGAACATCGGGATGGGGCTGGGCGTGCTGGCCTTCAGTATCGCCATCGGCGCGCTGTTCGCGGTGGTGTTCGCGCTGGCCTACGGCCGCGTCGGCAATGTCTCGGCTCGTGTGTTGTCGCTCTATATTGCGGGCGGAATGCTACTCAGCCTCTACATCGTTCCGGTGTTGAAGTATCCGGCCAGCCCACCGGCGCTGAGTTTGGACGAGACGATACGTCAGCGCACCCTGCTGTACCTGTTGATGGTCGTCGTGTCGGCGGCGCTGTTGGTCGGTGCGGTCTATCTCGGCCGCAGGCTGGTGACGCGGCTGGGCGCGTGGAACGCGACCCTAGCGGCCGCCGGTGCGTACCTGGTCGCCACGGGTGCGGTGATGTTGGCGCTGCCGAGCATCGACGAGACACCCGGCCCGCTGGTCGATGCAGCGGGAGTCATTGTCTATGGGGGATTCCCGGCCGACGTGCTCTACGAGTTCCGGCTGTATTCGCTGGGGACGCAGATCGTCATCTATGCAACCATCGGGCTGGTATTCGCTGCGCTGGTGTCCCGGCTGCTGGGTGAGCGGAAGACGGCACCAGCGGTGTGAGGGATTGCCGGTGAGTCCGGGTGAGTGAGGTAGTCCGGCTGACGTTCGTTTCGCACGCCATGACGGACGCGACCGCAACCGGACGGTTTCCCACCGACGAGTCGCTGAACGCAGCAGGTCGGCGTCAGGTTCAGGCTGGAACCGAACTCGGCCACGTCGAGCAGGCTTTCTGCGGACCGGAGACGCGCACCCGACAGACGGCAGAACTGCTCGGCGTCCGGGCGTTGGTCGAGCCGAAACTCGCCGATCTGGACTTCGGCCGGTGGCGCGGCGCCGTGCTCGGCAGCGTCTTGCCCGCGGAGTTGGCGATCTGGCTGACAGACCCGTCACGGTCGCCCCACGGCGGTGAGTCGGTCGTCGCATTGATCAGCCGGGTTGCCGGCTGGATGGACTCGCTGGCCGCGCAGCGGGGCCGGATCGTGGCGGTCACTCACCCCGCGGTAGTTCGCGCGGCGATTCTGGTCGCGCTGGACGCGCCGGCGAAATCGTTCTGGCGCATCGATGTAGCTCCGGCCAGTCGCACTGTCATGCACTTCCGCGGGCAGGCATGGACCCTGCGGTCCGCTCCGTAGCCTTAGCCGTTCGGGATCAGAGCGAAGGCCTGAGTCACGATCGACATCAGCCATCCTGCGGCGGTTTGGCTGCGGTACTCCGGCCAGTTCGCCTGAAGACTGACGACCCACGGTTGGCCGGTGCGGTCGACTGCATACCAACTGAATGTCAGGTCACCGGGTAGGTTGCCGGCTTTGGCCCCGATGTAGGGCCACTCAGCGCGGTCGAGATCGATGCCGGCGAGGGCGGAGAGGATGTCTCTTACCGGCCGCGCCTCACCCACCGCCGCGGCCTGCAGGGCAGCGTGCAACCGGCAGATGTCGGCGGCGCTGCCGTACCACTCGGCGCCGATATTCGATGCCGGAGTGTGGGTACGTTTCGGATCCGGTTCGTAAGGCCTGGAATTCGTCTGCTGGAGCAGTTGTACGCGCCCTTGTGGTGAGGCGTGTGTCCATTCGTCGCGAAGATCGGGCTTACCCCAGCCGACCGAGAAGAGTTCGTGCATGGTCGGAAACGGAGTCATGCTCGCCGGATCGTGGTGGCCGGCGGTCACCAGCGCGTGTTCGATGGAGCCGGGGCCCAGCCGGGCGATCAACAGATCGGTCGCCATGTTGTCGCTTGCCGAGATCATCTGCTGCGCGGCGTCGCGCACCGAGATCTGCGCCCCGGGCGGCAGCGCATCAAAGCCGGAAGAGCCGACGGCCTTGGCTTCCTCAGTGATCGTCAGCATGTCGGTCCAGTCGAGCGTTCCCGCGGTCACCGCTTCCGCGACGGCAAGCAACACATACAGTTTGAAGATCGATGCCAGCGGCAGGGACAGCTCGTTGTTGGTGCCCGCCACCGGAACACAGCGGCCTTCGGTCACCTTCGCGACCTGATAGGAGTACCGCGCACCGGACTTGGTCAGCTGGGCGTCGATGTCTTCCCAACTATCGATCACCGGCGGGTCAAGCTTCACGTGGAAGCGATCGACCATGCCGGCCTCGTCTGTGCGCAACTCGATGGTCTGGGCCACCCCGTAAGAGGTGAGCACATTCAAAGTGGCGTGCCCCGCGCCGATGTCGACCTTCGTGACAGTAAAAGGCCGATCCCACCAGATCCGGTCGAGGGTGACACCGACGTGTTCAACGAGTTGGGGAGCCGCCAGCGTCCGCACGCCCACCGGGCCGATCGGCCAGTCGCTGTTGAGCATGTCCATGGTCTGCTTGGCCCGCAAGCCCTGTGGCGTGTTCATCTGGATGGGCACGCCGTATGCGGCGTCCGACGGCGCCGGACGGGTCGTGGCACATCCGCAGGCCAGGGCTGCGACGAGGACGAGTGCGACCGCCAGCTTGGCCGCTCGCCGTCGAGCCCGGACTGCCTTACGCTTTGGCGTCGGTCCCGGCAACGTCAAGTACAACTTCGAACTCCAGCAGCGAGGCTCCCGTGGCGACCGGGTTGGCGCGCTCGCCGGCATGAGCCTCGGCGGCGGGGCCGGTCGCCCATGCCTGAAAGGCCTCCTCGGAATCCCACTGGGTTACCACGAAGTAGCGGTCGTCGCCCTTGACCGGGCGTAGCAGTTGAAAACCGAGAAATCCCGGCTGGTTGTCGACGGCGTGTGCGCGGTGCGCGAACCGCTTCTCCAATTCCGGGCCGGCGTTGGGCGGGACCTCGATTGCGTTGATCTTCACCACAGGGTTTTGGCTGGGCATGACAATCAGGCTACCGCGTTGCTATCGGCATGATTGAGCCCATGGATTCCGATCCGCAGTCCACATCGATCGCCGGCCCGGCAGAGGACTCGCTGCTGATCCGCCGCGGCGGTTCCGGTACGCCCCTGGTGCTGGTGCACGGGCTGATGGGACGGGGCTCCACGTGGTCGCGCCATCTGCCCTGGTTGGCAGAGCTTGGAGAGGTCTTTACCTACGACGCTCCGTGGCATCGCGGGCGCGGGGTCGACGACGCGTTCCCGATCTCCACCGAACGCTTCGTTGCCGATCTCGGCGACGTGGTGTCCCAGATCGGCAGACCGGCGATCATGATCGGACATTCGATGGGTGCGCTGCATTCGTGGTGTCTGGCTGCAGCGCGCCCCGAGTTGGTTGCTGCCGTTGTCGTCGAGGACATGGCCCCGGATTTTCGGGGCCGAACCACCGGCCCGTGGGAACCGTGGCTACATGCCCTGCCAGTAGAATTCCCCACATTGCAACAGGTTTACGACGAATTTGGGCCGGTCGCGGGCCAGTACTTCATCGAAGCATTCGACCGCACTGCGACGGGTTGGCGCCTGCACGGCGACCCGCGTCGGTGGATCGAGATCGCTGCGGAGTGGGGAACTCGCGACTACTGGCGCCAGTGGCAGGCGGTGTCGGTGCCCACCCTGCTCCTTGAAGCCGGGAACTCCGTCACCCCGCCCGGTCAGATGTCGACGATGGCCGAAACCGGTTTCCGGGCGACGTATCTACACGTGCCGGGAGCAGGTCACCTCATCCACGATGATGCGCCGGGAAAATACCGGGAAGCCGTCGAGGC
>CAZCHU010000070.1:0-12035 GCA_964498215.1 uncultured Mycobacterium sp. | reverse complement strand
GCTCGGTTCCTCTTCAGGCCTGGGGGCCTGCATCGTCACCTTCGCCGCAGAGCGCGAATCGCCCGTCGGCCGTTTGCTCCACCAGCCCATCGATGAGCAGCGAGTCCAGCGCCCGGTCCCGTTGCCCGATGTCGGTCGTCCAGGCGCGGTCGAGCTCCCCGCGGCTGACCGGAAGGTCATTGTCTCGCAGAACATCCAACAACCGACCACGAACCTGACGGTCGGTGCCGGCGTAACGCTGCGTTCGGCGCGGGGGGTCGCTGCTCACCGGAAAGCCGAGTGACCGCCACCTGCAATGCCGCAATGGGCAGCGCCCGCACCGCGGCGCGCGGGCCGTGCACACCGTCGCGCCTAGTTCCATGAGTGCAACCGAGAACTGCGGCGCAGTCGCATCGTCGGGAAGCAGGGCGGCGACGTCGTCGAGGTCACGTGCCTTCGGCGAGCCCGCATCCGCGCGACCATGCACCACCCTGGCCACCACGCGTCGCACGTTCGTGTCGACCACGGGGACCGGTTGCTTGTAGGCGAAGCACGCGACCGCGCGCGCCGTATAGGTTCCTACGCCGGGAAGCGACAGCAGGGTGTCGACGTCCACCGGCACGACGTCGCCGTGCTCGGCAGCGATCACCGTCGCGCACTCGTGCAGCCGCTTGGCCCGGCGCGGATAGCCGAGCTTGCCCCATGCCCGCAGGATGTCGGCCGGGCTGGCCGCAGCAGTCGCTGAGGGGGTCGGCCAGCGTGCGATCCACTCCAGCCAGATCGGTTCCACCCGGGCGACCGGAGTCTGCTGCAACATGAACTCGCTGACCAAGATCTGCCAAGCCGAGACGTCGGGGCGTCGCCATGGAAGGTCCCGTTGTTCGCGGGCGTACCAGCTCAACAGCTCTCCGGTATGGATCATCTGCACCTGCTCGGGCACAATGTCGGGCATGCCCAATACGAGCCCGTTGACCGCCTGGAAAGCACTCAAGGAGGGTAACGAGCGCTTTGTAGCCGGCAAGCCGCTGCATCCCAGCCAAAGCATCGAGCACCGGGCGCGCCTGGCCGCAGGGCAGAAGCCCACCGCGGTCCTGTTCGGATGCGCCGACAGTCGGGTGGCCGCCGAGATCATCTTCGACCAGGGACTCGGCGACATGTTCGTGGTACGCACGGCCGGGCACGTCATCGACGGGGCGGTGCTCGGCTCGATCGAATACGCCGTGACTGTTTTGAAGGTGCCGCTGATCGCGATTCTCGGACACGACAGCTGCGGGGCCGTGCAGGCGACGCTGTCGGCGTTGGACGAGGGGGCGCTGCCGGACGGCTATGTACGCGATGTCGTCGAGCGGGTCATGCCATCAATCCTGCTCGGTCGCCGCGACGGACTCGAACGCGTGGACGAGTTCGAGGCCAGGCATGTCACCGAGACCGGCAGTCAGCTGCTGAGCAGGTCGACGGCGATCGCCGACGGGGTGAGCGCGGGCGACCTCGCGATCGTCGGGCTGACCTACCACCTGGCGGACGGGAAAGCCGTGTTGCGTGACCATATAGGCGATATCGGCGAAATCTGACAGGCGACACGCCGGGCAGCATCGGACAAGGTCCGATGACGTGGCCTTACCGTGATGCTGTGCTGGATCTAGAACCGCATGGCCCGCTGCCCACCCAGATTTACTGGCGTCGTAGGGCGTTGGCGCTCGGTATCGCCGTGCTCGTCATCGGGGTGATCGCCGCCATCGTCGCCGTGGTGGTGATGAACAGCACCGGTTCAGAGCAGCCGACCGCGAACGACACATCGGGTTCACAGGCGGCGGGCGCGACGCTGCCCGGGGACAACCCTGAGGTCAACTCGCCGATCCAGCCGCCTGCTCAGGATGCTCCGCCGCCGGCGGCCACGCCCACTGCCGCGGTGGTCCCGCCGCCGATCCTTCAGGAGGGGGACGACTGCCCCGATTCGGCTTTGGCGGTCAAGGGCATCACCAACGTGCCGCAGTACGTCGTCGGCGACCAGCCCAAATTCACCATGGTGGTGACCAACATCGGCCTGGTCGCCTGCCAGCGAGATGTGGGTGCCGCAGTCCTGGCCGCCTACGTGTATTCGCTGGACAACCAGCGGCTGTGGTCCAACCTGGACTGCGCGCCGTCCAACGAGACGTTGATCAGGACATTTCAACCCGGGGAGCAGGTTACGACCGAGGTGACTTGGACGGGGATGGGCTCGGCACCCAACTGCCCGCTGCCGCGACAGCCCATTGGCCCCGGCACCTATAACCTGGTGGTCCAGTTGGGCAACCTGCGCTCTGCCCCCGTTCCGTTCATGCTCGCGCAGACCGCCGCGCAGCCGAATCAAGCACCCGTCGACGGTGCCCCGCACATGCCGGTGCCGGGTCCGGTCGGCTGATCAGGATCAGCTAGGCGAGCCGGTCGGCGATCGTGGATTCGGCGAGCTGAGATAGCCCTTCCCGGATGTGGTGAGCCCACATCGACCCGATGCCTTCCACCGACTGCAGGTCGCTGGAGCTGGCCGCTAGCAGCCCTTGCAATGAGCCGAACGAACGCACCAGCAGATCGACGTGGGCGAACTGCAGCCTAGGAATACCCGCCATCGCGCGGTAGCCGCGCGAACTCACTGCGGAGTCCTGCGCCTCGGCGGTGGACGGATAACCCAAGACCCCGGCCAGGGTGGTGAAGTCGAGCAGTTGACCGTCTGATAGTTCGTCGAGCTCCTCGAGAGTGGCGCTGACCTGAACCGCGGTGGGCGGATCGGGGTGGGCGTGGTAGTCGCGCACGATCAGTTCACGGTCGGTGTCGTTGTCGCCGACGAGTTCTTCCAGTTGCAGTTTGAGCTGGCGTCCCGAGGTTCCCAGCTCGACGACATCGGAGTCGATCTCGAGACTTATCCGGCGCACCATCTCCAGACGCTGTACGACGGTCAGCACGTCGCGCAGGGTCACGAAGTCCTCGATCTCAGCGGTCGAGAGCTGCCTGCTGACTTCGTCCAGACGTGTCTTGTAGCGCTCAAGGGTGTCGATGGTCTGGTTCGCCCGGGAGAGGATCGTCGCAGATTCGGGCACCACATGGCGCTCGCCCGCGACATACACGGTCACGATGCTCATCGAGTGGCTGACCGATATCACGGGATAGCCGGTTTGTATCGCGGCTCGCTCCGCGGACCGGTGCCTGGTCCCGGACTCTTCGGTCGGGATGGACGGGTCGGGCACCAACTGGACATTGGCTCGCAGAATGCGACTACCGTCGCTGGAGAGCACCACCGCGCCGTCCATCTTGGATAGTTCGCGTAGCCGAGTAGGTGCATACCGGACGTCCAGCGAGAAGCCACCGTCGCAGATGCCCTCGACGCTGTCGTCGTAACCGATCACTATCAGTGCGCCAGTCTTGCCGCGCAGGATCCGCTCTAGGCCGTCGCGAAGGGCCGTTCCGGGTGCAAGCCGGGCGATGGTTTCCCGCAGTGTCGGTCGGGCCAGCTGAACGACGGTGCGCTCGGCGCGGCCCTTCGACTTCACGGCCATCGATTCTCCACGGGTCGGCCCTCTGATCTGCCCCGGACTTGGATCAGTTGGCGTCATTCTCGCTGATGCTGCGCAGGACTCGCAATGCCGAGATGATGTCGTCAGCCGAAACCACCCGCAGACCGGATGGCGGGCCGGTCACTCCGGCGGGTACCACCGCGCAGGTGAAGCCGAGGCGGGCAGCCTCGGCCAACCGTCGGTCCATGCCGGTGACCCGCCGCAGATCCCCAGCCAGCCCGACCTCGCCGATCGCCACCGTGGTGGTCGGCATCGCCACATCGATGAATGCCGATGCGATCGCCAGCGCCACGGCCAGGTCCGAAGACGAATCGGTAAGGCGCATACCGCCGACAGTGGACAGGTAGATGTCGTTGGTCCCGACGGGCAGCTTGGCCCGCTTCTCCAACACCGCGGTGATCATGGCTGCCCGGGACGAGTCGATACCGCTGACCGCGCGCCGCGGGCTCCCGCTCGCCGGCGAGCCGATCAGCGCCTGTACCTCGCCGATCATCGGGCGCTTGCCGTCGAGGGTGACGGTTACCGCGGTGCCCGGCACCGCCTTGGGCCGCTGGTCGATAAACAAGCCGGAGGGGTCGGAGACGCATTCGATACCGTTGTCGTGCAACAGAAAACAGCCGACCTCGTCGGCCGCGCCGAATCGGTTCTTGATACCGCGCACCATACGCAGCGCCGAAGTTCGGTCCCCCTCGAAGTGAAGGACAACGTCGACGAGATGCTCCAGCGAGCGGGGCCCGGCGATGGCGCCGTCCTTGGTCACGTGGCCGACCAAAAGTATCGCGACCCCCGGCGACAAGGCTTTGGCCACCCCGGTGAGGGCGGTCGTCACGGCCCGGACCTGAGTGACACCCCCGGTGACACCGTCGACCTCGGTGGTGGACATCGTCTGCACCGAGTCCACGACGACGAGAGAAGGCTGGACGGCCTCGATGTGCCCGAGCGCAGTCTGTAGGTCCGATTCAGCGGCCAGATACACCTCGTCGTGGGCGCATCCGGTGCGTTCGGCCCGTAGCCGGATCTGGCCAGCCGACTCCTCGCCGGACAGATACAGTGCCCGCCGACCGGTCTCAGCCCAGCGGTGAACAACCTCGAGCAGCAGTGTCGACTTGCCGACGCCCGGATCACCTGCCATCAGCGTGACTGACCCGGGTACCAGGCCTCCGCCCAATACCCGGTCCAGTTCGCTCACGCCGGTGCGGAAATGGCGGGTTGCGCCTGGGTCGATCGAACTGATCGGTACAGCGGGCGAGGTCGGTACGACGGCTCGCCGGGTCGCCGAGGCGGCCGCCGCGGTCAATATGACTTCGTCGACCGTGCCCCAGGTGCCACAGTCCGGGCAACGGCCGACCCATTTGGCCGCGACGTGCCGACATTCCGAACAACGGTACTGCGAACGTGTTTTCGAGCTGGCCCGGGTCACGTGGCGACCGTAACCGGCGGGACCGACAGAACCTCAGCGATAGGCGCCGTGTCTGGAACAGATGCAGCTCAACGCCGCAGCCGGCTCAGTGCCCACCGCCGGAGTGACCGGACGAATCGCTGCCCCCTGCGCTGTCGCCACGGCGGGGCGTCTCACCCGCTGAGATCGGCACGCCGACGGTGGTTTCGCCGGCCTTCTCGAAGGTGAAGGTGAAGTCGTAGGTCAGGCCGTTGGTAATGGGCTTGGACAGTTCCACGGTGGCCTCCGCGGAGTCCGCAGCCTCGATCTCCTCCAGCGGTGTGGGCTGGCCGTCAGGGGTGCCGACCACCAGCGTGCCGGTGGCGGGCACGTCGGTGTCGCCGGTCAAGGTCACGCTCCCGACATCAGAGGTGATCGAAATGAGCTTGTCGTTCACGTCGGGCGAGACGTTGGCGGCGACGAAGAGTAGTTCGACCTCTCGGCCCGGCTCAATGTAGTCGCTGGTCTGGGTGCCGCGTAGGTGGATGTTGCGTAGTGCGATCTCGCCGGCGCTACCACTGGTGCCGTTGATCGCCGCTTCCTGGGTGGCGGTTTGGGAGACCTGACCGGCGCCGCAGGCGCTCAGCACGACGGCTGTGGCCAACCCACCCGCCGCCAGTGCGAAGGTTGAAGGCCGGCGGCTTGCGCTAGTGCGCCTGTTGAAGGGGTTCACTGGGGCCTCCTGCTCGGCCGACTGGGCGACGTGGCGCGCCGGGTCCACAGCGGTTCCGGCGTTTCGACTATGCAGAGTAGTAGCTGAGGAAGGACCGCGGTAGCGCAGGGGCGATGCACCTTGCAATCAGCCCTTCGCAGAGGTTGTCGACAACCGGACAGCGATCGCCGGGTACTGGCAGAATCTGGCGGGCGTTGCATGGATTCGGCGGTCTGTCAACCCCTAGTCTTCACCGACTGTGCCCCTGACCTGCACCGTTGATCGGCACCGCCCGAGGGCCCGTGTTAACATTGTGGGGTGAAAGGGGCTCGAAACTGATGATTTTTAAGGTCGGAGACACTGTTGTGTATCCACACCACGGTGCGGCGTTGATCGAAGCGATCGAAACCCGGACCATCAAGGGGGAACCAAAGGAATACCTCGTCCTGAAGGTCGCGCAGGGGGATCTCACCGTTCGGGTGCCCGCTGATAATGCCGAGTACGTGGGCGTGCGCGATGTTGTCGGGCGAGAAGGTCTGGACAAGGTCTTTCAGGTGCTGCGCGCCCCGCATACCGAAGAGCCCACCAACTGGTCGCGCCGGTACAAGGCCAATCTTGAGAAGCTGGCTTCCGGTGACGTGAACAAGGTGGCCGAGGTCGTGCGTGACCTGTGGCGTCGGGACCAGGAGCGCGGGCTGTCGGCCGGCGAGAAGCGGATGTTGGCCAAGGCGCGGCAGATTCTGGTGGGTGAGCTGGCGCTCGCCGAGAACACCGATGATGAGAAGGCTGCGACCATCCTGGACGAGGCACTGGCCGCCGCCTCCTGACGGCGCTGATGTCGATCCCGCGGATCGGGCTCGGCACCGACGTACATCCCATCGAAGCTGGGCGTCCGTGCTGGCTGCTGTGCCTGCTGTTCGACGCCCATGACGGCTGTGCCGGTCATTCGGACGGCGACGTGGCAGCGCATGCGCTCTGTGATGCGCTGTTGTCGGCGGCGGGCATGGGCGACATCGGCGAAGTATTCGGAACCGACCGGCCTGAATGGCGTGGGGTCAGCGGTGCCGACATGCTGCGTCACGTGCATTCGCTGTTGGCCGGGGCCGGGCTGCGAGTGGGAAATGCCGCTGTGCAGGTCATTGGCAATAATCCGAAGATCGCCCCACGACGCGCCGAGGCGCAGCGGCTGCTCTCCGACCTTCTCCAAGCTCCGGTATCGGTCTCCGGAACGACTACCGACGGCCTCGGCATGACCGGACGGGGAGAGGGGCTTGCGGCGATAGCCACGGCCCTGGTGATAGGCGAAGTGGCTGGCGAATGACGGTCAGCGCTGAATAGGCCGGTAAGCTGGCCCGTCGTGACCGAACGCCCCGCATCTGTCATGCGGCTCTACGACACCCTCTCTGGCGGTGTGCGCGATTTTGCGCCCCTTCGGCCCGGCCACGTCTCGATATATCTGTGTGGCGCGACCGTGCAAGGCCTGCCCCACATCGGCCATGTACGCAGCGGTGTCGCGTTCGACGTTCTTCGCCGTTGGTTGACCGCAAAAGGCTTCGACGTCGCCTTCATTCGCAACGTCACCGACATTGACGACAAGATCCTGCACAAAGCCGCCGATGCCGGACGTCCGTGGTGGGAGTGGGCTGCGACCTATGAGCGAGCGTTCACCGCCGCCTATGACGCACTGGGGGTGCTCCCACCGTCTGCGGAGCCGAGGGCGACCGGGCATGTCACCCAGATGGTCGAGCTGATCGAGAAACTGATCGACCGGGGACACGCCTATACCGGGGCCGGAGACGTGTACTTCGACGTCGCCACGCTGCCCGAGTACGGCAGGCTCTCCGGCCACAAGCCCGACGACGTCCATCAGGGGGAGGGTGTCGCGACAGGAAAACGTGATCAGCGCGATTTCACGTTGTGGAAAGGCGCCAAGCCGGGCGAGCCGTCGTGGCCGACGCCATGGGGACGTGGACGCCCGGGCTGGCACACCGAATGCGTCGCGATGTGCGAGGCGTATCTCGGCCAGGAGTTCGACATCCACGCCGGTGGAATGGATTTGGTGTTCCCGCACCATGAGAACGAGATCGCGCAGGCCGAAGCGGCCGGGGCCGGGTTCGCCCGGTTTTGGCTGCACAACGGCTGGGTCACCATGGGTGGCGAGAAAATGAGCAAATCATTGGGCAATGTTCTGGCGATACCTGCTGTGCTGCAACGGGTTCGCGCTGCGGAGTTGCGCTACTACCTAGGCAGTGCGCACTACCGTTCGATGCTCGAGTTCTCCGAGAATGCGCTGCAGGACGCTGCGAAGGCGTACGCCGGTATCGAAGACTTCCTGCACCGGGTGAATAGTCGAGTCGGTGCAGTGGTTCCTGGCGAATGGACAGACCGGTTCGGTGCTGCGCTGGACGACGATCTCGCGGTACCCGCTGCGCTTGCTGAGGTCCACGCTGCCCGGGCGGAGGGCAACCGGGCGTTGGATGCCGGGGACCACGACACGGCACTCGTGCAGGCGTCGTCGATTCGGGCGATGATGGGCATCCTGGGCGCCGACCCGTTGGACGAACACTGGGAGTCGCGCGACGAAACCTCGGCCGCATTGGCGGCAGTCGATGTGCTCGTGCACGCCGAGATCCGCCGGCGGGCGGATGCCAGAGCCAGCCGTGACTGGGCAGAGGCCGATGCGATCCGCGACCGGCTCAAAGAGGCGGGCATCGAGGTCACCGACACCTCCGACGGCCCCCAATGGTCACTCTTGGACGGGATGGGCAAGTAATGGCGGGCAATTCTCAACGACGAGGCGCGGTGCGCAAGCCGGGTACCAAGAAGGGGCCCACGGTTGGTTCTGGCGGTGTGCGTCGTCGCGGACTGGAAGGCAAGGGGGCGACGCCGCCCGCGCATCAGCGGCCGCATCACCCGGCAGGCAAGCGGGCCGCCAAGGCGGCCCGCAAGCAACAGGGTAAGCACAAGAAGACTGACGACACCGAGGTCGTCTTGGGCCGCAACGCGGTACTGGAGTGCCTGCGCGCCGGGGCACCCGCGACCGCGCTGTATGTTGCCCTGGGAACCGAAGCCGACGAGCGACTCACCGAAGCTGTGCAGATCGCCGCCGACAAAGGGATCTCGATCCTCGAGGTGGTGCGTCACGACCTCGACCGGATCGCGGCAAACGGCATGCATCAAGGTATCGCTCTGCAGGTGCCGCCCTATGACTACGTTCATCCCGACGATCTGCTCGCGACTGCGAGAGCTGATGCCGCACCACCGCTGTTGGTGGCCCTGGACAACATCTCCGACCCCCGCAATCTCGGTGCCATCATCCGCTCGGTCGCGGCGTTCGGCGGCCACGGAGTGCTCATCCCGCAGCGCAGATCCGCCTCGGTGACCGCGGTGGCATGGCGTACCAGCGCGGGGGCGGCCGCGCGCGTGCCCGTGGCACGGGCGACGAATTTGAACCGCACCCTCAAGCAGTGGGCCGACTCCGGGCTACAGATCATCGGGCTCGACGCCCAGGGCGACGCCGCCGTCGACAAGCTCGACGGGGAAGGACCGATCGTGGTCGTCGTCGGCTCGGAGGGCAAGGGCTTGTCTCGCCTGGTTCGGGAGAACTGCGATGCCGTGGCGTCCATCCCGATGGCCGGTCCGACGGAGTCACTCAACGCATCGGTTGCGGCAGGTGTCGTACTCGCCGAGATCGCCAGGCAGCGAAGGACATAGAAACGTCAGCTCCACGGATCGGCACGCTGCCACAGTGTGGGCAAGTGCAGTTCAACGCCGTCCTCGGCGGCGAGCCGGCTCAGCACCCGCATTGAAACGTTCAAGTCGTCACCGGCGTACGGCAACGCGCGGAGGGGCTTGTCCAGTGGGCGGAAGAAGTCGTCCCAGTGGGTCAGTACCGTCCGGCGCGCGCCAACCGCCCGTACTGTCTGGTTCCAGTACTCGGTGATGTATTCCAAGGGCTGCAGTCCGAGCTGCCCGACGCCGAGATAGGCGACGTCGGCGCGTTGGCCAGCCAGTGCGCCCGGCACGAATCCCGCGCTCCCAACGGTCAACATCCGTCGGCCGGTCGGGCGGTGGTGCACCAGCATGGACCACGCCTCGCCGCACTTGTAGGCCGAGGCTTTAGCCGGCGGGATGAGCGGAGCGGTGATGGCACCGGGAAAGCGATCCGGCGGGCAGTGGCTGCCTTCGATCAATGTGATGTCGTAGTTGCCCGCGGTGACCTGCTCGCCGGAGGCGACCGTGACGATCCTTTCGAGGCCGTGGCCGCGCCCGATCAGCGCCGCCGACGGACCACCCAGCAGGCTGGCACCGGTCAACTGGGCGACCGTTGGGGAATCCATGGCGTGGTCGTAGTGGGTATGCACCGGAACCACAGCATCGAGACGGGTGACGCCGAGTTTGGCCAGTCCGGCGTCGATCCGTGGACGTGACGATGCCAGTCGGCGGGTAGCTACTGTGGAAAGGCTTGGCCGGGAAAAGAATCCATCGGTCAGCACCGCGGAGCTGCCGTCGTCGACAAGCAGGGTCGTGACACCGCCCCAGGCCACCGACACCGGGGTTGTTGGCGTCGCGGGAGGCACGTTGAAGTAAGCGGAGTAAGCCCCCAGGTCGGGGCGGCCAGGCTTCAGGCGCATGACGTCACATTAGGCGCACCGCACGTCAGTAGACGTAGGTGTTCGCCGGCGGCTCGATTTGTTGCGCCGACTCGACGACCATCACCGGGACATTGCTGAGCGAGGAGTCATCCTGACCTGCCGGCACTTTGCCCTCGACTTTCACCCAGCTGTCTTCCGGTAGTTGAGACACTTTCTCAGCTGCGGGTCCGTCGAGCGTGACACGGGCCAATTGGCCGTCGGCTGCGCAGCACAGGATCACAATCCGGCCCAGGTCCGTGCGGTCCCCGTCTTTGATGGTGAACCCGGTGACCGTGACCAGCCGGTTGTCCAGCGATTTGTTTGAATCGCGGGCATTGCGGACGAGTAATTCCGGTAGCGAGATCTCGGGCGCACGTTCATCCGGTAACGGCGGATAGGGCCGACGTAGTGCGTCGGTTGAGACCTCGGTGACGGTGCGAACCCCCGATTGCGCACCGAGTGGCGGCGGGACAACGAACCCCAGCAACCCGATCGGCACCATCAGCAGCCAGAGCGCCCTGGAGCTGTGGCTGTGGTCGGTGTGGGAAGGCTGCCCCGATCCCTGCCGAACGTCACGGATGATCGCGACCAACGCCAATATGATCAGAACCGCTGCCGACGCGAATAGCCAAGGCTGCAGTGCAGGTTTGACATAGCGCGTGTATGCCCCGGTGATCGTGATGATCATCGTGCAGACGCCGACCAGCAGCAGTAGAGCGTTCTCGGACTCGCGGCTCATCGGTTACCCACCAACAGTAGCCCCACGCCGGTGGCCATGAGCGTCGCGACCAGGAACGTCGCCGGGGCGAAGCGGACTGCGAACGCCCGGCCGAACATACCGACCTGCATGGCGAACAGCTTGATATCGATAGCGGGCCCCACCACCAGGAAAACGAGTCGAGGAAGCAGCGGCAGCATCGATAGGCTGGCCGCCACGAAGGCGTCGGCCTCAGAGCACAGAGCCAATATCACCGCCAGCAATGCCATCAACGCGATGCCGAGTAACAGCTGCCCGGCAATGTGCTCGAACACCCAAGACGGCACCAGGATGTGCATCGCAGCCGCGGCCGCCGCGCCGATCACGAGATAGGAGGCGGCCTGGAGGAAGTCATGCCGGGCGGCCTCGGTGAACACGGTCCAGCGGGAGCCGTCATGTTCGTGGACACGGGGAACTTGGCGGGTTATCCACCGGGACTGGCCGAAGCGTACCCAGAGGCCACCCATGACCAAGGCGGTCAGCAGAGACGCGACGCAGCGGGCCAGCACCATCATCGGTTCGCCCGGAAACGCGACTGCGGTGGAAACCAACACGATGGGATTGATCGCCGGGGCGGCGAGCATGAACGTCAGCGCCGCGGCGCCCACGGTGCCGGTGCCGAACAACCGGCGGGCGATCGGCACCGAGCCGCACTCGCAGCCGGGCAGGGCCGCACCGCTGACACCGGCGGCCATGATGGCCACCGCGGGCCGCCGGGGCAGCCAGCGAGCCAACCGTTCGGGCGTCACCAAGGCCGCCACCGCGCCGCTGACCAGCACACCGAGGGCCAAGAAGGGAAGGGCCTGAACGAAAATCCCGCTGAACACCGTGGCGGCTGTTGCCACATCCGGTGTACCCGCGACCCAGCTGCGCAGTGTCCCGCCTGCCAATGCCAACCCAATGATGGCCGCGACTAACACCTGCATAGAACCGACACGCCCACGCGTAGAGGTAGTTCCGACAGCCACGGCGGCCATTGTGCCAGCCGCAGAGTCGAAGACCCCGCTCGCTGCGGCCGCAGCGCTAG
>CAZCHU010000069.1:11515-16405 GCA_964498215.1 uncultured Mycobacterium sp. | reverse complement strand
CTAGACCCCGATCAATCCACGGGTGAGCATGCGGACAGAGCGGCATCGACGTCGCTGACGACGACCAGTCGCGCGAGGGCGCCTTCTGCAACGTAGCCACTGTCCACCAGCCCGCGCAGCCAGTCCAGCAACCCCCGGTAGTGCCCGAACGGGTCGAGCATCACGATCGGCTTTGAATGCATGCCCAAATAGCCCGCAGTCCAGGCCTCGAAGAATTCCTCCAGCGTGCCGATACCCCCGGGCAGCGCAATGAACGCGTCGGCGCGGTCTTCCATCACCTGTTTGCGTTCCCGCATGGTGTCGGTGACGATGAGCTCGTCGGCCTCGATGTCAGCGAGCTCTCGGTGCACAAGCGCCTTCGGTATCACCCCCACGGTGTACCCGCCGTCGGCCCGCGCCGCGCGTGCCAGGGCTCCCATCGCCGAGACATTGCCGCCACCGGAGACGAGCGTCCAGCCCCGGTGGGCAATGGCCTGCCCGACCCGGCATGCCAGGTCCAACAAGTCGGGGTGCATCGGACCCGCGGCGCAGTAGACGCAGACAGCCCAGTCACGTTCGGGATCTCGGGACATGAGCTCAACGGTAGCCATCGGCAGGATTAGGCTTGACCGGTGCCTGAGCCCCCGCCCGTGAACTGGGTGACCGCGGCCCACGAACCCGCGTTCGCCCAGCTTGAGCTGGGCGTTCGGACTCGTGCCGGCGCGATGTTGATCGGGTCGGCGGGAGTCGGCAAGACAACGTTGGTGCGCGAAGCAGCCGAACGGCTGGGTCCTGCTTTCCCCAGCGTCGACTGGGTACGTGCCACGAGGTCGGGGGCGGCGATCCCGTTCGCTGCGTTCGAACACCTGCTGGATGTGCCCGAGACCGGTAAGACCGCTGCAGTTCTGCGGTCTGCCCGGGACACCATCGGCGACGGTCGGCTGCTGGTCATCGACGACGCACACCTGCTGGATTCGCTGTCCGCCGCGCTGGTGTACCAGCTGGCGGTCAGCCGCAAGGTTCGGATGCTGATCACGGCGACCGTCGGCCGCGCTCGGCTGGCCCCCGAGGTTGCTGCGCTGTGGCGGGACGGACTCGTGACCCGGATCGACCTCGACCCACCCGGCCATGACGACAGTCGGCTGATGACGCAGGTCGACGAGTTCGTCGAGACCCTGCCCACCGCAGCCCACCGGGTGCTGGAGTTCCTGGCCATCTCCGATCCCTTACCCGTCTCGGTTGCGGCGGCACTGACCGGTTCAGACGCCGTCGAGGAAGCCACCCGCTGCGGGGCCGTCGTCACCACGGACCACGGGCTGAGCCCTGCGCATCCGTTGTTCGTCGACTCGATCCGACGAACGCTCGGCGGGCCGGAGCTGCGCCGACTGCGCACCGCGGTGGTCGGACGGTTCCCGACCGCGGACGGTGACGGTGTCATCGGACGGCTACGCCTCGCTGTCCTGGCCATCGGCAGTGACCGTCCCCAATCGATAGCCGATGTCCGCGCCGCCGCGCAGGAGGCACTGCGGCTGGGCGATCTTGAGCTCAGCGAACGACTCGGGCAGGCCGCACTCGAGCGGGAACCAGATCTGGCCACCCGCCTCGTCGTCGGCTACGCGCTGGCGTGGCAGGGTCGAGGCCGAGAGGCCGACGACGTGCTCGCCGAGATCGAACCCGCCACGTTGACGGAAGACCAACTGATGGCGTGGGCGCTTCTCACGGCAGCCAACCAGTTCTGGATGCTCTCCGAACCGGAGCGTGCGACGGCGTTCCTGAACGCCACCCGAAACAAGCTGTCCTCCCCCGAGGCGCTGACCACGCTGGACGCACTGGCCGCGACCTTCGCAATGAACGCCGGGAACCTCACCCGGGCAACCGAGATCACCGAGCAGGTACTGCGATCTCCCATCGCCGACGACACCGCGATCGGGTGGGCGGCATCGGCCGCGGCGCTGAGCGCGGCGCGGATGGGCCGCTTCAGCGAGGTCGATGCACTGGCCGAACGGGCAGTGTCCGCCGGGCATCCGGGACTGCTGCGGTTCACCAGTGGATTCGGTCAGACGACGGCTCTGGTGATGTCAGGCGAGCCGGAGCGGGCGCTCGGGTTGGCACAACGACTCACCGACTTCGCCCAGCGACAGCAGCCGGGACGTTCGATCGGTGAGGTGCTGGTCGCCGACGTGTTGATCGCCACCGGCGATCTGCACTCCGCGGTGACGTTGCTCCGCGCCGCCGCACACACACTCGCTCCGACCGGCTATTCGTGGGGCCCATTGGCCTGGATGCTGCTTGCGCAGGCTCACGGTCGGCTCGGCGAGCCGGTCGAGGCGGGCAAAGCCTTGGTCCGAGCAGAATCCCGGCACGGGTTGAAATCGATGTTGTTCGCCCCCGAGTTGGCGCTGGCTCGCGCATGGACGATGGCGTCGCGATCCGACACCCATGGCGCTGTCGCCGCGGCCCGGGACGCGGTTAAGGCCGCCGAACGCGGCTCCCAGAGCGCCATTGCGCTACGCGCCGCGGCTGACGCTGTTCAACTCGGAGATCCGCGGGGACGTGACACGCTGGCCCGGCTGTCCGATCAAGTCGACTGCACGTTCGGCCGAAGAGCCCTGTCGGTGGCAGGCGGCGACGGCTGAACTGCCCGGCGTGGCCAGGCCATCGGGCTCACGAGATTGCTGAGCAGGCACCCTGAACTGCAGCATTAAGATCAGCTAGAACCGGCATTGGAGGTACGGGATGGGCGAACCGCTCTCCATCGACACCGACGGCGTGCGTTCCCTGGGTGACATCCACGACCGTGTGTCCACCGGTCTGGGATCACTTGCCGCCGACACGCCCGGATCCGCCGGAGTGGCAACCTCGCATGGAACCATCGCAGATGCTGTCAGTACCGCGTTGACCGCCGCGCTCGGCTCCCGTTCCGAGTCCCTGACTGTCACAGGTCATAACGCTCAGGCCCTCTCAGAACTCCTCCACCAGGCAGCCCTGGCCTACGAACGCGGGGACCAGCGTGGCGCGGCGGCTATCGCGTCGCACGCCGACTCGATCGCGACAGACGGGCCGGGCTGATCGGGTTAGACAACCCGCACACAGGCTGGGCGGCGGAAACGGAAAGGGCTCGTGTGGACACCACAGCGGCGGATCACGCTTCCAGTGGGATGGTAACCGCGGTGGTCTGGTGGGGCCGCGTTGCAGTTGTCGTGGCCCTCGGTGCGGCCGCCGCCGATCTGATCGGATGGGCGACCGGTATCGAGGCGTTGACGCGAGGCTTCTCCTCCTGGCCGCAGATGACGCCCTGGACCGCGATCCTGGTGGCCCTGTTGGGCGCGGCGATCCTTATCCAGTCAGGGCACCCGCCACGGGTCCGGGTGTGGATCGGCTGCTGCCTGGCCGGAGCGGCCGGAGTTCTCGCCGTGGTATTCCTCGCCGAATACGCGGTTGGTGCGTCCTTCGGCTTGGACCAGGTGTGGTTCTCCGAGGAAGTACGAGCACTGCAATCAACGTGGCCGGGTCGTCCCGGTCCGCGAACAGCGTGGTCTGTTCTGCTGTTGTCAGCGGCGGTGGGGTTGACCCGCCTGGAACGCCGATGGAGCCCAGCAGTTTGGGCGATCGGGCTGGCGGCAGCAGTGGCCGTACCGTTTGTGGTCATCGCGGGCTACCTGTTTGCCACGATGTCCGTGGTCGGTGTCACGCGGTCAACCGGGATGGGGATTTCGACGGCCCTGGCCTTGCTGCTGCTGGTCTCCGCTGCCTTTATCGCACGACCTGACCGCGATCCCGTCGCCTGGCTGCTGGCGCGCCCCGACCGCAGGACGTTGGTTCGGATGGGCTGCATCCTCGCGGGGCTTCCGCTCATGGTGGGGCTGTCCCGGCTGGCATTGCTGGGACTTGGCTTTCGGGACGATTCCGCCTGGGTTCTATCGATAGCGGTGAGCACCGTCGTTCTCGGTGCAGCAACCTTCTATTTGAGTCAACACGAGCAGCGGCTGCTGATCGAAAAGGAAGCCCTGCGCGCGGAGGCCGAGAAGCGCTACCGCATCCTCGCCGACAACGCCGTCGATATCGTGGTCCACCTCCACCGCGGCGCAATTGTCCATCTGCAGGGCACCAAGGTCGCTTGGGTCTCACCATCGGTGCAGGCGGCGTTCGGCAACCAGCCGCAGGAATGGGTCGGTGCGGAATTCGGCCGACGGATTCATCCCGATGACGTGGATACGTTGGCCGCCGCGCTGAACCAGATCGCCCCCGGTGAACCCGCTCTTGCACGAGTCCGGGTGCGCAGAGCAGACGGCCGCTACCACTGGGTGGACTGCCATGCGAAGCCCTACCTCGATGATGAGGGCAATATCGACGGGGTGATCGCCGCGTTGCGCGTCGTCGATGATCAGGTCGAGGCGCAACGGCAACTAGAAAAGCTGGCCCGATACGACACCCTGACCGGGCTGGTCAATCGCGCCGAGACGATCAGCCGCCTCGAGGCCGCGTTAACGCAACCTCGATACCCGGGACCGCACCTAGGTCTGCTGTTTTGCGATATCGACCATTTCAAAAAGGTCAATGACACGTGGGGACACAATGTCGGCGATGTCGTGATCTCGACTGTGGCAAACCGTATCCGCGAATGCATCCGACAGGGGGACACTGTCGGGCGGGTCGGGGGTGACGAGATGGTGGTCATGCTGCCCGGCCTCCACAACCTCGATGAAGCCACCGCGATCGCGGAGAAAGTGCGCATTCACGCCGCTGAACCCATCCACCACGCGGACATCACCATCCACACCACGCTGAGCATCGGCGCCACCCTGGCCCGCCCCGGCGAGCCCGTCACGACGATCACGGCGCGTGCCGACGAAGCGATGTACGAAGCCAAAAGGGGCGGCCGTAACAGGGTCACCCCGATCTGAACGATCC
>CAZCHU010000069.1:0-11415 GCA_964498215.1 uncultured Mycobacterium sp. | reverse complement strand
ATGTACGAAGCCAAAAGGGGCGGCCGTAACAGGGTCACCCCGATCTGAACGATCCCCCATCGGTCAAATATCGGCGCAGCGTATCCGTTACCGCGGTGATCTGCTCGACCTCCACACGTTCGTCCGCGCAGTGCGCCACGTTGGGGTCACCTGGTCCGTAGTTGACTGCCGGAATGCCCAAAGCCGCGAACCGTGAGACGTCGGTCCAGCCGTACTTCGCACGCACCTGTCCACCAGCAGCATCGACAAGCGCCGCGGCGGCGGACCGGGTGAGTCCCGGCAATGCACCGCCCGCCGCATCGGTGAGTTCGAAGCTGACATCGAGGCCGTCGAAAACCTCACGCAGGTGTGCGTACGCCTGCTCGACAGTGCGGTCTGGAGCGAACCGGAAATTCACCGTCACCGTCGCCGCATCGGGGATCACGTTGCCGGCGATACCGCCGTCGATCCGTACCGCCGAGAGGCCCTCACGGTACCCGCAGCCGTCGATGTCCACACTGCGTGCTTCGTAGTTGCTGAGCCTGGCCAGCACGTCGCCGAGTTTGTGTATGGCGTTGTCCCCCAACCACGACCGCGCGGAGTGAGCCCGCGTCCCGTCGGCACCGATCAGCACCCGGAGGGTGCCCTGACAGCCCGCCTCGATGTATCCACCCGAGGGCTCTCCGAGGATTGCCATGTCGGCGGCGAGCCACTCAGGCAGCTCGCGCTCGATGCGGCCGAGCCCGTTGGCCGTGGCCTCGATCTCCTCACAGTCGTACATCACCAAGGTGATGTCGTGAACGGGGTTGGAGACGGTGGCCGCCAGGTGCAGGAAAACCGCGTCTCCCGACTTCATGTCCGACGTCCCGCACCCGTACAGCACCCCATCGACGAGTCGGCTGGGCACATTGTCGACCGCGGGAACGGTGTCGGTGTGTCCGGCGAGGAGCACACGGGTCGGCCTGCCGAGGTTCGTACGGGCGAGCACCGCATCGCCGTTGCGGACGATCTCGAAACCAGTGGTCTGAGTGCGCAGCGCGGCCTCAATCTCGTCGCCGATACGTTGTTCATGCCGCGATTCGCTGGGAATGTCCACCAGCGCCGCAGTCAGCGCGACGGGGTCACCGTGCAGATCAAGGCCCACACCACTGACGTTAGTCTTAGCGCCGTGACTTCTGCATCAGGCATCGGCGTGGCAACGATCGCAGCCGACGGAACGGTTCTCGACACCTGGTTTCCGGCCCCCGAACTAGGCGCTGAGCAGGCCCCGGGAACCGTGTCGGCAACGGTCCCGCTGGCGGAGGCCGAGCTCCCCCGTGATCTCGCCGAGCTGGCCGGCCTCGTGGGCCGCGACGCGGACCGCGATGTGGAGACCGTGGTGGTTCGCACCGTCATCGCCCGCCTGGATGACAAGGCCGTCGACGCCTACGACGCCTACCTGCGTCTGCACCTGCTGTCGCACCGCCTGGTGACCCCGCACGGGCTCAACGCCGACGGCCTGTTCGGTGTGCTGACCAACGTGGTCTGGACCAATCACGGCCCCTGCGCGATCGACGGATTCGAGACCGTACGGGCCCGGCTGCGCCGACGCGGTCAGGTCACTGTGTATGGAGTGGACAAATTCCCCCGGATGGTCGACTACGTGGTGCCCACCGGGGTTCGCGTCGCCGATGCCGACCGGGTCAGGCTGGGCGCACACCTGGCATCGGGCACCACGGTGATGCACGAAGGTTTTGTCAACTTCAATGCCGGCACGCTGGGCAGCTCCATGGTCGAAGGGCGTATCTCGGCCGGAGTCGTGGTCGGCGACGGCACCGACGTCGGTGGCGGCGCATCAATCATGGGCACGCTGTCCGGCGGCGGCACTCAGGTCATCTCGGTGGGCAAGCGGTGCCTGCTCGGCGCCAACGCCGGACTAGGCATTTCGCTTGGCGACGACTGCGTGATCGAGGCGGGCCTCTACGTCACTGCGGGGACCAAGGTAAGTGTCGTTGATGGCGGCCAGACCACGACCACCGTGAAGGCACGTGACCTGTCGGGAGCCAACAACCTATTGTTCCGTCGCAACTCGGTGACCGGTGCCGTCGAGGTGGTCAACCGCGACGGCACTGGCATCACGTTGAACGAAGCGCTACACGCCAACTGACTCCCCCGCGCGCACCCTTCCCCGCGCACCCTTCCCCGCGAGCGCGCGTGTTTGCACAGCGACGCGCCGCCGCACCCGTCAGTTTGAGCACGCTCGTCGACGCCGAATGTCGCCGTATGTCACCCGGCAGCGTTAGGCAACAGCGGCGGACAGTTACCCTGCGCGTCGGCGACGAGCTCGAAATGCCATATCTCGTTGGCATAGATCTGGCATAGGCCGAAGCGGCCTCCGTTGGCGATAAGCCACCGGTCGGCCTCAACCGGCCCGATGTCGACCGCCTGACCCGTCACGTGCTTCGACACCTCGGGTGTCGCGACGAACTCAGCGGCGGCTTCCACACTGCCGTATGCGGCGACGGCATCGTCGAACAGCCTCTGCTGGAAACCCTTCGACCGCCAGCCCGATGTCACCCTGAGCTCGACGCCCTGCTCCTGCGCGCTGCGGGCAGCCTCTTGAACCGCCTGCAACAGCGCGGGATCAAGTTGCGAGAGAACGGGGTTCGCTGAGTCGAAGGGCGAGAGGGTGACACCGTCAGGAAGCCAGCCACCAACCGTGTCGACCGCACCAGAGCCGATGGCCAGGGCCGGATCGGCGGGAACCGCGGGGGGCGGCGGGGCTGGCACCGGCGCCACTGTGGTGTGCACAAGTTTGACAGTCGGCGACTGGGCACCGCATCCGGCCAGCGCGAGAACACTGAGCGCAGCGCCGACGGTCGTGAGGGCGCGGAAAATGACAGAAAACCTCGGCGAGTCGTGTGCAGACACGCGCGCTCGCGGAGGAATGGTGCTGAACCTCAAGCCCATTGCACCAGTTCCTTCTTCAGCACCTTGCCCAGCGCATTGCGGGGCAGGCTATCGACGAGCCGAACTTCCCGCGGCCGTTTGTGCACCGAAAGTTCCTGTGCCACAAATTCAATAAGCTGCTCCGGTTCGGCGTCACCCACCACGAACGCGACGATGCGCTGACCCAGATCCTCGTCAGGTGCGCCCACGATCGCGACCTCCCGCACTCCCGGGTGGCCCAGTAGCACGGTCTCGATCTCCCCCGCACCCACCCGAAAGCCTCCGGTCTTGATGAGGTCCACCGATTCCCTACCCACGATCCGGTGCATCCCATCCTGGTCCACGACGGCAACATCACCGGTGCGATACCAGCCGTCGGTCCCGAGCGCCTCGGCGGTAGCGTCCGGCCGGTTGAGGTATCCGTTGAACATCGCCGGACTCTGAACGTGAAGTTGCCCGATACTCTCCCCGTCGTGGATGACCTCGTCTCCGCTGTCGGATACCAATCGGGTACGTACACCCGTCAGCGGCAGACCGACCCAACCTGGCCGGCGTTCTCCGGCGGCCAGGGTGCTCAGCGTGATCAGTGATTCCGTGCTCCCGTACCGCTCGACGGGCTGATGCCCGCTCAACGCAGCCAGACCGTCGAATACCGGAACGGGCAGCGGCGCGCTGCCCGATACGAGCAGTCGCGCCGGAGACAGCGCCCGCGCCGCATCACCGTCATCGATAATGCGCGACCACACGGTCGGAACCCCGAAGACCAACGATCCGCCGAACTCCGCGACCGCTTGAGAGTAGGCCGCCGGACTGGGCTTCCCAGTGTGCACGAACCGGTTTCCAATGCGCAGCGACCCGAGCAGCCCCAGCACCAGACCGTGCACGTGGTACAGCGGCAACCCGTGCACCAAGGTGTCGTTGGCCGTCCATTGCCAGGCTTCGGCAAGCATGTCGATGTTGGCGGCGACCGCGCGACGGCTCACCACGACGCCCTTGGGCAGGCCGGTCGTGCCGGAGGTGTAGATGATCAGCGCCGTGGCCTCGGGCGGGGGTTCGGGATAGCGATGCCACGAGCGTGCGTGCAACCTCACGGGAATGTGCGGCAGCCCTTCCAACCCGTCGGAGTCCGCCGGCTTCTCACCGAGCCATGCCTGCGCACCGGAGTCGGTCAGGATGTGCCGCCGCTCGGCCGCCCCGACGTCGGCCGGCACCGGCACCACCGGCACCCCGGCGATCAGGCAGCCCGCAACGGCGAGGACGGTCGTCGGCGTTGGCCTGGCCAGCACCGCCACCCGACTCGCAGCGCCGACCCGTTCGGCCACCGACGTCGCGGCACCAACCAGGTCACTACGGCTCAGCGACGTCCCCGCGATGCGCACCGCATCCTCGAGGTCGGCGTCGGCGGCGACGGCCGCAGGGTTCAGGGAGGCTAACAGCACGATATGCAAGGCTACTCCCCGCATACTGGGCCGGTGGAATCCATCGAGACCGTCAGATCACGGCAGATTTACCGCAACAATTGGCTCACGATTCGGGAAGACGATATCCGCAGACCCGACGGCAGCAGCGGGATTTACGCTGTGGTGGACAAGCCGACGTATGCCCTGGTGATTCCACGGGACGCCGGCGCCGGCACCGAACGCTTTCATCTTGTCGAACAGTTTCGCTACCCACTCGGGTTGCGGCGTTGGGAGTTCCCGCAGGGGACCGCGCCCGGTCAGGCCGACATCGAGCCTGCTGAGCTTGCCGCACGTGAGCTGCGGGAAGAGACTGGACTACGGGCCGATTCACTCACAGAGCTCGGACTGCTCGACGTCGCGCCCGGAATGAGCAGCCAACGGGGGCGCGTGTTCCTCGCGACAGGAATCACCGAGGGTAGGCATGCCCGCGAACATGAAGAACAAGACATGCGCAGCGCGTGGTTTGCCCGCGCTGAAGTCGAGAAGATGATTCGCGAGGGCGCCATCACCGACGCCCAGACCATCGCGGCGTGGGCGCTCATGGTGCTCACCGAGCGGCAATAGCGAGGTCCTTTCTGCAGGAACGTCATTCGTTGACCTGCTTCGATACCAAGCCGTGATCCAACCGTGCCCTCAACCTCGCCGTGTCGATCGGGCACGTCGACCACGCGGGACATTAGGTTCCAATTGCCACACCTAGACCCTTTGTGAGGAGTCCATGTCTGCCCTACGGGCTTGCAGCGCAGTCGCATCCGCGGCGCTGGTTGCTTGCGCCTCCATCCTCACACCGGTCACGGCGCAGGCAGCTCCGCCGAACTGGAGCGGCCGCTACACCATGGTGACCTTCGCATCGGAGAAGATCGGTACCAGCGTCGCCACCCGCCAACCCGAACCTGATTTCACCGGCCAGTACACGTTCACCACATCGTGCACAAGCACCTGCGTGGCCACTGCTTCCGGAGGCCCGGCACCCAGCAATCCCACCATCCCGCAGCCGAGTCGATACACGTGGGACGGACAGCAATGGGTGTTCAACTACAACTGGCAGTGGGAGTGCTTCCGGGGCGACGACGTTCCCCCCGAGTTCGCCTCCGCCCGTTCGCTGGTGTTCTATTCGCCAACTCTGGACGGATCTATGTTCGGGTCCTGGCGTACCGAGATCCTCGAGGGCGTCTGCAAGGGCAACATCATCATGCCGGTCGCGGCATACCCGGCATAGCCGTGGGCGAGCTAGATTCAAGCCCCTCCAGACGACGGCCCGGCAGGGACCAGCTGCTGTCAGCGACGACGCTCGGCCAAGGCCCGTAGAAAGAAGGTGAAGTTTGCGGGCCGCTCGGCAAGTCTTCTGACGAAATAGCCGTACCACTGGGTGCCGAACGGGACGTAAACGCGAACGTTGTTGCCCTCTTCGGCCAATCGACGCTGCTCACTATCGCGAATCCCGTAGAGCATCTGGTATTCGAAATCATCTACACCCCTGCTGTTTTCACGCACCATCGCGGGTACAGCAGCGATGATCTCGGGATCGTGGGAGGCCACCATCGGATAGCCGTTGCCTCCCATCAGCACGCCAAGACATCTCAGATAAGATGCGGTGACCTCATCGCGGTCGCGGTAGGCCACCGATGCCGGCTCATCATAGGCCCCCTTGCACAAGCGAATCCGCGCGCCAGACGCGGCGAATTCGGCGCAATCGGCTTGAGTGCGCTTGAGGTAGGCCTGCAGCACCGTACCCACCCAGTCGAAGTCCTCACGCAGATCCCGCACAATCGCCAGAGTCGAGTCGGTAGTGGTGTGGTCCTCCGCATCGACGGTCACCCACACACCGGCGCGCTGCGCCCTTTCGCAGATCATCCGCGCTTTTTCCAGCGCGATCTTCTCACCATCCTGTGGCAGCGCCTGCCCCAGTGCCGACAGCTTGAGCGACACCTCCAGAGGCTGGACCGCCCCTGTCACTTCACTACGGACCGAAAACGCCTCCAACAGGCTCAGATAGGCATCGGCTGTGGCATCGGCAGCATCCGCATCGGTGACGTCCTCGCCGAGATAGTCGATCGATACCAACCGTCGCGAATCCCTGAGCGGCTCAACCGAACTCATGACATCAGCGATGCTCTCACCGGGGACGAAGCGGTGCACGACCTTGCGGGTCACCGGCAATCGCTCGGCAGCCCGTCGAAGGCCGTCCCTCCGAGCCGCGGCTAGGATCACCGGTCGCGCAAAGCGCTTGAAGACGCCCATGGCTCACATCTCCATGTGGGGATAGCAGTGTTCGGTGGCCGGCACGAACGTCTCCTTGATCGAGCGTGCTGAAGTCCAGCGCAGCAGGTTCTGCGCGGAGCCGGCCTTGTCGTTGGTGCCCGAGGCACGCGCTCCGCCGAACGGCTGCTGCCCCACCACCGCTCCTGTGGGTTTGTCATTGACATAAAAGTTGCCTGCCGCGTGCCGCAGTCGCTGCTCGGCTTGCATCACCGCTGCGCGGTCATCGGCAATCACCGCACCGGTGAGCGCGTAGCGGGCGCCAGCGTCGACGACGTCGAGAATGCGCTCATAGTCCTCGTCCGGGTAGACGTGCACTGCCAAGATGGGGCCAAAGTACTCGGTCGAGAACGCTTCGTCGGTCGGATCGTCGGACAACAACACCGTGGGCCTGACGAAATAGCCCTCGCTGTCGTCATATTCGCCACCGGCGGCGATCGTGATATGCGACCGGTTCTTTGCCCTCTCAATAGCGTCGACGTTCTTGGCGAACGCCCGCTGGTCGATGACCGCTCCGCCGAAGTTGGCGAAATCAGTAACGTCGCCGTAGCGCAGGTCCCGGGTTGCGCCCAGGAAGTCATCGCCCATCCGCTGCCACACCGACCGGGCAACGAAGGCCCGTGACGCCGCCGAACACTTCTGCCCCTGAAAGTCGAACGCACCCCGAATCAGAGCTGTGGTCAGGACCTCTGGCCGGGCAGAGGGGTGAGCAACGACGAAATCCTTGCCGCCGGTCTCCCCGACCAGGCGCGGGTAGGTGTCATACCGGTCGATGTTGGTGCCGACCTCACGCCACAGATGCTGGAATGTCGCGGTCGAGCCGGTGAAGTGAATGCCGGCCAGCCGTTTATCAGCCAGAACAACGTCCGAGACGGCTAGGCCATCACCGGTCACCAGGTTGATGACACCGGCGGGCAGGCCCGCAGCCTCGAGTAACTGCATGGTCAGGTATGCCGCGAAAGTCTGGGTGGGCGAAGGCTTCCATACGACGGTGTTACCCATCAATGCGGGGGCGGTGGGCAGATTGCCCGCAATGGCGGTGAAGTTGAACGGGGTGATCGCGTAGACGAAGCCTTCCAACGGCCGGTAGTCGGTGCGGTTCCACACGCCCCGGGAGCTGACCGGCTGCTCGGCAAGGATATGGCGGGCGAACGCGACATTGAAACGCCAGAAGTCGATGAGTTCGCAGGGCGAGTCGATCTCGGCCTGATAGGCGCTCTTGGACTGCCCCAGCATCGTCGCCGCCGCGACCTTCTCCCGCCACGGCCCGGCCATCAGGTCGGCCGCCCGTAGGAAAACCGCGGCGCGCTCGTCGAACGGGGTGGCCTCCCACTCCTTCTTGGCTGTGATGGCCGCCTCGACGGCAGCTTTGGCGTCGGCGTGGTCAGCGTTGGTGAAGGTGCCCAGCCGTGCCGCGTGCCGGTGCGGCTGGACCACATCGCCACGGGCACCTGCGCCCATCCGGTGCTCGCCGCCGATGACGTGCGGCAATTCAATCGGGTCACTTGCCAGGCTGGTCAGCGCATCGGCAAGCCTGATGCGTTCGGGAGATCCTGGGGCGTAGTCGTGAACCGGCTCGTTTTCAGGAACCGGCACCTGAGTAATCGCTGCGATCGCATCCATGCAGCAAGAATGCCCGGTTTCGCGCCATAATCCGATGGCTGATCGGACAAGTCCGCGCACGCTTTATAGTCGGATCAGACAAAGGAGCGGTCGTGGCGATGGCAGCAGCAGGCCTGGGGTTGGGCCAGTTGCTGCTCGCCCTGGACCGCACGATGGTCACTCTGGTCGAGGCGCCGAGCGGGCTGGACATACCGGTGAGTTCGGTGGCCCTGATCGACGCCGATGACGTGCGGCTCGGATTGGCGGTCGGACCCGGTGCAGCCGATCTGCTCTTCCTGCTCGGTGTATCGGACGCCGACGCTGTCGGCTGGCTCGAGCAACACTCCGAGCACCCGGCGGCGATCTTCGTCAAGGAGCCCACGGCTACGGCGGTCTCCCGGGCGGCCGCGCTGGGCTCGGCCGTCGTCGCCGTCGAACCCCGGGCCCGCTGGGACCACCTCTACCGCCTGGTCACCTACGCACTCGAACACCATGGTGATCGCAGCGATCCACTACGGGACTCCGGCACAGACCTATTCGGATTGGCGCAGTCCATCGCCGACCGCACCCGCGGCATGGTCTGCATCGAGGACGCCGCCAGCCATATGCTGGCCTACTCCGCCTCCAGCGAGGAAGCCGACGAGCTTCGCCGTCTGACCATCCTGGGTCGCGCCGGACCGCCAGAGCATCTCCAATGGATCGGGCAGTGGGGGATCTTCGACGCATTGCAGTCCAGCCCCGAGGTAGTGCGTGTCAACGAACGTCCCGAGTTGGGATTGCGGCCCCGACTGGCGGTCGGGGTGCACGTACCCGGGGGCAATGCGCGCCGCAAACCGGCCTTCGCCGGAACGATCTGGCTTCAACAAGGGTCCGCGCCGCTGGCTGAGGACTCGGCAGAGATCCTCCGGGGCGGCGCGGTGCTCGCGGCCCGGATCATGTCACGGCTGGCCACCGTACCGTCGCAGCACGCCGCGCGCGTACAACAGCTGCTGGGATTGGCGACTCGGGACACCGACGATGTCGGCCTGCTAGCCCGCGAGCTCGGAATTCCCGCGGATGCCCGTGCCGCACTGGTTGGCTTCCGCGGAGTGGGCGCGGCGGCACCCTCCGATGTGATCGCGTTGAACGCCAGCGCTTTTCGTGCCGACTCTCAGGTCGCCTCGGCTGGCGATCGAGTGTACGTGCTGCTACCGAAGGTCACGACGGCGGCGGCGGTCACCTCGTGGGTACGAGGCGTCGTTGCCGCCCTGCACCGCGAGCTCGGCCTCGACGTGCGTGCCGTGACGGCCGTGCCACTGACCGGACTGGTCGGCGCTGCGGCGGTGCGTACCGAGGTGGACCGGGTGTTCGACAGCGCCGAGCGTCACCCGTCGGCCATCGGCCAGGTGACCTCTCTGGACGAGGCGCGCACGACGGTGCTCCTCGACGACATCGTCTCGAAGGTGGTAGCCGAGCCCCGGCTGGTGGACCCGCGGGTGCGCGAGCTTTGCGCGCGAGACCCGATGCTCGCGGACACCCTGCGGGCCTACCTCGACGGATTCGGCGATATCGCCGGGACGGCGCGGCAGCTGCATGTCCACCCGAACACGGTGCGATACCGAATCCGCCGAATCGAGAAGCTGCTCGCGACCTCGCTAGACGACGCCGACGAACGTCTGGTGCTCGCGCTAGGCCTGCGCGCCGCCGAGCGTTGAGCGGATCGGGCGCGCGCAGCACCCGCGACGGTTCTTCACCGCGCCGAATCCGCCAACCGCTGCACCGCCGCGGCGATCCGTTCGTCGGTGGCCGTCAACGCCACCCGCACGTGCCGGCATCCCGTGGGCCCGTAGAACTCCCCCGGCGCGGCAAGGATGCCACGTTGGGCCAACCAGGCGACGGTGTCACGGCAGGGTTCCCCGCGCGTCGCCCATAGGTAGAGCCCGGCCTGCGAGTGATCGACGGTGAATCCAGCCGAGCGCAACGCCGGCAACAGCGCCTCGCGCCGGCGCGCATAGCGTTCGCGCTGACGTTCTTGGTGTGCGTCGTCGTCGAGCGCGGCAACCATCGCGGCCTGAACCGGGGTCGGCACCATCATTCCCGCGTGTTTGCGGACGGCCAGCAGTTCGGACACCACTGAAGGATCACCCGCGACGAAACCTGCACGGTAGCCAGCCAACGACGACGACTTCGACAGCGAGTGCACGGCCAGCACTCCCGTGTGGTCACCATCGCAGACATCCGGGTGTAGCACCGAGACCGGAGCTTCATCCCAACCGAGCCCGAGATAGCACTCGTCGGAGGCTACGAGCACTCCGCGGCCCCTGGCCCATTCCACAACCTTGCGCAGGTGCTCCACACCGAGCACCTTGCCGGTCGGGTTGCTGGGTGAGTTCACGTACATCAGGCGCGGCGCCGCGGGGCCCAACTGGGTCAGCGAGTCCGCACGTACCACCGTCGTCCCGGCGAGCAGTGCCCCGACCTCATAGGTGGGGTATGCCAGCTCGGGCACCACCACCGTGTCGGCCGCGTTCAGCCCCAGCAGCGTCGGTAACCAGGCGATGAACTCTTTGGTACCGATCACCGGCAGGACCGCACCGGGCGTCAGGTCGGTGATGGCGTATCTGCGGAGCAGCGCATTGACGACCGACTCCCGCAACGCGGGTGTGCCTGCGGTGGTCGGATACCCGGGTGCGGCGGCAGCGGCCGTGAGCGCCTGCTGGATGACAGGAGCCACCTCGTCCACAGGGGTACCGACCGACAGGTCGACGATGCCGTCGGGATGTTCCCGCGCCGCCGCGGTCACCTCGGACAGGGTGTCCCACGGGAACTCCGGAAGCGAACCCGAAACGAACCCGGCCTTCAACGGCCGGTCGCTAACCGGGCGAAGTTCCTGGTGAGCAGAGGGCTGCGCCGTGTCCTCAGTCCTCACTCTTCGGGGGCAAGTCCTTGACGAACTGCGGATCGTTGTCGGTCTGGCCGACCTTCGACGCACCGCCAGGTGAGCCCAGCTCAGCAAAGAAGTCCGCGTTGATCTGCGTGTACGCATTCCACTGCTCGGGAACGTCGTCTTCGTAATAAATAGCTTCGACCGGACATACCGGCTCGCAGGCGCCACAGTCGACGCACTCATCAGGGTGGATGTACAGCATGCGAGCGCCCTCGTAGATGCAGTCGACAGGGCACTCTTCGATGCATGCCTTGTCTTTGA
>CAZCHU010000068.1:10109-16472 GCA_964498215.1 uncultured Mycobacterium sp. | reverse complement strand
ATGAACATGTTCCTGCGCCCCACCCGCGACGGCATCGAGTGTGCGTCCGCACCTAGTCCTCGCGGTCCTCGCGCACCGACCAGGTGTAGTGCTGCTCGGAGACAGGCTGACTGTCACCGAGCATGAAGGCGCGGTGGTAGCGGCCACCACGGGCGATGGTCGCAAGCCAGGTAGTGACGGTGCTGAGGCGATTGCGCACCCCGGTGAGTACGGCGATGTGGATGAGCCCCCATGCCAGCCAGCCCGGGAATCCGGCCAGCCTGACGGGCCCGACCTGCAACAGCGCGTTTCCGCGGCTGATGTAGGCCGCGGAACCAAGGTCGCGGTAGCGGTATGGCCGACGCGACTTGCCGCCGAGTTCGCGGCGGACGCAGTTGGCCACGTGTAGACCGCCCTGCATCGCATTCTCGGCCACCCCTGGGAGGTCGTCGCGACCCACCAGGTCGCCGATGACGAAAATCTCCGGATGTCCTGGCACCGAGAGGTCGGAATGCACCTGGATGCGACCGGAGCGGTCGGATGCGGCGCCAAGCACGTCGGCGACGTGTCTGGCGAAGGGCACGGCTTCCACACCGGCGGTCCACAACACGGTGCGGGCCGCGAATTGCTGTTCCGGGCCGCCGGACTTGGGGGTGGCGGTCACGCCTTCCCGGCTGACGTCGACCACGTGCACGCCCAGCTGCAATTCCACCCCGAGCCGCTGCAGAGCCGCGGTGGCCTTGCTTGCCAATTTCGGGGCGAAGCTCTTCAGCACTCGATCTCCGCCGTCGAACAGCAGCACTCTGGCGTCCTCGGGTTCGATGCTGTGAAACTCATTGGCCAACGTCCGCGTCGCCAACTCCCGGATTTGTCCGGCCAGTTCCACGCCTGTGGGGCCGCCGCCGGTCACGGCGAAGGTGAGCCAGCTGTCACGGTCCGGCCCGGCAGGCAGCGTCTCGGCGATCTCGAAGGCGGTGAACACACGTTGGCGGATGCTCAGCGCGTCGTCGAGGGTCTTCATCCCGGGCGCCCACTGCGCGAAACGCGCATTTCCGAAGTAGCACTGCTGCATGCCGACGGCAATGACGAGAACGTCGTAGTCGACGGTGAACGTCGTCTCGTCGGTGCGACGAGCGGTCACCCGACGTAATTGGGGATCCAGTTCGATCGCTTCGCCGAGCAGCGTGGTGACATTTCGGTGCCGGACGAACTCCTCGCGCAGTGGGCGGCTGATGTGTCCGATGCTGAGTGTGCCTGTTGCGCACTGGTACAGCAGCGGCTGAAACAGGTGCCCCGCAGTACGGTCGAGCAGGGTCACGTCAACGTCGGCCCTGCCTAGCCTGCGCGCGCAGAACAGACCGCCGAAGCCTCCGCCGATGATCAGGACCCTCGTCCGGCCTTCGCTCATGGAGACGACGCTAGTCCTACCGGAGGCCGTAACCTGTGTTCGTGTCCGGGGAAGACCGCCTTCGCTGGGACCGGCGATACGCTCACCGAAACGTGCTGAGCGACGAGGATGTAGGCCTGCCCGCGATGTTTCGGCCGTTCACGGACATCTTTCCTACTTCCGGTTGTGCGCTTGATCTGGCCTGCGGAGTTGGCGGCGTCGCGGTGTGGCTCGCCAAGCGCGGGTTGCACGTTTGGGGTTGTGACGTGTCCCCGGTGGCGGTGACCCGGGCCCGGGAGCTGGCCGTACTTGGCGGCGCGGCCGACCGGTGCCAGTTTGAGGTCGTGGACCTCGATGACGGGTTGCCGGCGGGTCCGCCGGTAGATGTGCTGATCTGCAATAAGTTTCGCGATCAGCGCCTTTACCGGCACATGGCTGAGCGTCTGGTGGTCGGGGGCCTCCTCGCGATCAGTGTGCTCAGCGAGGTCGGGAGCAACCCGGGGCCGTTTCGGGTGCGAGCAGGCGAGTTGCGATCAGCGTTCGACGGATTGGACATTATCGCGGCAGAGGAGTCAGGCGGTGTCGCGTGGCTGCTGGCCCGCCGCCGCTGATGGCTGCCCTCCCTTGGGCTGGGTGAAAGGATGACTCCGTGGCAGAGCGCATCACGTTTCCCAGCTGCAGTGGTCCAGAACTGGCGGGTCTGATCGACCCGCCGGTAGGGGGCGTCCGGGGATGGGGTGTTTTTGCTCACGGCTTCACCCTCGGCAAGGACAGCCCCGCGGCCAGCCGCATCTGCAAGCAACTTGCCCGTGAAGGCATCGGCATGCTCCGGTTCGACAACCTTGGGCTCGGCAACTCCGCCGGTGACTGGGGCGACGGTTCCTTCTCGCACAAGGTCGCCGACACCGTTCGGGCGGTGGAGTTCATGAACGACTCGGGCCGGGAGGCACGTCTACTCGTCGGGCATTCCTTCGGCGGCGCCGCGGTGATTGCGGCCGCACACGATTGCCCGACCGTCGCCGCGGTGGCCAGTATCGGCGCGCCCTACGAGCCGGCTCACGTCGAGCACAGCTACGACGCTCTCGTCCAGCGGATTGAGGCCGAAGGCGAGGCGACCTTCCTGATCGGTGGCAAGGCCCTCACGCTCAGACGGCACTTCATCGAGGACGTCCGCGCGGCCGATCTGCGCGAACGTATCGAAAGCCTGCGGCGGGCATTGCTGGTCATGCACTCACCTACCGACAACACCGTCGGTATCGCCAACGCCAGTGAGATCTTCCGTGCCGCAAGGCATCCGCGCAGCTTCGTCTCACTGGAAGGTGCCGACCACTTGCTCACCGGAAAGAATCAGGCGGCACGGGCGGCCCGCATCATCAGTGCCTGGGCCGACCCGTACCTGTGAGCTCGCCGTAGCCGTCGCTGGTGTACTCCCCTTAGCGAAAGCGGAGCTCCGATGCGATGAAAATCAAGCATTTTGCTGGAATAGCTGGAATGAAAGGTGCTTTCCCGATTTATCCGGCATTTGATCGGAAGCACGGGCGCGGCGACGGTAGCCAGAATGTTTCCGCGCAGCACCGGCAGTGCGGGCAATGGCCCCGCGGGTAGTGTTGGCGTCTGCCGTCTTAACATGTCGGCAGTGTCGGCGCCGAGGAAGTGTGTGTGGCGGTAGACCTGCCGTCTGGGGCCGTATTGCACGGTCGGGCCCAGCCCGACCTGATTTCCGCAGGTTGGGTCAAGCTGACGCCTTCGTAGGCGGGTTGGACACCGAGGTCGCCGTTGTGACCTGACACTCGTCGGAGACTGCCCTCGCCCAGCGCGGGGTCGACCTTAAACGGCGTATTTACCAGGGCGACAATTAAATTAGCCGGAGGAGTGTCGGAGATGTACGGGCTGTCCGATGTGGACTCGGACGGCAACGGTGAGGACATCCATGTCGGCCTGCGGCACAGGGTGCCGGCGCCATCCTGCGCGCATCCGTCGATGGCTGCAACGAAGTCCGAGTTCAGGTTTGTGGTGCGCGCCAGGAGTTGAGGCGTCGTGATCGGAGTCGCGACGATGGCGCCGGCCGCCGCCAAGGCTGCACCCATGGCGAGGCAGGAACGTGCGGTCGTGGGCATTGCGCCCTCCTCAATGTTACTGAGCATAATCCCGACCGCTGCAAACGTATTTCAGAACATGACTGTCTGTCTACTCAATCCGAAGGAATTGTCGCGGATAGTTCGTTTGCTGACGTACGCGTCAGTTAATTCTTCTTGTGAACTGGCAAACAATACTGAGCGGCCTGATGTGGTCAGTCCGGGTCAGCTTCCGCCCACTTCGGCCGGCAGTGGTGGTGGCAGTGATGTGGTTGGCGTGGGCGTTGCGCGGGGCGCTGTTGACGTCGAAGGCGCCGTGGATGTCGTAGGCGCGGTCGGCGCCGTGGTTGGCCTAGTAGCACCCGGCCGATGGAAGTCGAGCATCTTCTCGTCGCGGATCACTCGAGCCCCGGTACTGATGGTCAGCGCGTTCGACGTCACCGTGTATTCGATACCATCGTTGTCTGCGGTGAAGGCGCCGTCCGAGGATCGCGAGGCGGAGGTGATGAGTCTGGCGCCGTCACGAACCCGCACCCCTCGGTACTGGTAGCCGCCGTCAGAACTTCTGCATATCGCCACGCGCGAGCTTGCCGTACTCCCGAAAACAACAGCCGTGCTAGGTGCGGTGCATCGCGCGGTGGAGTCGATATAGCCTTGGCTGTCGAAGGCGGGCGCCGAGGATGCCGCAGGCGATGTGATGATGACCAGCGCCGAGCATGCAACGGAGGTGACCGCCGCACGGCGGGCGAACTTTCGGTCGGAAGGCATCACGTACCACCAGATCATGTCCTGACCGGTCGTGTGGAACGCCGATGCCGATGATCGCCGCATCGTTGATGGTTCGAGACCGGACCGTGATGCTCAGCGTCGCGGGCGCCATGCCCGCAGTCGGTGGGCGTTAGTCGAACGCGCCCTCGAGATAGGCGGCGCGGCAAGCCCGGCGGGCCAGCTTGCCGCTGGTAGTTCGTGGAATCGAGCCGGCAGGAACGATGCGGACATCGATGACCGGAACGCCGTAGTGGTGTAGCACAGCGCGTTTGATCGCATCGATCGCCGACGATGGGTCGATGCGCGCAGTGCCGGCGGCGCGCTCGGCGACGACGAGGAGGCCTTCGCTGTCAACCCCATCTACGGTGAAGGCTGCGGCATAACCGCGGCGGACGATCGGTGATGCCCCGGCTACGGTGGACTCGATGTCCTGGGGATAGTGGCTGGCGGCCTGGACAGCTACGATGTCGGCGATTCGCCCGGTCACGAAAAGTTCACCGTCCAGAAAGAGCCCCAGATCCCCTGTGCGCAACCATGTTCCGGCAATACCGTCGACGGCGCGGCTATTCGCGGGCACCGTCGAGCTCAGGTGGGCACCAAACGTGCCGTGGGTTTCCTGCGGTCTACCCCAGTACCCTCGGCCGATGTTGTCGCCCTGGAGCCAGATTTCACCGACATGTCCGTCGGGTAACTCGCCCGCGGTCGCCGGGTCGACGATCACACAGCGCAGGCTTCGGGCGATATGGCCACACGACACCTGGGCCGTTGCGTGCGGGTCATCGCGGGAGACCTGAACGGCATGCCCGCCGGTAAGCCGCCGCCGATCGAAATAGACAACCTTGGGCTCCGCCGCCGGTGCGATGGTCGAGACGAACAATGTGGCCTCGGCAAGACCGTAGGACGGCTTGAACGCAGTGCGGGGCAGGCCAAACGGTGTGAATGCGTCGCTGAATGTTCGCATCGCATCGATGCTGACCGGTTCGGAGCCGATGATCATCGCGACGTTCGAAAGGTCGATGCCGGATCCCGCGGCGGGCACTCCGCGTTGGGCGGCCCACTCGTAGGCGAAGTTCGGCGCGGCCGTCACTGCCCGGCCGATCTTCGAACCTGCTGACAGCGCCTCGATCCAGCGCAGGGGCCTGCGAACGAACGCCGTTGGTGACATCAGGGTGGAATGACCGCCATAGACGGCTGGGAATCCGATCATGGACAACCCCATGTCGTGGTACAGCGGTAACCAACTGACACCGTGGTTATCCCGATCCAGAAGGTCGATCGACAGGATCATCTGCAGCAGGTTGGTGCCCACAGCGCGGTGGGTGATCTCCACGCCGACCGGTGGGCGCGTCGCGCCACCGGTGTACTGCAGGTGGGAGACATCGTCGACCGCGATGGCCTCCTCGACGAATTCACCGGCCGCGGAGTCGGGGATTTCGTCGATCACGACCACATGCGGTCGGTTCGACTCGGGCAGCCTGCTTTCCAGAAAGTCCTGAACATCGCCGCGCGCCGCAGCCGTGGTCAACACTGCCGCGGGTTGCGCGTCCCGAAGAGCGGTATCAAGGCGTTCGGCGTGGCCCGGCAATTCGGGGGCGAACAATGGGACCGCAATGGCCCCGGCTTTGATTGCTGCGAAGAAGCCCGCGACATACTCGAGACCCTGTGGCGCCAGGATGGCGACCCTATCGCCGGGAGAGGTCGCGCCTTGAATTCGCGCGCCAATGGCCCGCATCCGAATGCCGAGTTCGTTCCAGGTCATCTCCAGGGCGCGACCACCGGTGGGCCCGGTGAAGTCGAGGTACCGGTAGGCGATCGAGTTGCCGACGTTGGCGATATTGCGATCGATCAACGAGATCAGGTTGACGCCGGGCGGCAGCACTATTTCACCGCTGGCGTCCAGGCAGTCCTCGATCTTCAGCAGGCCTTCGGCCGCGACGTTGCCCGGGCCGTGCGTCATACGTGCAGTTTAGGCCCGCTGGTTCCGGGGCGGCTGGGGCCCCTTCTCGATTGCGCAGGTCGGCCAACCTTGATCAGCACCGTTAATTGCCTTGCCCAGCATGGCTTCCGATGGCTACTCGGTGGACGATCCTGATGTCGCTCCTGACTCGCCGGTTGATGCCGCGGACCCGCTGTCCGGTCCGTCCGCCTCTCCCC
>CAZCHU010000068.1:1737-10009 GCA_964498215.1 uncultured Mycobacterium sp. | reverse complement strand
CCTCGGCCGACGACGGGTCGGCGGCCTTCTGCGCCGCGGTAGCGTGCGCCGTCGCGTCAGGCGACGAGAACTGTTGCAGGGCAGCGGCGTGGTCGTCCGGGTCGACCAAACCGGCGTAGTCACGGTCGTAGGCGGAGTCGATGATCGCCTTGAGTGGGGCGTTGAGGAAGTCGGCCACCGCGTCGAGTCCCTGCTCTCGCAGCGGTTCCAGGAGGGGGAGGTTCTTGTTTCGGATCAGGACGTAAGTGGTGTTCCCTTCCTTCCAGACCAGCTTTTCGGAGTTCTCGAGGTCGACGTCCTCGTAGCCGTTGATGTGTACATATGTAGAACCGGCGAGAGCGTTGGCGAGCGCAAGAAGGTTGAACAGATTGTCAGGGAGATCTGCGACACCGTCGTACTCGATGGCGATGTCGAGGACGTTGTAACTGGTATCGGGCGTGGGGTCGTCGATGTCGTAAGCCGGGCGCACGCCGCCGTACTTGCGTAGCGGGTTCGCGACAAGGACGAAGGACAGGTCCTCGGGCGAGGGCGCGTTCCACTTGCCGTCGTTGTTACGCAGCCACTCGGTGGCGATGAGAGACCCCTGGGAAAAGCCGAGCACCGTTGTCGGCGAGGGTGCCGTCCAGAGGGCAACGGTGAGTACCGTCAGACCGCTGAATTCGCCGACCAGTGGGACACCCGAGATGTATTCGATCGGCGTGCAGGTATTTCCCGAGGATGCTGAGCAGTAGCCGCCCTGGAAGATGTCACTCATCTCCCAATGCAGCTTGCCGCCGGCGGTGTAGCCCGTAATCGTACGGACATTTGCTGTTAACGATACTTCGGGCGCAGGAGTTGCGCTCGAAGCCATTACCGCAACGGCTGCGGCAGCAGCGAGTATTCCGCGCACTTGGGGTCCTTGTGGTAGACGGTCGAACAGGTCTGGTTACCTTACGGTTCGACGAATGACGAGGCGGTGGCATTCGTCAATTCCGGAATAAGTTGCGGTGTATCAACCTTCCTGGGCGATCGGAATGTTCGGGCGCGTCAGCAGTGGTATCGGCTCCGCAAAGCGGACTCTGATGTCGGCGTGACGCGTGACCATTGTCTTATCACGATCACCGAGGGCACCGGGCCAGAATGTGGCAATTAATTGACGACACCGCAAGTCGGTTTGCTGCCGTCATGAGGCGGTGGCGCCGAGCCGGGCTGGCAATCCGGCAGCGCAACCTAATCCAGACGGCACGGAGCCGTGCCGTCTGGCGAGGTGTCGGGAATCAGGCGATGATCCGGACCAGATACGGAGCCATGTCCTTGGTGCGGACCGGCGAGACGGCCACACCCTCACTCGTGGTCTCTACCATCTCTCCGTTGCCGATGAACAGTGCGACGCTTTGAGTGCCCTCGGGGCCGTAGAACAGCAGATCGCCGGGTAGTGCGAGGCTCGGCATGACCTTCTGCCCGACCTTGTACTGCGCACCCGATGAGCGCGGCAATTTCACTCCTGCGCCGGCGTAGGCATACACCGTGAGGCCCGAGGCGTCGAAGCCGACAACCTCGACCTTTTTCGTTTCGGGTGTCGGCGTGCTGGAGCCCGCATTGAGGTCGGGCACGATCAGCCCCGGTGCCAACTCGAGACCGGTGGCATCGGCAGCGGACTTATCGAGCGTCGCCGTATCACCAGATTCGGGCACTTCGACGGTGCCCAGGCTGGGGCCGGATGCGTTGCCACCCCCGTAGGCGAACGGGACGCCAACCTGGGAGACCGCGCGGGCGATGACGAGCTCTACGGCCTTCTGGTTGGTCGCCGACCGCGTGGTGTCAGCGGTCGCCAGGCCCGGTGTCGCCAGCAAGAGAGCGAGACCGATTACGAGGACTAAGACGCGTCGCATTGCACTTCCACCGTTTCCCAGATGCCAGCGCCCCGATGGCGCTGGACTCACAATTCACAACAGTCACTATGACCACTTCTACACCACTGGTGGACGTGCATCAGGGTTGCGCCTGGAGGGTCGATCAATGAGATGCGGTACTGGAATTGAACGGTGATCTATGGGCGCGCGCGGCCCTCTAGGGTGTGTGCCGGCTCACAGCTTCAGCGCGGCAAGTGCCGCGTCGTAGTCCGGCTCTTGCCCGATCTCGGATACCAACTGGGTGTACGCCACGTTGCCGTCTGCCCCGATGACGACCACCGCGCGGCCGAGCAATCCGGCCATCGGGCCATCGGCGATGGTGATGCCATAGTCCTCGCCGAAGGTACTGCGGAATGCCGATGCGGCCTGCACATTCTCGATGTCCTCAGCACCGCAGAACCGCTTCTGCGCGAAGGGCAGATCCTTGGAGACGCACAGTACGGAGCCCCCAGTGCTAGCCGCCCGTTCGTTGAATGTCCGCACGCTGTCTGCGCACACGGGGGTATCAACCGACGGGAAAATGTTCAACAGCAGGGGTTTGTCGCGGAACTGCGCGGCGCTGACCGGGGCGAGATCGATACCGGTGAGGGTGAAGTCGGGCGCCGGCGATCCGACATCGGGCAGTTCTCCGACCGTGCTGATCGCGTCTCCACGCAGGGTTATCTGTGCCATGCGTTCAGTGTGACAACTGCGACCGGCGCCGTCGCGCCGGGGTTGGGCACTTCGGGAGTGCGTTACTCATCGTTGTCCGGTGATCGCCGTCGGCTGGGGCGCGCGGGGATGTCCCGAACATGGCTATGCTTGCAGTTTTCCTCCTTCTTCTCATCGAGGATCAGCAACCGAGGGGGTCGAAAGACAGATGTCCCCCGGACAATCCGCACCGCCGCCCGCCAAGCCTTCGGGCGGTCACATCCGTCTGACGTCACACACCGGCGGTGCCCACGCCCCGGCGATTCATTGGGGGGCGCCCAGCGCGGCGCAGCGCGGACCGGTCGTTGGGACCACCGCCGACCGGTCTCATCGCAACGTGATCGGAACGCACAGTGGCGCCTACGGCATCTATCGAGCGCTGGCGGTCGCCGCCGGCGCCCTGTCTCGTGAGCACCGGGCCGATCTGACCAACACTGCGCCGACCGACGTCATTGGACCGAACCCGCAGTGGGGGGAACCCGCGTCGATCGTCAGCATGGATCCCTGGGGTGCGATGGTCGCCGAGGCCTTCGCCGACGAACTGGTCGCCGGTATCGACATCCGTCCCACTATCGCGGTCACCAAGGCGCAGGTGATCCTGCCTGAGATCAGTGAAGCCATTGCCCGGGGTCGCCTCCTTCCCGACGAAAGGGTCCTGCTGTCCACCGGAGCCGCGCAGGTGACCAAAGCCGCTATCGAACCGGTTTGGCATCTACCCGGGGTCGCCCGGCGCTTCGGCTGCAGTGAAACCGATTTGCGCCGAGCCCTTTTCGAAGAGACCGGTGGAATGTACCCCGAGTTGGTGACACGCTCGGATCTCGAAGTTTTCCTGCCGCCCATCGGGGGGCAAACCATCTACATCTTCGGGGCCCCCCGCGCCCTGGCCGATCCGGCATTTGAGCTGACCGCCCGCGTGCACGACGAGTGCAACGGGTCGGACGTGTTCGGCTCGGATATCTGCACCTGTCGGCCCTACCTCACCCACGCGATCGAGGAATGCATACGGGGTGCCCAGCGCGGTGGGGTCGGCCTGGTGGCCTACTCGCGCAAAGAGGGTCGTGCACTCGGTGAGGTGACGAAGTTCCTCGTCTACAACGCGCGCAAGCGCCAAGCCGGTGGTGACACCGCAGACCAGTACTTCGCCCGCACTGAATGCGTTGCCGGGGTGCAGGACATGCGGTTCCAGGAACTCATGCCCGACGTACTGCACTGGCTCGGCATCAGCAAGATCGACCGCCTGGTGTCGATGAGCAACATGAAGTACGACGCGATCACCGGCTCCGGTATCGAGGTCGGTGAGCGGGTGTCCATCCCGGATGAGCTGATTCCGGCCGACGCACGTGTGGAGATGGACGCGAAGACGGCGGCTGGCTACTACACGCCGGGTGCCGCACCTGACGCCGAAGAACTCAAGAGGGCCAAGGGCAGGCGGCTGGACTCATGACCCTGCCCAGCAGCTCCGCCGGAATGGATCTTCGCGCGACCGAACCGGCCGATGCGGCGGCGATGCTGCGCACCACGAGCGCGGTGCGGTCGCGCTCGGCGCAGCTACTCGAACGCGCCCGTTCGGGTGAGTCGCGTTGGTTCACTGTGCACGAAAACGGTTTACACGACGCGGCCGACGTGGTCGCGGCCATCACCCGCGCCCGCTACCCGGACCTGTCGATCCCCTTCCACAGCCGATGGCGCCACTTCGAGGCAGGTGGGGTGGACCGGCGCGTCGATCTCGATCGCTCGTTGGGAGCCTGCGGTGTCCAGGAGCGAGCGCGAGCCATGATCGACCTGGCGGTGGTCAGCGTGCTTCTCGACGCCGGTGCCGGCCCCGGATGGAGCTTCGTCGAGAACCGAGGCGCCGGCTCTGCACGGTTCGGCCGATCAGAGGGCCTGGCCGTCGCCAGCTGGCACGGGTTTCTTGCTGGGGCGTTCTCCAGCGACCCGTCGCGACCGCTGCAGGTCGACGCCGTGGCGCTAAGTTCGCTGACTGAGGCCCGGCTGGCGCAGGTGCTGCAGGTGAGGTCGGACAACCCCCTCGTGGGCCTTGCCGGACGCGTGCAGTTGATGCGTCGGCTTGGCGAAGCGTTGGCCACACAACCCGGGGTGTTCGGCGCCGAGGGCCGGCCCGGCACGCTGTTCGACGTGCTCGTCACACCGGCGGATTCGGTAGATGCCGGCGATATCCTGGCGTGCCTCCTGGCGTCGATGTCGCAGATATGGCCGTCCGACAACGTCATCGGCAGCCACCGGCTGGGAGACTGTTGGTATCACGATGCGGTTACGGGTCCCGGTCTGACAGCGGGATGGATGCCACTGCACAAACTGTCTCAGTGGCTTACCTACTCGCTGATCGAGCCATTCACCTGGGCCGGGGTGGTGGTGACGGGAGTCGATGCATTGACTGGATTGCCCGAATACCGAAACGGAGGGCTTCTGCTGGACAGCGGGGCGCTGAGTCTGCGGGACCCTCGGCAGTCCACGCGAACCTGGAGTCCGGGCGACGAGTTGGTGGTCGAGTGGCGCGCGTTGACGGTGGCGTTGCTCGATGAACTCGCGCCGCTGGTACGCGCCCGATTGAGGCTGGACACCGATCGGCTGCCCCTGGTCCGAATGTTGGAGGGCGGTACGTGGGCGGCGGGTCGCGCATCGGCAAAGCGCCTCCGCGGCGGTCTGCCACCGCTGGCGATTGTCAGTGATGGCACGGTTTTCTAGGAGGCGACGTGGATAGCGGTGTCGGCGGAGTGCACCTTATCGAGCACCCCCTTGTTCAGCACAAGATCACCCTGATGCGTCAAAAAACCGTTTCCACCAATGGTTTTCGCCACCTTGTGCGCGAGGTTTCGGTGCTGATGGCCTATGAGGTGCTGCGCGAGATCGTGACACACGAGATCGAGGTCGATACTCCGCTGGAACGCACCACGGGCCAGGTGATCGACGGCAAGAAGCTGGTCTTCGTGTCGATTCTGCGGGCGGGTACCGGCATCCTCGACGGCATGCTCGAGGTCGTACCCTCAGCGCGAGTGGGCCATATCGGCCTCTACCGTGACCCGAAAACCCTTGTAGCCGTGGAGTACTACTTCAAGATGCCCAGCGACCTGCATGAGCGGGACGTTGTCGTGGTCGACCCGATGCTGGCGACCGGGCACTCAGCGGTGGCAGCGGTGGATCGGTTGGCTGAGCATCACCCGAAGTCCATCAAGTTTGTCTGTCTGCTGACGTGCCCCGAGGGAATCGCCGCAATGACCGCTGCTCATCCCTCGGTGCCGATCTACACCGCGGCTATCGATCGGCAGTTGGATGAGCGCGGCTACATTCGCCCCGGACTCGGCGACATCGGTGACCGGATCTTCGGCACAAAATAACTCCCACCGGCCCAGCCCGGACGTACTGTGAGTCATGGCCATCATCGAAGCTGACCTCCAATCACAGACGCCGTTCGAGCGGGATCTCGCCGAAACGCAGAGCTACTTCGACAGTCCCCGGTTCGACGGGATAGTCCGTCTCTATACGGCCCGTCAGGTTGCCGAGCAGCGAGGCACGATTCCCGCTGACTATGCCGTTGCCCGGGAGGCGGCAACCGAGTTCTACCCGCATCTGCGGGACCTGTTCGCACGCAGAAAAAGCATTACCACCTTCGGCCCTTACTCCCCCGGCCAGGCCGTGGTGATGAAGCGGATGGGCATCGAAGGTATCTACCTCGGGGGCTGGGCCACTTCGGCCAAGGGCTCCATCAGCGAGGATCCGGGCCCCGATCTCGCGAGTTACCCACTCAGCCAAGTGCCGGAAGAAGCGGCGGGTCTGGTGCGGGCGTTGCTGACCGCCGATCGCAACCAACAGTATTTGCGGCTGCGGATGACTCCAGAACAACGCAGCGCAACACCCGCCTACGACTACCGGCCGTTCATCATCGCCGACGCCGACACCGGCCACGGTGGTGACCCGCACGTACGCAACCTGATCCGCCGATTCGTCGAAGCAGGAGTGCCGGGGTACCACATCGAGGACCAACGCCCGGGGACAAAGAAATGCGGTCATCAGGGCGGCAAGGTGCTGGTGCCCTCCGACGAGCAGATCAAGCGGCTCAACACCGCACGGTTCCAGCTGGACATCATGCGGGTGCCCGGGATCATTGTCGCGCGCACCGATGCCGAAGCCGCCAATCTGATCGACAGCCGGGCCGACGAACGGGACCAGCCTTTCCTGCTGGGTGCCACCAATCTGCAGATCCCGTCCTATAAGTCGTGCTTCCTGGCGATGGTGCGGCGCTTCCATGAGAAGGGGATGACAGAACTCAACGGGCATCTGCTTTACGCCCTGCCCGAGGGCGAGTACGCCACCGCCGAAGCCTGGCTGGAGCGTCAGGGCCTGCTGAACCTGATCGACGAGACCGCGGCCGCGTGGCGGGACGGAACTGCGGACTCCGCCTCCTCGGTCGACGCGGCGTTCGACGCCGTCGAGTCCCGGTTTGTCGATGCCTGGCAGGATGATGCCGGATTGAATACCTACGGCGGTGCGGTGGCCGAGCTTCTCGAATACCGGGAGCGGGAAGGTGAGCCCGCGGATATGAGCGTCGCCGAATGGCGGGAGTTCGCTGAGCGCGCATCGCTGTACTCGGCACAGCAGATGGCCGACAAATTGGGCGCCGACGTTGCTTGGGACTGCGAGCGGGTCAAGACACCGGAGGGCTACTACCAGGTACGTGGCGGCATCCCGTACGCGATCGCCAAGTCGTTGGCCGCCGCTCCGTTCGCCGACATCCTCTGGATGGAGACCAAGACTGCGGACCTAGCCGACGCCAAGCAGTTCGCCGATGCGGTCCACGCGGTCTACCCCGAACAGATGCTGGCCTATAACCTGTCGCCGTCCTTCAACTGGGACACCACCGGAATGACCGACGAGGAGATGCGGGCGTTCCCGGAGGAACTGGGCAAGATGGGATTCGTCTTCAACTTCATCACCTACGGCGGTCACCAAGTCGACGGTGTCGCCTCCGAAGAGTTCGCGACCTCCCTGCGTCAGGAGGGCATGCTTGCGCTCGCGCGGTTGCAGCGCAAGATGCGGCTGGTCGAATCGCCCTACCGCACACCGCAAACGCTTGTCGGTGGACCCCGCAGCGACGCAGCGCTGGCCGCCTCATCTGGACGGACGGCGACGACGAAATCCATGGGGAAGGGTTCGACCCAGCATCAGCATCTCGTCCAGACCGAGGTGCCCAAGAAACTGCTGGAAGAATGGCTGGCGCTGTGGAGTGAGCACTATCAGCTTCCGGAAAGGCTCAGTGTGCGTTTGCGGCCGAGGCGTGCCGGCTCCGATGTGCTCGACCTGGGAATCTTCGGTGAGGGTGAGGAGCCGCTGGCCAACGTGGTGGTCGATCCCATCAAGGATCGGCACGGCCGGAGCATTCTGACGGTGCGTGATCAGAACACCTTCGCTGAGCAGCTGCGGCAGAAGCGGCTGATGGATCTGATCCACCTGTGGCTGATTCATCGGTTCAAAGCCGAGATCGTCTACTACGTCACCCCCACCGAGGACAACATCTATCAGACCGAAAAGATGAAGTCCCACGGCATCTTCAGCGACGTCTACCAGGAGGTCGGCGAGATCATTGTCGGCGATGTCAACAAGGCGCGGATCGAGGAGCTGCTGGCGCCTGATCGCGTTGCCCTGGGGCGGTTGATCAGCAAGCAGGACTGATC
>CAZCHU010000068.1:0-1637 GCA_964498215.1 uncultured Mycobacterium sp. | reverse complement strand
CCCACAGTCGCAGAGTACGCCCTGACCAGGCTTTCCCAATTGGGCATCGACCGGGTCTTCGGCGTGCCTGGCGACTACGCTTTCTCCATCGATGACGCCGTCGAGGAGGTCTCCGGTCTGCAGTGGGTCGGCTGCGCCAACGAACTCAACGCCGCGTACGCGGCCGACGGCTACGCCCGCATTCGCGGTGCGGCGATCCTGACAACGACCTACGGGGTGGGCGAACTTTCCGCCCTCAACGGCGTCATGGGGAGCAAGGCGCACCGGCTGCCGGTATTTCATCTGGTCGGCATGCCCAGCGAGCGTATTCAGCGGCTGGGACTGGTGACCCATCACAACCTCGGGGACACGGTCTATGACCGATTCCAGGCGATCTCGGCCGAGGCCTGCTGTGTGTCGGCGGTGTTGACGCCGGACAACTGCATCGATGAACTGGAACGAGTGATCCGGGAGGCTCTCCGGCAGAGCATGCCCGCATACATCGTGATCTCCGAGGCCGTCGGGCTCATGCCGATCATCGGTGAGCCGATCCAGGGCCGTCCGCTGGCGGAGGTGAAGCGCCAGCGAAGCGAGCCTCGTGAACTTGAGGCCGCGGTGACCGCCGTGCTCGCGGCTCTGGCCGCAGCGGCCAACCCGGTTGCCTTCGTGACCGCCACCGTTGCGCGCTACGGAATTCGGGACGAGGCCACCGAGCTCGTGCGGAAGCTCGACCTCCCCGTGGCGGTTACCCCCAATGACAAGGGCACTATCGATGAGTCGCTACCCCAGTACCTCGGTCTCTACGCAGGCGACAGTTCACAGCCGGCGGAGGTTCGCGATGAGGTGGAGCAGGCCGACCTCGTCCTCGACATCGGTGGTGCCGTGTTCACCGAACTCAACACGGGGCTATGGAGCGACCTGCTCGATGTCAGCCGAGCGGTGTGTATCCACGACAACTGGGTTCGTATCGGCACCAGCGTCTTTGTGAACGTGGCGATCGACGATGTGCTGTCCGAGCTGCTGCGGCGGTCCGAGCCGAAAAAGTCCAGCAGATCCGCGACCGAACGGCTGCTTCCGCTGGCCGGTTCGGGCGACGATCCCACCTCCTCGGCCAGTCTGTACCCGCGGCTACAGCGACGGATCAAGGCGGGCGACACCCTGCTGGTCGAGACCGGGACCTGCATGGTGCACCTCAACGGCATGCAGATGCCCGCCGGGGCCGGCGTCGAAGGGCAGGGCCTGTGGGGCTCGATCGGCTGGGCGACACCTGCCTGCCTGGGTGTGGCACTGGCTAAAACGTCGGGCCGTACCTGGTTGGTGACCGGCGATGGTTCCCATCAGCTCACCCTCAACGAAATCGCTGTCATGGGCCGCTACGAGGTCAAGCCGGTGATCTTCGTGCTCAACAACAACCTGTACGGGATCGAGGTGGTCCTCAGCGATTGGGGCCATCCTTACGACGACCTCGCGCCGGTTCAATACCACCTGTTGCCTTCGGCGTTCGGTTGCGCTGGATGGTTGTCGATGAAAGTGGCGACCGTGGCCGAATTGGACGCAGCGTTGGACGCGATCGATCGACACGACGGAGCCTGCTACATCGAGGTGATGATTCCGGCTGCCGAGAGTCAACCGTTACCGACAGAAGTCGTTGATCGCGC
>CAZCHU010000067.1:8881-16594 GCA_964498215.1 uncultured Mycobacterium sp. | reverse complement strand
GCGGCCCGATCTGACCATCGGTTTCTTCCTGCATATCCCGTTTCCCCCGGTCGAGTTGTTCATGCAGATGCCGTGGCGTTCGGAGATCATCGACGGCCTGCTCGGCGCCGACCTGGTGGGGTTCCACCTGCCCGGTGGCGCGCAGAACTTCCTCATCCTGGCGCGCCGCCTCGCGGGTGCGACCACTACCCGCGCCTCGGTGGGCGTGCGATCACGCTTCGGCGAGGTCACTGTCGGATTCCGCAAGGTCAAAGTCGGAGCCTTTCCCATCTCGATCGACGCGGGTGCGCTGGATCACCATGCACGGAGCAAAGCGATCCGGCAGCGGGCTCGGGAGATCCGCAGCGAGCTGGGCAACCCCCGCAAGATTCTGCTCGGCGTGGACCGACTGGACTACACCAAGGGCATCGACGTGCGGCTGCGCGCGTTCACCGAACTACTCGACGAGCACCGAGTCAGCCCCGCCGACACCGTGCTCGTCCAGCTGGCGACACCGAGCCGAGAACGTGTCGAGAGCTACCAAGCCATGCGTTCCGACATCGAGCGACAGGTCGGGCACATCAACGGCGAGTACGGGGAAGTTGGCCACCCGGTCGTCCACTACCTGCACAGACCGGTTCCACGCGAGGATCTCATCGCATTCTTCGTCGCCGCCGACGTCATGCTCGTCACCCCGTTGCGGGATGGCATGAACCTAGTGGCCAAGGAGTATGTCGCCTGCCGCAGCGACCTCGGCGGCGCGCTTGTGCTGAGCGAGTTCACCGGCGCCGCCGCCGAGCTCCGCCAGGCCTACCTGACCAATCCGCACCATCCGCAGGGTGTCAAGGACGCGATCGAAGCGGCACTCAATCAGACACCGGAAGAGGGCCGCCGCCGAATGCGAGCGATGCGCCGACAGGTGCTCGCCCACGACGTCGACCGCTGGGCACGGTCGTTCCTCGACGCGCTGGCAAAACCGGCGTGACCGGAGCACTTCAGCGTCGATCAGGCTCGATCCCCCAAGCCGATCGGGGCTGAGAAGCCCTTCTCCGGATCCCGGTCGGCGAAATAGCCAACCAACGCTTTAGACAGGTCCGCTGGATCCCACACGTCACTGTCGGCGCTGAACTGGGCTTCGGCGGACGGGGCCGCCACCAGCGTCACGGTAGGACCGTAGACGATGAAGAGCTGTCCATTGACCCCGTCGGCGGCCGGTGATGCCAGGAAGCGGACCAGGTTCACGACGTGCTCGGGTGACAGTGGATCCACCGCGCCATCCGGCAATTCGGGAGCATCACCGAACACGCCAGCTGTCATCGCGGTGCGGGCGCGCGGAGCGATCGCATTGGCGCGCACACCGAAACGCTCAAGGGCGCGGGCAGCCGATAGCGTCAAAGCGGTGATACCTGCCTTGGCCGCACCATAGTTGGGCTGCCCGACCGGACCGGACAACCCAGCTTCCGACGAGGTGTTGATCAGCCGACCGTAGACGCTCCCGTCGCCGGCCTTGGCCTTCGACCGCCAGTAGGTGGCGGCGTTGCGGGCCAGGAGGAAATGTCCACGCAGGTGCACGGCGATGACGGCGTCCCACTCCTCGTCACTCATGTTGAAGAGGATCCGATCGCGCGTGATCCCCGCGTTGTTGACGACGATGTGCACACCGCCGAGCCCGTCGGCCGTCTGGACCAGTTCGTCTGCTGTGGTTCGCTCGCTGATGTCGCCGGCAACCGCGACGCCCTTGGAACCCGCCGCGGCGATCTCGTCGAGGACGTCGGATTGTCCCAGTGCCGCAGCTATGTCGTTGACGACGACCACTGCTCCGGCTTGGGCCAGTCCGATGGCCTCGGCGCGGCCCAGCCCGGCGGCGGCACCGGTGACCACCGCAACGTATCCGGACAGATCGATGTGACTTGTGGAGCCTTCTGAAGGGGTCAAAGTACGAATACCTCTAGTCGTGGCGGATCAGCGCGGCGCGCGGGCATTCGGCGATGGCCTGCTCGGCCACCGCCTCCTCCTCGGCGGGAACCGGGTCGGCCTTCACCACGGCATAGTCCTCGTCATCGAGGGCGAACAGGTCCGGGGCTACCCCGATACAGATTGCGTTGCCTTCACAACGGTCGTGATCCACTTCCACTCGCATGACGTCCTCCTGTCCGTAGTTTGACACCAGCCTGGACCCCAACACTAGAACGTGTTACAACCGGGAAAGGCTTCAGGTGTCCCCTAGGTGCCGGTAAGCATCCCTTCCGGACACAGATTAAGACCCGCAGAGAGGCGAGGACAGCGCGATGCGAATCGGTTACACCCCCGAGCAGGAGGAACTGCGCCGCGAGCTTCGCGCGTACTTCACCAAGCTCATGACGCCGGAGCGCAGCGAGGCGCTGGCATCCAATGACGGTGAAATGGGGCGCGGTGATGTCTACCGGGAGACCGTGGCTCAAATGGGCAGGGATGGCTGGTTGACACTGTCCTGGCCTACGGAGTTCGGCGGTCAGGCTCGTCCACCGATGGACGGACTGATCTTCAACGACGAAGCCTCGATCGCGAACGTCCCGGTGCCGTTCCTGACTATCAACAGCGTGGCGCCGACGATCATGGCGTTCGGCACCGAGGAACAGAAGAAGTTCTTCCTGCCCAAGATCGCTGCCGGAGAGCTGCACTTCTCGATCGGCTACTCCGAGCCCGGCGCGGGAACAGACCTGGCCGCGCTGCGGACCACGGCTGTCCGCGACGCCTCTGGCGAGGGCGACTACATCATCAACGGGCAGAAGATGTGGACCAGCCTGATCGCCTACGCCGACTATGTCTGGCTCGCCGTGCGCACCAACCCCGAAGCCAAGAAACACCGCGGAATCTCGATGCTGATCGTGCCGACCTCGGCGGAGGGCTTCTCCTGGACGCCGGTGCACACGATGTCGGGTGTGGACACCAGCGCCACCTACTACCAGGACGTACGTGTGCCGGCGAGCGCCCTGGTCGGCGAAGAGAACGCCGGCTGGAAGCTAGTCACCAACCAGCTCAACCACGAACGGGTGGCCCTGGTCTCCGCGCAGCCGATCTTCTCGGCGTTGAGCGGCGTTCGCGAGTGGGCTCAGAACACCAAGGACGCACACGGCAAACGGCTCATCGATTCCGAGTGGGTCCAGCTCAACCTGGCCCGGGTGCACGCCAAAGCCGAGGTGCTCAAGCTGATCAACTGGGAGCTCGCGTCCAGCGACGCTGCCCCCTCCCCGGCTGACGCCTCGGCGGCGAAGGTGTACGGCACCGAACTGGCCACCGAGGCTTACCGTCTCCTGATGGAGGTGCTGGGCACCTCGGCAACGCTACGCACCGATTCGCCCGGCGCCCTGCTGCGCGGCCGCATCGAGCGTATGCACCGGTCCTGCCTGATCCTCACCTTCGGCGGCGGCACCAACGAAATCCAGCGGGACATCATCGGCATGGTCGCGCTCGGCCTGCCCCGGGTCAATCGGTAAGGGAACGAGGAGACTTCGCGTGGACTTTACGCAACCGGAAGCGTCAGCGGACCTGGGCGGCCTGGTTCGCACCATCACCGAGGCGGTGTGCACGCCCGAACATCAACGTGAGCTGGACCGCGCCCAGGCCCGGTTCGACCGCGAACTGTGGTCCAAGCTCATCGCCTCAGACGTGCTGTCGGCCGCCGCGCCGGAAGTGCTGGGCGGCGGCGGATATGGCGTGCTGGAGCAGACGGCCGTCCTCGAGGCACTCGGCAGACAACTGGCCGCGGTTCCCTACCTCGAATCGATCGCGGTATCTGCGTGCGCCCTGGCGCGGTTCGGCTCCCCAGAACTGCAGCGCGAATGGGCGGCGCCGGCAGTCGCTGGTGACACGATTCTCACCGTCGCGCTGGCCGGCGAGATGGGCGACGGGCCGGTCCAGGCTCAGACAACCGGCACCGGATATCGGCTGACCGGCACCCGGACCCAGGTTCCGTACGGGCCGGTGGCGACCGGCTTCCTGGTTGCTGCCGAAACCGATTCGGGTACAAACGTTTTCGTTGTGTCGGCCGATGATCCGGGCGTCACGGTCAATCCGCTGAGCACCACCGGGCTGGGATGCGTCGGACACCTCGAACTGAGCGACGTCGACGTGGCCGATCAGCGCGTGATCGGGTCCGACGGCGCCGCCCTGCTCGACTGGCTTGAGACCCGTCAGATGCTGGGGCTGTCCGCTTTCCAGTTGGGTGTCGTGGACCGAGCGCTGGAGCTCACCGCGCAATATGCCCGGGAACGCGAACAATTCGACCGGCCGATCGGTAGCTTCCAGGCCGTGTCGGCACGCCTGGCCGACGGCTATATCGACGTCAAGGGACTGCGGTTGACGTTGATCCAGGCAGCCTGGCGGTTATCCGAAGATCAACCCGCCGATGTCGACGTCCGTTCCGCCGCGTTCTGGGCGGCCGAAGCCGGCCACCGGGTGGCCCACACAGCGGTGCACGTACACGGTGGCGTCGGAATCGACACCGACCACCCGGTACACCGATACTTCCTGGCTGCCAAGCAGTCCGAATTCGCCGTGGGTGGCGCCACCGGCGCCCTTCTGGCCATCGGGCGCGAACTAGCTGACGCGCCGGCCTGATTCGCCCACGCACAGTGGCTACCCCACTCGCTCCCACCGTCACCGGTCTACTGAGCGCCCTGGTCGAGGTCGACGACCGAGGTGTGTATGCAATCGACTCCGGCGAGTCAGCCGCGCCGCCGCCAACTTTTATCAGCTGGCGCAACCATATTCAGGGCGGCGCCAACCTCGCGGCGTGGCTTCGCGCCCGACTGGATTGCGACCGTCCTCCCCATGTGGGCGTGCTTGCGGGCAATACCCCGTTCTTCAGCATGGTACTGGTCGCGGCCGCACTGTCTGGGGTGGTTCCGGTCGGGCTGAATCCGACCCGGCGGGGGGCTGCCCTGCAGCGCGATATTGAACACGCCGACTGCCAACTGGTGCTTGCTGACCGCTCCGCGGTACACCACAGCATCGGGAGCGGTATCACCACATTGGATGTCGAATCAGCAGAATTCGGCGAGGAACTCAGCGCCTTTGGCGATTCGCCGGTTGAGTTTCATCCTGCCGAACCCGACGACCTGTTCATGCTGATCTTCACATCGGGCACTAGCGGGGATCCGAAAGCGGTGCGATGCACGCACGAGAAGGTTGCGTTTCCGGGGGCCATGCTCGCGCAGCGTCTCGGCCTCGGCCCCTCGGACACCTGCTACCTGTCCATGCCGCTGTTCCACTCCAACGCGATCATGGCGGGTTGGGCTCCTGCCGTGGCAGCGGGTGCGTCCATCGCGTTGCGCCGCAGTTTCTCAGCGTCCCAGTTCATTCCCGATGTCCGGCGTCTCGGTGCGACGTACGCCAATTACGTCGGAAAACCGCTGTCATACATCTTGGCCACCCCCGAGCGTCCGGACGATTCCGACAATCCACTGAAGCTGGCCTACGGCAACGAAGGCGCCCCGCGTGACCTGAGACGGTTCGAACAACGGTTCGGGGTACGCGTGATCGACGGCTTCGGTTCGAGTGAAGGCGGCGTTGCCATTGCCCGCACTCCCGATACTCCCGACGGGGCGCTCGGCCCGTTGGTGGACGGGGTAACGATCCTCGACGTCGACAGCGGCCTGGAGTGCGCGCCGGGCGTCGTCGGTGAACTGGTCAACACCGCAGGGCGCGGATTGTTCCGGGGCTACTACAACGATCCCGAAGCCGACGCCGAGCGGATGCGAGGCGGCGTTTATCACAGCGGCGACCTGGCCTATCGCGACGAAGATGGATTCGCCTATTTCGCAGGCCGGCTGGGTGATTGGATGCGGGTCGACGGCGAGAACCTCGGCACCGCGCCGATCGAACGGATCTTGATGCGCTATCCCGACGTCACCGAGGCAGCGGTGTACCCCATTCCCGACCCATCGGTGGGCGATCAGGTGATGGCCGCCCTGGTCCTCCCCGAGGGCGTCGCCTTCGACCCTGAGGAGTTCACCGGGTTCCTGATCAGGCAAACTGATCTGGGACCGAAACAATGGCCGACGTACGTTCGCGTCGCGACCGAGTTGCCTCGCACCCGGACTTTCAAGGTTCTCAAGCGGCAACTGTCCGCGGAGGCTATCGAATGCGCCGACGCCGTCTACCGGATCACCCGACGATGACATCGCACGAACACCGCACCGAGATCGCCGGGATGCTGCCGGACAGGGGCGGAGAACAGCACCTGGAGCTGCGGACCCCGGACCGCGATTGGACCTGGGACGAGGTGACCGATGTTCTGGTCGCCGGGTCGGGCGCAGGCGGGGTCACCGGCGCCTACACCGCAGCCCGGGAGGGCCTCGACGTCATCCTGGTGGAAGCCACCGAGAAGTTCGGCGGTACCACGGCGTATTCCGGCGGAGGTGGGATGTGGTTCCCCTGCAACCCCGTCCTCATGCGGGCGGGCACCGATGACAGCATCGAGGATGCCCTGGAGTACTACGCCGCGGTGGTTGGAGACCGCACACCACGGGAACTTCAGGAGACCTACGTCCGCGGCGGGGCCCCGCTGGTCGAATATCTGGAGTCTGAAGAGCTGATCAAATTCACGCTGCTACCTTGGCCCGACTACTACGGTAAGGCGCCCAAGGCGCGAGCCGACGGTATGCGGCATATCGCGGCCAAACCGCTCAAGGTGGCAGCGGCGCCTGATCTACGCGCCATCGTCCGCGGACCGTTGGACTCCGACCGGCTGGGGAAGCCGCCGCCGGAGGACTATTTCGTCGGCGGCCGCGCCTTGATAGCCCGGTTCCTCGCGGCCACCCAACAGTATCGGAACAGCTCCGCCCGACTGAGCACCCAGCTGACCGAATTGGTCGTCTCCGACGGTGCGGTCGTCGGCGCTGTCGTCGAGACGACCCGGGGACCGAGACGAATACGGGCGCGGCGGGGAGTATTGCTGGCCGCCGGCGGCTTCGAGCAGAACGACGCGATGCGCGCCAGGTACGGAGTCCCCGGTACCTCACGAGACACCATGGGGCCGTGGGGAAATCGCGGTCTGACCCACCTGGCCGCAATCGCCGCGGGCGCCGACACCGACCTGATGGACCAAGCGTGGTGGTCGCCGGGCCTGATGCATCCGGACGGCACCTCAGCCTTTGCGTTGTGGTTCACCGGTGGCATTTTCGTCGACGACAGTGGGAATCGATTCGTCAATGAATCGGCGGCCTACGACCGCCTCGGCCGGGCCGTACTGGCTGCAGTGGCCGACGGAACAGTGACGCTGCCCTACTGGATGATCTATGACGACAGCCACGGCATCATCCCTCCGGTGAAGGCGACCAACGTCTCGATGGTGGAACCCGAGAAGTACGTTGCTGCCGGTCTGTGGCGTACGGCCGACACCCTTGAGCAACTCGCGGTCAAGATCGGGGTGCCTCCGAAGAATCTGGTGGACACCGTACGACGTTTCAACGATTTCGTGGGTCGCGGTATCGACGAGGACTTCGGCCGCGGCGATGAACCCTATGACCGCGCCTTCTCCGGGGGTGAACCACCGCTGTACACGATCAACGGTGGCCCCTACCATGCCGCCGCATTCGGTCTCTCCGATCTGGGCACCAAGGGGGGTTTGCGCACCGATACCGCAGCGCGGGTACTCGACTCAGCTGGCAAAGTGATTCCGGGACTCTACGCGGCGGGCAACACGATGGCGGCACCCAGCGGCACCGCCTACCCCGGCGGCGGGAACCCGAT
>CAZCHU010000067.1:0-8781 GCA_964498215.1 uncultured Mycobacterium sp. | reverse complement strand
GCCTTCGGGCCCGGGGCGTCCGCACTGGCGGCACCGACACGCTGGAGCTCGATCCGCAGGATGTCGTAGGCACCGTTGTTGAAGATCACCGTGGTCACATCGAGGTTTTCGCGCGCCTGCGTCCACAGGGCCGAGATGGTGTACATCGCCGAGCCGTCCGCCTGCAGCGATAGCACCGGCCGGTCGGGCGCGGCGATCGCAGCGCCTACCGCGGCGGGAATTCCGTAGCCGATCGCGCCGCCGGTCAGCGTCAGCACATCGTGGACCGCCGAGCCGGCCGTGGCTGCAGCGAGTCCGACTCCCGCAGTGTTGGATTCGTCGACGACGATCGCCCCCTCTGGCAGGACTGCGCCCACCACGGTGCAGACCGCGAAGGCATCGAGGTGTCCTGTCGGCAGTGCAGGCGACACAGGTGGAGCGACCGCTGGGGCGGTGCCGGAGGCCAGCTCATCGGCCAGACACTCGAGTGCCGCCGCCGCACCAGCGGGCGGGGCGAGAAGGTGCACCTCACACCCATCGGGCGCCAATTCGCTGGGCTTTCCGGGATAAGCGAAAAACGACACCGGGGAACTTGCGCCGGCCAAGACGAGGTGCGCGGTACCGGCCAGTTGCTCTTGGGCAGCCTCGGCGAAATACGCCAGGCGCTCGACCGCGGGGATTCCCGCCCCCCGTTCCAACCGGGTCGGGAACGTCTCACACAACACCCGGGCACCGGTGGCCTCGGCGAGGCGGACTGCGGACGCCAGACCCGAGTGCCGGGTCGCGTCCCCACCGATGAGAATTGTCGTCGGCGCCCCGGATCGCAACGCCGTCAGCGCGGAGCGGACCGCGTTGTCGTCGACGCCGGGCACTTCGACCCCAGGCATCGCAGGTGCCGTACCCGCACCCTCGGTCCAGGACACATCGGCGGGCAAGATCAGCGTGGCCACCATGCCGGCACGACTGGCGGCCACCGCATCCGCGACATCCGCCGCGATATCCCCGGTATGCATGGTGCGACGAACCCACCCGGACACGGTGCTGGCCAGCGCATCGATATCGGATTCCAAAGGGGCGTCGTATTTTTTGTGATACGTCGCATGATCGCCGACGATGACCACCATCGGAGTATGGGCCCGGCGCGCGTTGTGCAAATTGGCGAGGCCGTTACCCAGACCGGGGCCCAGATGCAGCAGCACCGCGGCTGGCTTTTCGGCCATCCGTGCATAGCCGTCAGCCGCACCGGTGGCCGCACCCTCGAACAGCGTCAAGACTCCGCGCATCTGCGGCACCGCATCCAGCGCAGCCACGAAATGCATCTCCGACGTACCGGGATTGGCGAAACACACCTCCACCCCGTTGCTGACGAGCGTACTCAGCAAGGCTTGGGCTCCGTTCACGGGCGGATCTCCTCCAGCTTGGCGAATACTCGCGCGGCGTTAGCGTGCAGGTAGTCGTGACGAGCGGCGTCGGAAAGACCCAGTTCGTCGAGTCCATCCAGAGCGTGACCATGGCCGATCATCGGATAGTTCGTGCCAAACAACACCTTTCGTTGCCCAGCACCGGTCTTGACAAAAGCAATCAACTCGGCGGGTAGACGCTTGGTCGTGTACGCCGACGTGTCGATGTAGACGTTCTCGTGCTTACGCGCCACCGCGATCATCTCCTCCGTCCACGGGTAGCCCACGTGTCCGCACACGATCACGAGTTCCGGAAAATCGATCGCGATCTCGTCGATGTACGGGATCGGACGGCCGGTCTCGGAGGGGCACATCGGGCCAGTGTGACCGACCTGGGTGCAGAACGGAACGCCCAGTTGAACGCACTCGGCGAACAGCGGGTAATACCGCCGGTCGGTAGGTGGCAACCGCCACAGCCACGGCACCACTCGCAGCCCGACAAACCCACCGTCAGTCACCCAGTGCCGCAACTCCCGGACCGCGTCCATCGGGCGGTCGAGGTCCACGGCGACCAACCCGGCGAAACGATCAGGGTGGGCATGGACCCAGCCTGCCACCTCGTCATTGGATACCAGGTCGAGTCCATTCGGCCCGCGCCACGCACTCAACAGCCCGATATCGACTGCCGCGGAATCCATTGAGGCAACGGTAGCCTCGATGGGCACTTCGCCGTCCGGAATGCCGCCACCGGTCCAGCGCCTTAGTGGCGCCCACATGTCATTGGCGAGGAAGCGCTGAGTGGGATGCTGCATCCAGGCGTCAATGGTCATAGCGTCAGGGCTGGGCCGCTGCGCTCTTGGCATGCACCTCGTCGGCAGATCGTTCCTCAGTGATGTCCTTGGCCCAGCGATAGTCCGGCTTGCCTGCCGGCGAGCGTTTGACACTGTCGACCAGCCACAGGCTACGCGGCACCTTGTAGCCGGCGATCTCGGTGCGCACGAAGGCGTCCAGCCCGGCAAGCGTCGGCCGGCTGCCCTCACGGGGCTGCACGACGGCGGCGACATGCTGCCCGAACCGCGGGTCGGGCACTCCGACGACAAGCGCGTCGAACACGTCGGGGTGACCTTTGAGCGCGGCTTCGACCTCTTCGGGATAGATCTTCTCGCCGCCACTGTTGATCGACACCGAGCCTCGGCCCAGCATCGTGACGCTGCCGTCCGCCTCTACCTCGGCATAGTCACCTGGAATCGCGTACCGCACACCGTTGATGGTCTTGAACGTCTCCGCCGTTTTCTTCTCGTCCTTGAAATAGCCGACCGGGATGTGTCCGCGCTTGGCGATGATCCCCCGCACCCCGGAACCGGGTACCACCTCATTGCCGTCGTCGTCGAGCACGACGGTGTTCTTGTCGATCGTGACGCGGGGTCCGCCGGTGTGTGACTGACCCTTGGCGACGATGCTGGTACCTCCGAAGCCCGTTTCCGAGGATCCGATGGAATCGGTGATGATCCGGTTGGGCAGCAGCTCAAGGAACTTCTCCTTGATACTTGTGGAGAAGAGGGCGGCGGTGCTCGCCAGCAGGAACAGTGACGAAAGGTCGATGGGTTCGGAACCCTCGGCCTCTGCCGCCCGTGCAGCCAGCAGTGCATCCAGTAAGGGCCGGGCCATCGCATCGCCGGTGAAGAACAGTAGGTTCACCTTGTACTCAGCGATGGTGCGCCACACCTGTTCAGCGTCGAATTCCGGAACCAGCACCACGGTTTGACCGGTGAATAGCGACATCCAGGTGGCCGACTGGGTAGCACCGTGGATCATCGGCGGGATGGGGTACCGGACCATTGCCGGGTTGGCCGCAGCCTGCTTCGCCAGATCGTACTCGTCGGCGATGGGCTCTCCCGTCGCGAAATCGGTGCCGCCGAACAACACTCGATAGATATCCTCGTGGCGCCACATGACCCCCTTGGGGAACCCCGTGGTGCCGCCGGTGTACAGCAGGTAGATGTCGTCTGCGCTGCGCGGGCCGAAGTCACGCTCGGGCGAACCCTGTTCCAGCGCCGAATAGAACTCCACAGCACCGTATTTGAGGTAGTCATCGGCCGGACCTTCGGTGCCATCCTCGACCGACAGGATGGTCTTGACATTCGGGGTCTCGGGCAGGACGTTGGCTACTCGGTCGGCATAACGACGTTCGTGCACCAATGCGACCATGTCGGAGTTGTCGAACAGGTACTTCAGTTCACCCTCGACGTAGCGGAAGTTGACGTTGACCAGAATGGCACCCGCTTTGACGATGCCGAGCATCGCGATGACGATTTCAATGCGGTTGCGGCAATACAGGCCGACCTTGTCGTCCTTCTTAACCCCCTGGTCGATGAGGTAGTGGGCCAAGCGGTTGGCCTTCTCCTCCAGCTCGGCGTAGGTCAGTTGTTGATCGCCGCCGATGAGGGCGGTGCGATCGGGCACGGCGTCGATGGCGTGCTCGGCAAGATCGGCGATGTTCAGGGCCATGCCCCTAAACTAGAACGTGTTACATTTTCAGACAAGTCTGAGGCGTCGACGCTGGAAGGTGGACTGTCTGTGAGTCAGGTGGAGAGCACTGAGAAGGGCCCCGACGCTCTCGTTGAGCAGCGCGGGCACACCCTTGTCGTGACGCTGAACCGGCCCGAGGCGCGCAACGCGCTGTCCACTGAGATGCTCTCAATCATGGTGGCTGCCTGGGACCGCGTCGACCAGGATCCCGAGATTCGCACCTGCATCCTCACCGGGGCCGGTGGCTACTTCTGCTCGGGCATGGACCTCAAGACGGCGACCAAGGCACCCCCGGGGGATTCGTTCAAGAGCGGCGCCTTCGATCCGACCAAGATCGAGGGCCTGCTCAAGGGTCGTCGACTCACCAAGCCGCTGATCGCCGCAGTCGAGGGTCCGGCGATCGCGGGAGGAACCGAGATCCTTCAGGGCACCGACATCCGGGTCGCCGGCGAGAGTGCCAAGTTCGGCATCTCAGAAGCCAAGTGGAGCCTGTATCCGATGGGTGGGTCCGCGGTCCGCCTCCCACGACAGATCCCGTACACGATCGCCTGCGACCTACTGCTGACCGGCCGCCACATCACCGCGGCCGAGGCCAAGGCATACGGGCTGATCGGCTACGTCGTGCCTGACGGAACCGCGTTGCAGAAAGCCCTCGAGATCGCCGAGGTGATCAACAGCAACGGCCCCTTGGCCGTCCAGGCCATCCTCAAGACCATCCGCGAGGCCGAGGGCATGCACGAGGAGGAGGCGTTCAAGCCCGACACCGCCAACGGCATTCCGGTGTTCCTGTCCGAAGACGCCAAGGAAGGCCCCCGGGCGTTCAAGGAGAAGCGCGCCCCCAACTTCCAGATGAAGTAGGGTCCACCGTCGGGGTCAGCCCAAGACCCGTGCGGTCGGTGTGAACACCACCGGCATGGCCTCCGGACCGCTGACGAAGTTGGCCGGCCGCAACGGCACGTTCGCACCCTCGGCAAGCCGCAGGTCCGGCAACCGTTCGAGCACGCGGCGGGTCATCCGCGCCAACTCGAGGCGGGCCAGCTGGTTGCCCAAACAGAAATGCGTACCGAAGCCAAAGGCCAAGTGATTGTTGGGGTTCCGACCGATATCAAAGCGCTCCGGATCATCGAAAACGTCCTCGTCGAAATTGGCCGACTCGAACATCAACATGATCTTCTCGTCCTTGCGCAGCGCCGTCCCATGGAACTCGGTGTCCGCGGTCAGGGTGCGGCACATGTTCTTGACCGGTGAGGTCCAGCGCAGCATCTCCTCGATGGCGCCCGGTAACAGAGACGACTTTCCCCCTCGGTCTTCACGCGATCGCTCATCCGCCACCAGCAGGTCCCATTGCTCACGGTGCCGAAGCAGTTGCTCGGTACCTCCCGACAAGGTGTGGCGAGTGGTCTCATCGCCGCCGATCAGGATCAGCAGCGTCTCCATGACGATCTCGTCGTCGGCCATCCGCTGGCCCTCGACCTCGGCGTTCACCAGGACGGAGAATAGGTCGTCGGCGGGTTCGGCACGCCGCTTGGCGATCACCTCCATGGTGTAGGCGGTGTACGCAGCGAAAGTGTCCATCACCTTCTGCATGGTCAGCTCGTCCATGTGGGAACTGAGCCCGCCGACCAGGTCGTCGGACCACTTCAGGAGCATGTCGCGTTCCTCGGGCAGGACCCCCAGCATGTCCCCGATCACCGCCATCGGCAACGGCGCGGCGATGTCCCGGACGAAGTCGCATTCCCCGCGTTCGCAGACCGCGTCGATCAGGGTGTCGCACAGCGTCTCGATCGCCGGCAGCCTGTCCATCACACGCTTGCGGGTGAAACCGGCGTTGACCAGTTTGCGCCGCAACAGATGTGCCGGATCGTCCATTTCGATCATGTACGGCATTCCCGGCTGGTCCGGGCGGATTCCGCCGGCACTGGAAAACAGCTCCGGGGCCCGTTCGGCGTCGAGCACCGCCTGGTGAGTAGTAGCCGCGGCCAAGCCGTTCCGGTCCCGGAACACGGGCTGGTTCGCCCGCATCCACTTGTACGCCTCGCGCGCCCCCGGGCCGTCAGCGTAGAAGCGGCCGTCGGCGAGGTCGACATCGAGTACGGGGGGTGTGGACGTCATGACGCTCCTCGGAATCGATGCTTACTGCGAAATCTTGCGACTGTCACCGAAAGTCATGTCCACGTTGGCGGCCGAGCTGGACATCAGCGCACGCTTGGGTAAGCCCAACGCTGCTAGCTCGGCTGCGTAGGGGTGGTCGCCAAGACGCAGCTCGACACCACCGGGGCGGTAGCGCACGCCGCTGAGCAGCATCTCCCCCGGGGTTTCGCGGATCACGCCGTCCAAATACGAGTACGTGTTGTGCACCTGCCTGCGCGAGGTGAACACCGACGGCACCGGCAGGCCTGGTCGAAATTCCATACTCACCACGAGCTGGCTGTCGATGTTCACGTCGAACCCGAACCGACGCCCGTTGCGGACGGTGAAATCGGCCAGCACCTTCGGATAGCCCCAAATCGTCCGGCCGGCTTCCAATGTGAACGATTGGTCGACGGGAAGGTGATGGACGAACGCGCCTGCCGACTGCAGTGCGGACAATCCGGTGGACTCCGACGACGGGGTGCCTGGCGGATTCACCATCACGTTGGTGCCGTACTCGTAGTACTGGCCCAAATCGGTGTCCTCGTAGCGCATCAGCATCAGCACTACCAGCGCCCGGCCTCCCCTTTTGGCCCCTGGGATACCGCCGAACCGGCACACTCGCAAGCCGCTGTAGTCGATCATCCGTTGCGCGGCATCAGCGTCCACAACAAACATTGCGGTGTGCTGGTAGGCGGTGCGGACCCGGACCGGCATGGTAAGAACCGCACCGGCGACGGTGTGCTGCGAAGGCACAGTGGGGTCGGTCACATCCCCAATCTAGAACCTGTTCTAGACGCCCTGCAACAACGTGTCTACACCTGGCCCGAGACCAACCCAGCCAATTCCCTGATCTGCTCGGCGTCGCGGCCCGTCACAACCATCATCGTCACGCCCGCTGCCTCCCAGACCTTGATCTGTTCGCGCACGTGGTCGAGGTCGCCGACGATCGCCGCATCGTCGACGAGTTCGTCGGGGATGACCGTCGCGGCTCGCTCTTTTCCGTCTTGTCGGCCCGAGCGGAACAATGCGGTGACTTCGTCCACCACCTCGGCATAGCCCATACGTCGGTACACGTCAGCATGGAAATTGGTGTCCTCAGCACCCATCCCGCCCATGTACAGCGCCAGATAGGGCTTCATCGCCTCGAAGGCCGCGCTGCGGTCGTCGGTGATCACGATGTTGGCCGTCGCACAGACCTCGAAATCCTGCCGCGAGCGCCGAGCTCCGGGGCGCGCGAAACCTTCGTCGAGCCATTCGTTGTACATATCGGCCATCCGCGGGGTGTAGAAGATGGGCAGCCAGCCGTCGCAGATCTCGGCGGCCAAGGCCACGTTCTTCGGCCCCTCGGCACCCAGCATGATCGGTATGTCGGGACGTAGCGGATGAGTGATTGGCTTGAGCGCCTTACCCAGTCCAGTCGTCCCCTCGCCCGATAGCGGCAGCGGATAGTGCGGACCCGCGCTGGTCACCCGCGCCTCCCGAGCCCACACCTGCCGAATGATGTCGATGTATTCGCGGGTTCGGGCCAGCGGCTTGGGAAACCGCTGCCCGTACCAGCCCTCGACGACCTGCGGACCCGACACACCTAGCCCGAGGATGTGCCGCCCGGCCGAGAGGTGGTCCAGGGTCATCGAAGCCATGGCACAGGCGGTCGGCGTGCGGGCCGACAGTTGCACCACCGAGGTTCCCAGCCGCATCCGGTTGGTGGCCGACCCCCACCACGCCAGCGGCGTGAACGCGTCTGACCCCCAGGCTTCGGCGGTGAACACGGTGTCGAAACCCGCACCGTCGGCGGCGGCGACGAGCTCCGGCACGTTCGTCGGCGGTTGCGCCCCCCAGTAGCCGAGCTGGAGTCCTAACTTCATTCCCGCCGCCTTTCAGACAGGGCAGCGTCGCCGCCCTCGCCCTCGCTTGAAACCATTCCTAGAACCTGTTCTACTCGATCCTGTGACCGCCAGCCACAGCAGCCCGGTGCAGATCGACCCTCATGAGCCGCCGCTCTCGGCTCCCTTGAAGCTTTCCTTCGACTACACCCGTTCAGTGGGACCACTCCTCGGCGAGTTCTTCACCGCTCTACGCGAGCGACGCATTGTCGGGGTGCGCGGATCGGACGGAAGGGTTCATGTTCCACCAGCCGAGTACGACCCCGTCACCTACGAACCATTGACGGAGATGGTACCGGTGGCCAGTGTCGGCACGGTCGTGTCATGGACCTGGCAGCCGGAACCGCTCGAGGGCCAGCCGTTGGACCATCCGTTCGCCTGGGCGCTGATCACACTCGATGGGGCTGATACCCCGCTGTTGCACGCTGTTGACGTCGGCTCACCGGAGGCGATCAGCACCGGCGCGCGCGTGCATGCGCATTGGCGCGCCGAAACCGTCGGCGCCATCACCGATATCGCGTACTTCGAGTTGGGCGATCAACCCGAAGAGATACCACCTCTCGGCGACGATGTTGCAAGCCTTGATCCGGTGACCATCCAGCTGTCCCCCAGCAGCATCGAGATCCTGCACACCGCATCACTTCCCGAGAGCGCCTTTCTGCGCGCACTGGAGCAGGGCAAGCTCCTGGCGGGCCGCACCGGTACCGATGGGAAAGTGTATTTCCCTCCACGCGAAGCAGATCCGGCAACCGGCAGGCCGCTCGACGAGTTCATCGAGCTGTCCGATGAGGGCACAGTGACGACGTTCGCGATCATCAACATCCCGTTCGCCGGGCAGCGGATCACCCCGCCCTACG
>CAZCHU010000066.1:14153-16895 GCA_964498215.1 uncultured Mycobacterium sp. | reverse complement strand
GTGTTGGTGTCGAGCGCGACGATGTTGCCTATCTGCATTTCGTTCAGCGCGACGCCGCTGAGCGTGTAGGTCTGACCGCCGTTGTCAACGATCGTGATTCGAGTCGAACCGTCCTGCTCGGTGACGTCGAAATTCGCCGGCTGGAACCAGCCGAAATCGAGCTTGTCAGCAGACGGATCGAAGTCCAGCACCGTGTTGGAACCCCAGTTCCAGCTGATGACGGTGGTCGTTCCGCCCTCGACGGGACCGCCTCCGCCTCCGGTACCACCCCCACCGGGAGTGGAATCCAGGTCCATTTCATTGATGGTGCCGTAGTCATTCCAGACATTGCTGAAACTTCCCGCGGGTATATCAAGGCCGGAGGCGTTCGGGGTGGCCTGCCCCAAACTGCCCGGGGTGTCGCGACCCACCGACCACATCGAGACCATCCCCAACCCCTTGGCGATGGCGAAGTCCTCCAACGCCTGAGCATCCTCGACGGTGAACACCTCGGTGAGGACATCGTTGACCCCGATCATCGGGGTGACACCGAGCTGGTTCCAACCGAAGGTTTGACCGTGCTCGGCGAACAACGTCGTCAGCTGGGCATGGGTCGATTCGGCAGCCTCAATCGCATACGCCCCCATCGTCTTGGCGTTGGGACCGCTCGTGGGTGCCGCCGACTCGCCATAGTCCATCGCCATCACGTTGACCCCGTCGAGTGCCACCCCCGCGGTCAACGCCGAATCGACCACAGCCAGCCCGTCATGGGTCAGACCGCTGGGCAATACCGGCAGCGTGTACCACACCTCCAAGTCGGGACGGGCCTCCTGCAACAACGCGATCGCCTCACTGCGCAACGCGATGGACTGCGGCTCAGCAGCCGCTGCACCCTCGATATCGAAGTCGATCCGGTTCAGCGAATAGAAATCGGCTATCGCGGCGTAACTGTTGGCCAACGCCTCTGCACCGAGACCACGCTGAAGATGAGACTGCGCCAAAGTCGTGCCGTTCGCACCACCCAACGAGATCATCACGTCGCCACCGGCAGCCTTGAACGCCGCAATCGAGTCGTCAATGGACTGCGCTTGAGAATCAGACGACCCCGGTGTCAGCGTCGAGAACCCGCCCCATGCCGCCTGACCATCCGCAGTCGCGGTGATGAACCCCAGGTTCAGCAACGAGACCCCACGGTCAGCCGCGATCCCGATCAAGTCCGGAACCGGCCAACCCGCCATGTCCACATACGGAGCGAAATGCGCCTCACCCCACAACTCGTCACCGGCGTTACCGGAGTTGATCCCACCGCCGACATTTGGCTCGCCGGCGTCTGGGTCTCCGCCTCCTGGAGCGCTGTTGAGTTCGGTCAAGTTGCTACCGAGCGGGTCACCGAGCGCCACCATGCTCTGGAAGTACTCCAGCACCCCTGAGTGCGACACCTCAAGAGCGGGCCACTGGGGCCAATCAAACGTGTCATTCATGAACGGCTGCATTTGATCGTGGCTGAGCACGGTCAGGTGATTCACATCATGGGAGGTGGCCACGCCTTCGATTGACAGCCGGCCGTGTGCGCGGCTATGCATCCACCCGGCGTAATGAGGCTCCATCTTCAAGGTGTTGATGAAGGTCTCGTCGAAATCGTTGTCGGTCAGGTAATCAGCGAAACCGTCGTGGCCGAATTCCTCAACCATGTCCATGACGTCGTCGGCGGATCCGAGCCGCGCGGTCCGCTGGATGTCGGCAAGTATTTGAGGATCGAACTTGTCGTCGGCGATCCAGCCGACCTTGGCGCCCTGCATCGAGTAATAGAGGCCGACACCCTGTTGATCCGTGCCCCACGCCTGGCTGTTGTTGGTCAGCGCATTCGCGAAAGCCCACTCACCGACCTCATCGATGGTCTTCGGCGCAAGCCCGGCGAACTGGCGGAGATTGTTGTAGGCGACCAGCGCCTCCGTTGTGATGATCGTGCGGCCGCCGGCGAGACTGTGTTCGTGGGTATGGTCGCTGCCACCTAATTCACCGAACGTGGCCAAATCGATGAATTCGCTATCAGCGGTGTGATGCTCGTGATCGTCGCCCATAGCCATCGTTGCGGCCATCGTCGTGGCCATTGTTGTGGCCATCGGCGCGGTCGAAGCCGCCAGCGTGGCGGGCGCTGCGGCCGCTGCCGCTGACTCTGACGAGCCCGCGTCGGTGCCTGCCAACGCCTGCGTACTCGCTTCAACCACTGGCTCCGGAGCCGGCGAGGCTTCGAAGTTCACGGTTACCGGAACGTTGATCTTCTTCGGTACCCAAAAGTTCAGACTGAAGCTGGTATCGCGGACAGCAACGACAAACTCGTCCGTACCGCCCTGCGCGGCTAGATCCGTCTGGGCCTTATAAGTGAAGTTCCCGCTGTCGTCGATCGCGAGGGTGCCAGCCGTAGGCCTCTGAACAACCGTGTAGGTCAACTGATCATTCTCGGGATCGGTGGCGTTTATCGAGCCTGCCCGAACCTCGGGGTCACCCTGGCTGGTCAATGTGGGAGAGGCCGTCGGCCCCCTATTGGTGAACAGCTTCTCGAGGTCGCGGCGAATCAACTGCAACGCGGCGGCGAAAGTGTCGAGAGGGGCGGCCGGCACGTCAGAACCCGTACCCGACTGCTTGGGCGCAAAGAGCGAGAACAAGCCCGCCAACAACCCCGTCCGCTTCGTGGCGGCGGCGGAGGCCGACGGCGCAACCGCAGCCGGTTCCGTCTCCTGCTGCACGATCGACGGGGCCACG